>NZ_JBSGEZ010000001.1:92764-398228 GCF_053603155.1 Nocardia sp. NPDC004260 | reverse complement strand
GGCCGCCGCGTTCGCGACGAAGTCGCCAGCGGCGGTCACTCGGACGCGAGCCACAAGAGGGCCGCGAACACGCCGCGCCGAAGGCGTGGCAGACATTACAGTTCACCGATCGGATGCGGACTGGTACTGTGCCTGACGTGCAGCGCGTGTATTTCTGGTTTAGCAAGCCGGCCCTGGGTGGGCTGGTCTGCGGCAACCGCGTGCGCTGACGAACTTCCACCCCGAGCCGGACGATGGACCGGCTCGACGGGATTCTCATCCGTGGGTCGGCCCCGAGAAAAGGAACCCACGACATGACAACCGCAGCCGACGTCGATGCCCGGCATTCGGATCTGGACGATCAACGCACCCTCAACGTGAGCCCGCTGCGCTCGCCCGCGGAGGTGCGTCGGGTGCACCCGATCACCGATGCCCTCGCCGACACCGTCCGTGCGGGACGCAAAGCCACCGTCGACGTGCTGAACAGCGTGGATGATCGCCTGATGGTGATCGTCGGCCCGTGCTCCGTGCACGACCCCGCCGCCGCACTGGATTACGCGCGCCGTCTGGCGGCCAAGGCCGCGGAGCTGGACGATCGACTGCACGTGGTGATGCGGGTCTACTTCGAGAAGCCGCGCACCAGCTTGGGCTGGAAGGGCCTGATCAACGACCCGCATTTGGACGGATCGTTCGACGTGAACACCGGTTTGGGCTTCGGCCGCAAGCTGCTGGTCGACATCACCGCCCTCGGTCTTCCGGTGGCCTGTGAGTTCCTTGACCCGATCACGCCGCAGTACATCGCGGATCTGGTTTCCTACGGCGCGATCGGCGCGCGCACCGCGGCCAGTCAGGTGCACCGCCAGCTCAGCAGCGCGCTGTCGATGCCGGTCGGCATCAAGAACGGCACCGACGGCGACGTCCAGGTGGCGGTGGACGGCGTGCGCGCCGCGGCGGCCAGCCATGTGTTCCCCGGTACCGACCTCGACGGACGCTCCGCGCTCATCCGCACCACCGGCAATCCGGACTGCCATGTGATCCTGCGCGGCGGCAGCACCGGGCCGAACTACGACGCGGCTTCGGTCGCCGAGGCGTGCCTGCGGCTGGAGAAGGCGTCGCTACCGCAGCGGATCGTGGTGGACGCCAGCCACGGCAACAGCAACAAGGACCACAACAAGCAGGTCGACGTGGTCACCGACATCGCACGGCGGCTGGCGGCGGGCGAGTCGAGCGTAGTGGGCGTGATGCTGGAGAGCTTCCTGATCGCGGGACGCCAGGACCTCACTCTCGGCCACGCCGATGAGCTCACCTACGGCCAGTCGATCACCGACGCCTGCTTGGACTGGGAGACCACCGCCGCGCAGCTGGACCGCCTCGCGGACGCGGTGCGGCAGCGCCGCGAGCGCTGACCAGAGCCGGGAAACCGCCGACGCAAGTCAGCTGGGCAGGTGGCGCGAACGCGAGGCCCGCTTCGGTCTACAGCACAGTGGATCATCC
Organism: Nocardia sp. NPDC004260; assembly: GCF_053603155.1. NCBI lineage: Bacteria > Bacillati > Actinomycetota > Actinomycetes > Mycobacteriales > Nocardiaceae > Nocardia > Nocardia sp. NPDC004260. The sequence goes on along the minus strand of NZ_JBSGEZ010000001.1, from coordinate 396,755 downwards.
GGTTTGTCCGGCGCCGGCCGCCGATGCCGGGATGATGCGAACCGGACCGTAGACTTCCCGTCGATGGTTGCCGCGCTGCTTTCCGACCTGTTCGAGTCACATCGAGCGCATCTGCTCTCGGTCGCCTATCGACTGACGGGCAGCGTCGGCGATGCCGAGGACGCGGTGCAGGAGAGCTGGTTGCGCTTGGCGGGCGCGCACCAGTCCGAGATCGATGATCTGCGAGCCTGGCTGACCACCGTGGTGAGCCGGATCTGCCTGGATCGTCTGCGGAGCGCCGCGGCGCGGCGGGAGAGTTATGTGGGCCAGTGGCTGCCGGAACCCGTGGTCACGGCTCGCACACCGTCGAGCGCTCCCGACCCGTTGGAAGCCGTGGTGCGCAAGCAGGAGTGCCGGTTCGCCGCGCTGATCGTGCTGGACACCCTGACGCCGCCGCAGCGGGTGGCCTTCGTGCTGCACGACGGCTTGTCGGTGCCGTTCGACGAGATCGCCGACATCCTCGGCATCTCCGCCGACGCGGCGCGGCAGCTGGCGGTGCGTGCCCGCAAGGCGGTGGCGCAGACGCCGCAACCGGTGCCCGACGCCGAGCACGAGGCCGCCGTGCAGCGTTTCCTCGTCGCGCTGAGCGCGGGTGACGTGGCCGCCGTCGCCGCGGCGCTGCATCCGGACGCGATCATGATCGGCGATGCCAACGGCACCACCGCCACCGCGATCAACGTCCTGCACGGCGCGGATCGCATCGCCCGTTTCTATTTGGGCCTGGTGCGCAAGTACGGGCTCGAGGACGCCTCGCAGGTGTACACGTTCGTCTCGGTGAACGGGCAACTGGGTATCAGCGTCGCGGCGCGTCCGGAGACCGAGGGCAGGGGCGGTTATCCCGCGCGAGTCGTCGGCTTCACGGTTCGGGACGGATTGGTCTGGGGCACCTACGACGTGGCGAATCCGGCCAAGCTGGGTGGCGTCCGGCTGGGTTGAGCCCGGTTTGTGAGGTGGACCGCTGGACTAGTCTCCGGGTATGCCCTCGCGACATCCGACCGTTGCCCGTCTGCGCCCTTTCGCGTCCACCATCTTCGCCGAGATGACCGAACTCGCCGTTCGGCACGACGCGGTCAACCTGGGCCAGGGGTTCCCGGACACCGACGGGCCCGCGAGCATGCTGGAAGTGGCGCGCCGCGCCATCGCCGACGGACTCAACCAGTACCCGCCGGGACGCGGTATGCCGGTGCTGCGCCGAGCCGTCGCCGACGACCGGGCCCGGCGCTACGGAACCTCCTACGATCCCGATTCGCAAGTGCTGGTGACCGTGGGTGCGACCGAGGCGATCAGCGCGGCGGTGCTCGGCTTGGTCGAGCCGGGCGAGGAGGTAGTGCTGATCGAGCCGTACTACGACTCGTATGCCGCGGCCGTGGCACTGGCCGGCGCCCGACGGCGCACGGCGCGTCTGGTGGCCGACGGGAATCGGTTCGTCCTGGACTTGGACAGTCTGCGTGCGGCCATCACCCCGGCCACCCGGATGCTCATCGTCAACTCGCCGCATAATCCGACCGGCACGGTCCTCGGACGCGCGGACCTGCTCGCCATCGCCGAGATCGCCTGCGAGCACGACATTCTGGTGCTCACCGACGAGGTCTACGAGCACCTGGTCTACGACGGCGCCGAGCACATCAGCCTGGCCACCTTGCCTGGCATGGCCGAGCGGACTGTCGTGGTTTCCAGCGCGGCGAAGACCTTCAGCGTCACCGGGTGGAAGACCGGGTGGGCGTGCGGGCCCGCCGACCTGATCGATGGGGTGCTCGCCGCCAAACAGTTCCTGACCTTCGTGGCGGGCGGGCCGTTCCAACCCGCCGTCGCGCACGCGATCGACCACGAGTTGGAGTGGGTCGGCAAGCTGCGGGACTCCTTGTCGGAGAAACGGCTTCGCCTCTCCGCGGCGCTCGCCGATACCGGTCTGCGGGTGTACCCGAGCGCGGGCGGTTACTTCGTCGTCGCCGATATCACGCCGCTCGGCGCCGCCGACGGCCTGACCTTCTGCCGTGAGTTGCCCAAGCGGCTCGGCGTGGCGGCGGTGCCGGTGAGCGCGTTCGCCGACGACACGGCCGCCTGGAGTCATCTGGTGCGGTTCACCTTCTGCAAGCGCGACGAAACGCTCGACGAAGGGGTCCGCCGGTTGCGTCACGGTTGATCCGAAACCATGACGTGGACTGTCACGTTTCGCTGGCAACGTGCACGGCATGGCAACTCAGTACTACACGGCAACCAGTCTCGACGGATATCTCGCCGACACGGAGAAGTCGCTCACCTGGCTTTTCGAGGTGGACGGAGCGGACGAGGCGCAGGCGAGCATCGCGGGCTTCCTGGCGCAGGTAGGCGCCATGTGCATGGGCGCGACCACCTACGAATGGGTCGTGGCGAACGAACCACCGGAGAACTGGAGTAAGTACTACGGCGACCTCCCGTGCTGGGTCTTCACCCACCGGGATCTTCCCGCGATACCGGACGCGAATGTGCGGTTCGTCGCAGGGCCGGTCGAGTCGGTGCACCGGGAGATGGCCGAGGCGGCCGGTGCCCGCAATATCTGGATCGTCGGAGGCGGGGACCTGGCCGGCCAATTCGCCGACGCCGGCCTGCTCGACGACGTCATGGTGAGCGTCGCACCGGTGACGCTGGGCGCGGGCGCCCCGCTGCTGCCGCGGCGCATCCTTTCCAGCCGGATGCGGCTCACCGCGGTGCAGCAGGCCGGTCAGTTCGTGGAACTGCGCTACCGGTTGGCGAACCCGGCCGATCGGCGCTGAGTCGAGGCCGTTCTGCTCAGGCCGGGATGGGGCGGGCGCGGTCGGTGGCGAGCAAGGCGGCGATGGCGCCGAGCATCGTGCCGGTGAGGTATCGCTGAGTGCGCAGCCACAGGGGGCGGGCGGCGAGGAACGTCGCCAGACCGCCCGCCCCGAGGACGATCAAACCGTTCACCGTGAGCGCCACCGCGATCTGCACCATGCCCAGGCACAGGCTCTGCAACCACACTTTCCCGTGCTCCGGCGTGACGAACTGCGGGATCAGCGCCATGTACATGATCGCGATCTTCGGATTCAGCAGGTTGGTGACCAGCCCCATCGTGAACAACCGCCGGATGGGGTCCGCGGACAGCGCCGCGGGCGCGAAGACCGAGACGCCGCCCGGTCGCAGCGCCTGCCAGGCCAGCCAGCCCAGGTACGCGGCTCCCGCCAGCTTCACCGCCAGATACAGGCCGGGGACCACCGCGAACACCGCTGTGATCCCCGCCGTCGCCGCCGCCAGATACACCCCGAACCCCGCCGCCACCCCCGCCAACGACACCAACCCGGCCCGTCGCCCCTGCGACACCGTCCGCGACACCAGATACATCATGTTCGGCCCCGGCGTGAGCACCATCCCCAACGCCGCCACCGCGACCCCGACCACCGCCGCCATCTCGATCATGCCCCGATCCTCGCCCGCCCCACCGCTCCTTGTCGCGGTCCACTCGACACCCGCTGGACGGGTCGAGACCTCGAAGGGCCGAGCGCGGCAAAGATGCAGGCCAACGGGCTTCAAGGGCGGCGCGTCGGCAGGACTTGCCCGGCGGGACCGATGACAATGCTGCGCATGGCGGCCACGGTCAGCGGGTTGGGAAATCGGCGGGCGAAGCTACTCGACGGAGTGTCGCCGGGGGCGGCGTTTCGACCCGACATCGAGGGAATGCGGGCGGTCGCGGTACTGGCCGTGGTGCTTTTCCATGCCGGTGTGCCGGGGATCGGCGGTGGATTCGTCGGTGTGGACGTCTTTTTCGTCATTTCCGGCTTTCTGATCACGGGCATGCTCTACCGCGGGGCGGCGGCCACCGGCACGGTCGAGTTGGTGCGGTTCTACGGCGCGCGGGCTCGCAGGCTGCTGCCTGCCGCGGGTGTCGTGCTGGTCGCCACGGCGATCGCCGCGGTCGTGCTCCTGCCGCCCTTGCCAGCCCGCCGAGTGCTCGGCGACGGGATCGCGAGCGCGCTCTACGCCGGGAACTACCGGTTCGCCCTGGAGGGCACCGATTACCTCGCCGCGGATGCGCCGCCCTCGCCGTTTCAGCACTTCTGGTCGCTCGGCGTGGAGGAGCAGTTCTACCTGCTGTGGCCCGCGCTGGTGCTCATGACGGCATGGCTCGTGCGACGGCGTCGGAGCGGTTCGGCCACGGCGCTGCCGTATCTGATCGTCCTCCTCGTCGTCGCCGCGCTGTCCTTCGCGGTCGCGCTGACCTGGACCCGGACCCTGCCACCCTGGGCGTTCTTCGCCCTGCCCGCACGGGCGTGGGAACTGGCGGCGGGCGGCATGGTGGCGCTGTCGGCCGCCTTCTGGGCCCGCGCGCCGAAATCGGTGTCCACCTGCGCGGGCTGGGCGGGGGCCGGATTGGTCGTCGTGGCCTGTCTTCGGCTCGACGAGAAGACCCCGTATCCCGGCGTCGCGGCGCTGCTCCCCGTGCTCGGCGCGGCCCTGGTCATCGCAAGTGGCTGCGCCGCAACTCGATTCGGTGTCGGTCGCGTCCTGGCAGTGCCCGAGATGCAGGCCATCGGCAGACTGTCCTACTCGTGGTACCTCTGGCACTGGCCGGTGCTGGTGCTGGCCCCGCATGCGCTCGGCCGCCCCCTCGGGCTGGTCGGTGCGCTGGGCGCGGTCGCCATGGCCGGTGGGCTCGCCGTGCTCACCCAGCGGCTGATCGAGGATCCGGTTCGCTTCGCCGCACGCCTGCGCGATTCGGGCCGGCTCAGTCTCGCCTGCGGTGGTGTGAGCACCGCGCTCGCCATCGGTGTGGCGCTCGTGCTGCTGGTGGTCGTGCCCGCGCCGGTCGGGCGGGGCGCGGCGGCGCAGAGCCTCGTGCTGACGACACCGGCCGCACCGGCCACTCCCACCGCCGACCCCTACGACGCGGCGGTCGAGCAGCTGACCGCGCAGACCCAGGCGGCGGTCGCGGCCTCGGCCGAGATCCGTGAGGTTCCGTCGAACCTCACACCCCTGCTGTCGAACGCGCGCGGCGACAGAGCGGAGGTGTTCGACAACGGTTGCTTTCGTTCCTGGCCCGACGTGGGCCAGGGCGAGTGCGCGTCCGGCGATCCGGATTCGGCCACCACGGTCGCGTTGGTCGGCGATTCCCACGCGGCGATGTGGCAACCGGCGTTCGAGCACATGTCGGTAGCGCACCATTGGCGGCTGGAGACCATGGCGAAGGTCACCTGTCCGCTGCTCGATCTGCCCATCACCAGTCCCTACCTGGGTCGGACGTACACCGAATGCGAACAGTGGCGCGGGCAGATCATGACCCGGTTGCGGCACGAACGGCCCCGGCTGATCGTGGTCGGCATGTCCCGCCGCTACGGCGGCGACTTCGGCTTTGTGACCTACGACCCGGCGTGGATCGACGGCGTGCGTCGCCTGGTCGCCCAGCTGCGCGAGTCGGGCGCGGCCGTCCTCGTGCTCGGCGGCATCCCCGATCCGCACGCCACCGTGCCGGCGTGCGTGGCCGAGCACATCGACGACGCCTCCGCATGCGCCCCCACCCGAGCGGTGGCGGTCGACGACGCGGGCATCGCCGCCGAACGCGCGGCCGCTGCGGCGGGCGGCGGCCAGTACGCCGATCTGACCCCGCTGTTCTGCACCACCGCCCGGTGTCCCGTCATCGTCGGGAACACCCTCGTCTACCGTGACGACAATCACCTGACGAGCGGTTACGCCACGACGCTCGCCCCGGTCGTCGGCGCGCTCGCCGAACGGGCGCTCGCGCGCGGCTGAGCCGTCCCGGCGCGGTCCGCGGGAAGACATCGCGCCGTTCCGGCGTTGCATCCGGTCGCTGCCGCACCCGCGCCCTGCGGGAGAGGCCGGTAACCTGCGGGGTTGTCGGAGGGGTCGGGGAGAATGGCGGGGAATCTAGCTGAGGAGGGACTGTGAACGACGGTCCGCTGATCGTGCAGAGTGACAAAACGCTGCTGCTGGAGGTCGACCACGAGTTGGCCGATGCCGCGCGGCAGGCGATCGCGCCGTTCGCCGAGCTGGAGCGGGCGCCCGAGCACGTGCACACCTATCGGGTGACCCCGCTGGCGCTGTGGAACGCGCGCGCGGCCGGGCACGACGCCGAACAGGTGGTGGACGCGCTGGTCAGCTTCTCCCGGTACGCGGTGCCGCAGCCGCTGCTGGTCGACGTGGTGGACACCATGGCCCGCTACGGCAGGTTGCAGCTGGTGAAGCATCCAGCGCACGGGTTGACGCTGGTCAGCCTGGATCGCGCGGTGCTGGAGGAGGTGCTCCGGCACAAGAAGATCGCGCCCATGCTCGGCGCGCGCATCGATGACGACACGGTGGTGGTGCACCCGTCCGAGCGCGGCCGGATCAAGCAGACGCTGCTGAAGATCGGCTGGCCCGCCGAGGACCTCGCGGGTTACGTCGACGGCGAGGCGCACCCGATCGACCTCGACTACGCGACCGACGGCTGGCATCTGCGCGATTACCAGCAGATGGCCGCCGACTCGTTCTGGGCGGGCGGCTCCGGGGTGGTGGTGCTGCCCTGCGGCGCGGGCAAGACGATGGTCGGCGCCGCGGCGATGGCCAAGGCGAAGGCCACCACGCTGATCCTGGTCACCAACACGGTGGCGGGCAGGCAGTGGCGGCGTGAACTGCTCGCCCGCACCTCGCTGACCGAGGACGAGATCGGCGAGTACTCCGGTGAGCGCAAGGAGATCCGCCCGGTCACCATCGCCACCTACCAGGTGATCACCCGGCGCACCAAGGGCGAGTACAAGCACCTGGAACTGTTCGACAGCCGCGACTGGGGGCTGGTCATCTACGACGAGGTGCACCTGCTGCCCGCGCCGGTCTTCCGGATGACCGCGGATCTCCAGTCCCGCCGCAGGCTCGGCCTGACGGCGACCCTGGTGCGCGAGGACGGCCGCGAGGGCGACGTGTTCTCGCTGATCGGCCCGAAGCGCTACGACGCGCCGTGGAAGGACATCGAGGCCCAGGGCTGGATCGCTCCGGCCGACTGCATCGAGGTCAGGGTCACGCTGACCGACGCCGAGCGGATGGCCTACGCGACCGCCGAGCCGGAGGAGCGCTACAAGCTGTGCTCCACCGCACACACCAAGATCGCCGTGGTCGAGTCGATCCTGGCTCAGCACCAGGATGCGCCGAGCCTGGTCATCGGCGCGTACCTGGACCAACTGGACGAACTCGGGGTCGCACTCGACGCGCCCGTGATCCAGGGGTCGACGAAGACCAAGGAGCGGGAGGAACTCTTCGACGCGTTCCGGCGCGGCGAGATTCCGGTGCTCGTGGTGAGCAAAGTGGCGAACTTCTCCATCGATCTGCCGGAAGCGTCCGTGGCCGTCCAGGTTTCGGGTACCTTCGGCTCGCGACAGGAGGAGGCGCAACGTCTCGGGCGGCTCTTGCGTCCGAAACACGATGGCGGACAGGCGCATTTCTACTCGGTCGTCGCGCGCGACACCCTGGACGCCGAATACGCCGCGCATCGCCAGCGTTTTCTCGCCGAACAGGGGTACGCCTATCGCATCACGGATGCCGACGACTTGCTCGGACCCGCCATCGGATAAGCGGAGGCATCCCCTCCACAAACTGTGCTAGGAATGAGGGCGTGCGACACTTCGAATTCGCGGTGGACCGCGAGCACGCCCACGCGGTGAACGAAGTCTTCGCCGACCTTCGCCGCCTGCGCCTGCTGGCGATCGCCGCCACGGTGGTCGCGGCGGCGGGCACGGCGTTGCTGATCTGGCTGGACCATCCGTGGGCGTATCTGCTCGCGGTCGCCTTCGCGCTCGGCACGGTGACGGCGCTGTGGGTGGCCCTGTGGACACCGTGGCATTCCAGCATCGACAAGCTCTACGCGGACGGTGAGCTGGTACCCGCGGTGGTCTCGGAGGCGCGCCCGTCGGGTGTCGTGCTGCTCGCATTGGTCGACGTGTCCGCGCCGGATACGCGCGATCCGCGCTACGCCTTGGTGACCCGGAAGGTCCGCGACCTGCCCGGTCACCAGGCCAGGGCCGGGGAGCGCGTGCCGTCGGTCGCGGTGCGCACCGACCGCGCGCCGCGCCAGGTGGGTCAGCGCTGGCAGTCGGTGAGCGCCATGCCGATCGCTTGGGGCACGACCGACGACTCGGTCATCGCCCGCGCCCGCGCCGCGATCAGCGAGACCGAGTGGCGGCTGCTCACCGACAATCTCGCGCTCGCGGAGAAGGTGCGGCGCACCACCACGAAACGCCTGCTGCTCGATCCGCACCAGCTACCGGGTGAACTCGGTTCCTGAATCCGGCTGTGTCGGCAAGGCTTACCGGTTGCGCCCTCGCCTAGACTCGAAGGATGGTTCCAGCGTCCAATCTGCTGGCATTCGTCGCCGCCGCGGTCGTCATCATCGTCGTGCCCGGCCCCGGCGTACTCTTCACGGTCGGTCGCGCGCTCACGCTCGGCCGGCGCGCGGCCCTGCTGTCGGTGCTCGGGCACGCCATGGGCGTCTACGCGGCCCTGGTCCTGGTCGCGATCGGGCTCGGCGCCTTACTGACCGCGTCGGCGCTGGCGCTCACCGTGGTCAAGTTCGCGGGTGCGCTGTATCTGATGTATCTCGGAATCCAAGCTATCCGCCAGCGTTCGGCATTGCGCGAGGCGTTGGGCGCCGCGGTCGAACCGGCCCCGAACACGCGCGTGCTGCGGCAGAGCGCCGTCGTCGGGCTCACCAATCCCAAGGCGATCGTCTTCTTCTCCGCGGTGCTGCCGCACTTCGCCGACCCGGCCTCCGGGTCGCTGTCGTGGCAGTTCCTGCTGCTCGGCACGGTCTTCCTGGCCATCGCGCTGGTCTCCGACAGCGCGTGGGCACTGCTGGCCGCCTCGGCGAGGTCCTGGTTCGCCAGGTCGCCGCGCAGGCTGGAGGCCGTCGGCGGCGCGGGCGGGGTGATGATCTTCGGTGTCGGCGCGTCGGTGGCGCTGACCGGAAGCGGAGACTGAAGCCGCTACCATCCAGCGAAGTCGGTGCGTCGGTACCGGCGCGAGGCGGGGTGGAAAGGGGTGGTTGTTCGTATGTGGTTGTCCGGCCGGATGTGCGCGGCGGTCGCGTGTGTATTCGCCGCGGTGTCTCAGGCGCCCGCGCACGCGGAGCCGCCCCCGGACCCACTGGTCGGCGCTCCGGGCCTGGGCGATCCGTACTATCCGCTCGACGGCAACGGTGGCTACGACGTCCAGCACTACGACGTCGGCATCGACTACGACCCGCCCAGCCGGAAACTGGCAGGCACCACCACGATCACCGCGCACGCCACCCAGCCCCTGCGCGTGTTCAACCTCGATTACGCGGGGCCCGATGTGCGCGAGGTGACGGTGAACGGGCTGGCCGCCGACTTCGACCGCAACGGCGAGCACGAGTTGACCGTCACGCCGACGTTGCCGCTGCTGCCAGGCCTGCCGTTCACCGTCACGGTCGACTACGCGGGCCCCGCGGTGAACGCCGAAGGGGAGGGATGGACCTTCGCGCCCAGCGGCGGCGCGTTCGTCGCCGGTGAGCCACACTCGGCGACGACTTGGTACCCGCTCAACGACACCCCCCTGGACAAGGCCACGTTCAGCCTGAACGCCACCGTTCCCGCGGAGTGGGAGGTGATTTCCAACGGCGTGCGCGTCGAGGACGTGGTGCGCGGCGACAAGCGGACGGTCCGCTGGTTCAACGCCGAGCCGGTGGTCGGCTATCTGACCACGGTCGCGATCGACAAGTTCGACTACCTCGAACAGCGCAGAGCCAACGGCATTCCGCTGATCAGCGCGTTCGCCCCGAACGTGGAGCAGGACCAGCGCGAGCTGGAAAAGCGCGTGCCGGAGATCCTCGACTTCGCCGAAAAGATCTACGGCCCTTACCCGTTCGAGGCCGCAGGCGGCATCCACGTGGACGCGGGCATCACGTTCTCGCTGGAGACCCAGACCCGCCCGCTCTACGCGCCGTCGATCGATCTGCAGACTGTCGTGCACGAGATCGCGCACCAGTGGTGGGGCGACTGGGTGTCGATACGCCGGTGGTCGGACATTTGCCTGAACGAATGCTTCGCCAGCTATACCGCCGACTACCTGTGGCCGGAGCGGATGGACGGCAAGAACGTCGACGACCAGTACCGCGAGACCATCCGCAAGTACCGCGACAGCGAGAAGTACTGGAACATCCCGCTGGAGGACCCCGGCGTGGGAAAGGAGTTCACCTCCGTCTACTACCGTGGCCCGCTGTTCCTGCACGCGCTGCGCAGGCAGATCGGCGACGAGGTGTTCTTCGCCGCTGTTCGGGACTTCCTCGCCGCGCATGCCTACGGCAACGCCTCGATGCCCGAATTCCGCGCTTTCGTGCAGTCCCGCTCACCCATGGACCTGACCGGGTTCTTCCACGCGTGGCTGAACACCACCGCGCCGCCGCCGGAGGAGTACCTGTTTCCGGGCGTCCTGCGCAGCTGACCCGTCAGTCGTCCCCGGCGCGCTGCCGGGCCTTCGCCAGCCTGCGTTCGGCTCGCTCCACCTGACGGCGCGCCGCGTGCAACTCGTCCTTCGCCGACCGCTCAGCCGACTTGCGGAACTGCCGCTGCTGTTCGGCGTGCTCGAGCTCGTCGCGCAGCGCGGCGACGCGTTCCTCGGCCGAGGACAGTTCTCCGGTCGCTCTTTCGAACGCGGCCCCTGCCGAATCCTCCTCGGCGCGGGCGGTTTCGAGCGCCTTCTCGGCCTCCCGCAGTTCTCGGCGCGCGCTGTCGTCGGGCTGCCGCACGGCCGCTCGTCCGGGCCGCGTGGCCGGTTCGGGCACCGCGAGCAGACCCGGTCCACTCGGTCCGAAGCCTTCGTAGTTCGCGGCCGTAGCGAGTGTTCCGGCGCGCAGCCGATCGGCCACGTCCCGATCGGCGAGTGCGGCGGTCAAGGTCTGGCCGATCTCCCGGACGACGTTCTCGCCGACCGGATGCCCGTGTTCGGCGGCGAGCGCCCCCGCCTTCTTGGCGAGGGCGTTGACCAGTTGCTGGCGCTGCGCGGTCAGGTCGCGCAGCTGTTCGGCCGAGAGTTTTCGCTGCGCGGCGGCCAACGCGGCGGCCAGCCGCAGCAGGGCGGCCACGTCCTCGGGCGCCGCCCTGGGCAGCAGGTTCGCCGCCCACGCGGTCAGGGTGGGTTTACGCAGCTTGCCGATGGCGGCCGCCAGTTGCTTGTCACCCGACTGCTTCGCGGCGGCCGCCCGGTCGGCGCGCGCCGCGACGAACTCCGCGGGCGCCAACCCGTACAGGTCGCGTGCGACGTCCTCGACCGTCATACTGCCCAAGCGTAACGACCCGGTCTCGGGCGACGACACACTCCGCATACCGGACAAGAGTCCAGTTGCATGGAATACGCGAAAGGCGTTGCTAGTGAATTACTCTGCGTTCTTCTTGCTCGGCCGTCTGCTTCCCAGCATCCTCGGTTACGCGCTCATGGGGCTGTACGGCACGCACAGCATCTAGGACGCCCCCTTCCAGGTCCCCCGGCGGGCTGATGCGGCCGCTCAGGTCGTGCGGGTATCCTCACCGCGTTCACGAGCACGTGAACGTTTCGGTGAGAGAGGTTTTCAGGTGAAGTTTCCAGGAACGAGGTTGCTGGCACGGATCGTGCTCGCCCTCGTCGCGGTGGCCGCGGTGGTGGTCACGGTGGCCGGCTGTTCGTTGATCGAGGACGCGGGCAAGTCGGACACCGCCAAGGCCAAGGCCGGCGACTGCATCAACGTCATCGAGGGCTCGGCGGTCGACTCCAAGACCGAACCGGTCGACTGCTCGTCGGACAAAGCCGTGTACAAGGTCGCGCAGTCCTACGACAAGAAGACCGACTGCGCCGCCGACTACACCTCCTACGAGGAGACCCTGGCCGGCGGTACCACCGCCTTCCTGTGCCTGGCCCCGAACTTCAAGGTAGGCAGCTGCTACAACGAGAGCAGCACGACCGGATACAAGCACGTCGACTGCGCTGCCTCGGACGCCACCTTCAAGGTGCTGAAGCGGATCGACGGCAAGGCCGACGAATTGCTGTGCGACCAGGACGCCGACGGCTTCCGCCTCATCGAAACGGACCCGAAGGTCACCTTCTGCACCGCCAAGCCCAAGGGCTGATCATTCCAGCAGGGCAACCGACGCGATCCGGTGCAGCGTGAAGTGCCGGACCGCGCCGGTGACCGGGTCCAGCGCGTCCAGCTGCCCGTTGCCCACCTTCAACGGCTCCACCACCCGTTGGGAGGCGACGCCTTGGGCGTCGACGTAGCCGATGTTCACCGACCGCCGCACCCTGGCCGCGAGCTGCAACAGGGCGAGGGTGGCGGCGGTATTGGTCCGCGTGCCATCCGTGCGTACCGCTTGACCGGACCGGGCACTGGCGGCGCGTTCGCCCGCGCGCAATTCCGTGACGAGCAGTTCGAGTTGTTCGGTGCTGGGTGGTGTCGGCCGATACGGCTGCCGCGCGACGGGCCGCACCGAGATCCGCGCGCCCCGCGGCCGCAGATCGACGATCGCGCCGCTCGAGTCCTCACCCGCGGGCGCGAAACCGGCCGCGCGCAGCTGTTCGAGCAGTTCGCCCAGCGGCGCTTGGGCGATGGCGACGGTCGGGGCGATGGATCGCAGCGCCAGCGTGCTCGCCACCGGCGCGGACAGCACTTGGGCCAGTAGCGCCGGGTCGTCACTGCGGATGAACGACTGGGCCATACCCGCGCGCAACTGGCCGTGACGCCGGGCCACGTCATCGATCAGATAGGTCAGTGCCTGCGGGATCGGCGTCCGGGAATGCGCGGCGAACAGCGCGTGCAGCTCCGCCGCCGTCAGCCCGGCGTCCAGCGCGCGCCGCACCGAGGACTCTCCGATCCGGTATACCGTTGCGGCGCCCGCGGATTCGACGTCGGCGACGAGGGCGACGCGACGCTGAAGGTCGGTGGTCAACGGGCCGGGTGCGATCACCGTGAGATCCGCTTGCACCAGCACGTGGTCCACCGGCTCCGGCAGCGCCGCCTCCATCTCCGCCTCGGCGTCGGCCACGCTGGTGGGCGCCGCGTGCAGCAGCGCCCGCGCCGCCGAGCCGAGCGCGCCGCGGCCGATCAACCCGAGCGCCGCCGCCTCGGCCAGCGTCTGTTCGACCACCTCCGGCCGGAAATTCCTGCGCCTGCGCGGCTGCCGCCAGGCCAGTACCCGGCCGATTTCCGTTGGCGCCAGCGCGGTGCCGGACGGATACTCCGCCAGCAGGGCGAGGATCGCGTGCCGGTCGCGCGGCGCGGTCGGGGTGCGCAGTTCCAGCGACAGCGCGGCCAGCGGCTTGTCGTTGGCGTCGCGCATGCCGATCATCCACGGCATCCGATCGAGTTCGAGCCAGGTGAGTCCGAGGGCGGCCCAGCGCCGGGCGGGCGGCGCTTCCAGCCAGGCGTCCACCAGTGGCGTCGGCGCCCAGAAGTCGTCGGTCGTCTCGAAGTCAGGTGGCGGGTCCGGCAAACCCTTCTCGATCAATTTCGCGGCCGCCAGCAGCTCGACCAGCAAACCCGCTCTCGGCTCGCCGACACCGGCCTGCTTGGCGATGCGGCGCAGCTCGCGCACGCCCAGGCCGCCCGCGCGCAACGCGGGAGCCGGGGCCTGGCCGAGCACCTCGAGCACGGCCGCGCAGTGCCGCAGCAGCTCGCCGACCTCACCCGCCGCGACCGCGTTCACATCGGCGGGCGGGTATTTCGCCGGCTCCGGTCGCGGCGGCGTCAGGGCATGCGGGTGGGTGACCGGTTCCCGTCGCAGCACCTGGCCGACGGTGACCGGGAGTTCGACGGTCTCGTCATCGATCCAGTGCAGCAGCCTGCGCGCCAGCAGCCGCTGGATCGGCCGGTCGGCCGGAGTGCCCGGTGCGGCGTCCTTGGTGCGGCCACGAGGCCCTGTCGCGGCCAACTTGTCCAGCAGGGACCGTTCGGCGGGCGGCAGCTCGGGCAGCGCCGCGACCACCTCGGGTTCGGTGAGCGCGTCGGGGATCTCGGTCGCGGTGCCGATCGGCCACGGCAACGCCTCGGCGGCCGCCGGAATCAGGTGCAGTCCCTGCTCGGCGTCGATCCAGACCAGCGCGCGAGCGGTCAGCCGCTCCAGCGCCTCATCGATCGCGGCGGCCGGCACCCGTTCGCTCAATTGCACATGCAACTCGGCGCGGCGCAGCGGGCCACCGTCGGTGCGCGTCACCCCGTGCATCGCAAGGGTTTCCACGATGGCGAATTCGAGGGTGTTCAAGTCCTCCGTGGCGCGCAGCACCGACGCGCGCTGTTCGACGCGGGCGGCGAGCACGGCGATGGCGGAGGGCAGCGGGACGGCCAGGTCGGGCCGAAGCTGCAGCAGCGTCACGAGCTGGGCATCACTGCGGGCACCGAGCCATCCGGCAAGGGAGTCGGTCGCGGTCATCCGATCCAGCCTACGATGCTGGGCGATCGCCCGCCGACGTCCGGAGCGACGGGCTGCGGCGCATCCTGGGAAAGCGGCCGGGCTAGCATGGGGCCGTGGTGAACAAATCGAAGAAATCCTACGTCGACAACGGCTGGCCGAAGGTCGCCGACGGTGACCAGGCGGTCACCGAGCTCTCTTCGGCCCGATCCGGTGGTCTCTCGCCCTACGGCGAGGACACCGAGTTCCCGGTCCCGGCTGAGCAGTTGCCTTACATGCACCCGAACACGGTGATCAACCGCTGAGCGCGCGACCGGAACGTTCTCGGCTACGGAGAAGGGCCCCGCATCCACGTTGATGCGGGGCCCTTCTTGCTGAAGCCTTCGGGTCAGGAGGGGAGCAGACCCTTGTTCGCCTCGTAGAAGTTCACGATCGCGGGGTCGAGGGTGACTCCGCTGGACTTGGCGGCGTTGAAGAAGTCGAGAGCTTCCTTGGGCACCTGGACGCCCTGGCTCTGCACGACCTCGAGAGCGCGGTCGACGGCCGAGAAGATCTGCTGCGTGTCGGCAGGCGCGGCAGGCGCGGACTGAGCGAGCTGCGGCGCGGGGTTCCAGCGCGGGGTCTCGGCGGTGGCGGGCGCGGAGCGCGGGCTCGGCGCGCTGCTCAGGCCCAGCTTCGAGGAGCAGGAGGGCCAAGCGCCCCAACCCTGCGAGGCGAGCACCTTCTCGGCGACCGCGATCTGCTGTTCACGGCTGGCCTGGTTGGCGCTGGCGGCGTATTCCTGACCGCCGTGAGCGCGCCACGTGCTGGGCGAGAACTGCAGCCCGCCTTGGAAACCGTTGCCTGTGTTGATGCCCCAGTTGCCGCCGGCCTCGCACTGAGCGAGTCGATCCCAGTCGGAGTCGGGTGCCGCGCTGGCGTTGCCTGCGAAGGCCACACCGGCGGTGCCGATGATGGCCCCGGTCACGGCAACCTTGGCTACCGTGCGTCCGGTCGAGCTTGGCTTGCGATGGCGTCCACTCATATCGGGTTCGTCTTCCTCTCGACGCACCTGCGACATCTTCGGTTCTGGTTCGGACTGAGAGGTCGTCCGTTCCGCCCTCGCCCCTACGTTTCCGTCGGGGGAACCGGTACCCGCGGGGCGAGGCTCGGTGCGGCGGGCCGGTGGTCGCCGGGGGTGCCCCGGCTGGATAAGACCGTACGACGAACCGCGGGAAAAATCACTATTTGGTAACCGGCGTGTACCAACGGGTCTCGACGCGATATCGGACCGGGAAGAAGGCTTCGTGCAGCTAGAGGCGCCGCGGTCGCACCCGCTGCAGGTCGCCACCGCTTCGTGATCTACTCGTAATGTGACGAGGATCACACACTGGAGTGGGTAACGATCGCATCGGGTAACCGGTTCGGTGTCGGATCGGAGGTGAGCACTCCGTTTCAGCGTGACCGGCGGCCCGAGCGCAGCGCGAAGACGAGCGCGAGCACGAACCCCAGCGGCGCGAGCATCGCCCCGAAGTAGAGCCACAGCCCCGGCTCGCCGTCGGTCAGCAAGGGGATCGCGAAAATCGCGATGATAGCCAGCAACCCCAGCGCGAACACGGAGAGCGCGAGTTGCAGCAACCAGTCGCCGCGCCGCCGTGGGGCGCCGCCGGGCGGGGTCGGAGCGGAAGGGTTCGTCACGGTTCGACGGTAAAACTGATGTGCTTGCGTTATTCGCACCGGGGTAGACTCGATAGCAATCGCGTCCTGCAATCCTGCTGGGCGCGTTCTTTTCGCACAGGAAAAGGGCCGGTCGCGCGACCGGCTCGGTAGACGGATGTGCTCGGGCCGTAGGGGTCCGAGTTTTCGATGATGAACGGGTGAGCGCAGTGCCGACCGGCAGGGTGAAGTGGTACGACGTCGAAAAGGGCTTCGGCTTCCTTTCCCAGGACGAGGGTGAGGACGTCTACGTGCGCTCGTCCGCGCTGCCCCAGGGCGTCGAGGGCCTGAAGCCCGGCCAGCGCGTCGAATTCGGCATGGCCGCAGGCCGTCGCGGCCCCCAGGCGCTGAGCCTCAAGCTGCTCGAGGCGCCGCCGTCGGTCCGGCAGGGCCAGGAACGCAACGCGCGCAAGGAGCCTGCCGCGCGCAGGCACACGCCGGACGAGCTGCACGGCATGGTCGAGGACATGATCACGTTGCTCGAGGCGAAGGTGCAGCCGGACCTGCGTAAGGGCAAGTACCCGGATCGCAAGACGGCGCAGCGCATCTCGGAGGTCGTCCGCGCGGTGGCGCGCGAACTGGACCACTGATTCCGCTCGATCCGGGCGGTCGTCGGGGCCGAATCACATTGCGGTAGGACGCTCTCGGAGCGCCGAGGCATGCCCGGCCACCGACCGCGCAGGCGCCCGTGTGCTCGGACGAGCACCGGCGCCCGCAGGGCCCGCGAAAGGCGTTGCGTCCGAGAGTCGCTACGCCGTGCTGATCGACCAGGTGGCGTGCGGCACGTAGAACTCACGGCCCGTCTCGTCGCGGGCGAGGATCGGCAGCTGGAACTCGACGCCGATGAGGCGCAGGTCCGGCTCCGGTTTCGAATCGATGGTGAGGGCGAAGGCCCGGTCCGGGTAGTCGTTGCGGCTGATCACCTGGTCGACTTTCTCGCCGTTCGGCAAGAGGTAGACCAGTTGTGCGAGCCAAGGCGCGTCGGCGACCTTCTTCGGAAGCGACAGTTGCAGTGGGTAACCGGCGGGCACTTCCAGGTCGACGGTGCGGCCACGGTGGCAATCCGGCGTGTCGGGCCCGCAATTCAGCGTCGTGAACACTGTGCCGGGGACATTGTCCTCGGGCAGGATGCTGCAGTCCTGCATGGTCACCGAGCAGTAGCTGAACGGCCGCACGGTGACCGTCTTGCCGTGTGCGTAGGCGGTGAGGGTGACGTCGGGCTTCTCGGCGTCGTGGACCAGCACCGCGAGCACGCCCACGAAGGCGACGGTGAGCACGAGCAGTGCGGCCGCGGCCAGCGCGGCGATCGTGCGTGCGTTGAGCTTGCTCACCAGATCGGGTCTCCTTGCCCTCGTCGAAAGCGTTCGGCGTCACCGCCGCGCGGCGCGGGGTCCTCCGCCAGAGGCGCGCTCGCCGGATATCCGTGCGGCCGGGTCGTCGGCACCTCTTGCTCCGCGTGCTGGGGACGGTTGCCGCCGAGGCCGGGCAGTAGCGAGTGGCCTCGGAAGCTGAGGAAAGTCTGCACCAAGCCAAGGACGAGTATCACGGTGACCACCGCGAAGCCCTTCCAGTAGTCGGTCGGCAGCAGCACACCGGCCGCACCGCCGACGACCCAGCTCAGTTGCAGCACGGTCTCCGACCGCCCGAAGCCGGAGGCGATCGACTCCGGCGGCAGGTCGTCCTGGATCGAGGCGTCCAGCGACACCTTGGCCAGCGCGCTCGTCCCCGCCGCCACCAGGGCCGCGGTCGCCGCGCCGAGGAGGTTGTCGGCGAACGTCGCGAACAGTGCCACCAGCGCGCACGCCGCCGTGCAGCCGAGCACGACCAGCGAGGGCTTGCCGAGTTTCAGCCGGGCGCCCGTCGCATTGCCCGCGAAATTGCCGATGGCCGCGGCCGCGCCGACCGCACCGAGCATGAGGGCCTGCTGCGCGGGCCGGTGTTCTGTCGCCTTGGCGACGAACGCGACGTAGAAGGTGAGGAATCCGGTCAGGACACGAATGGCGCTGTTGCCCCAGAGCCCGGTCACCACGGCGCGGCCGAGCGGTTGCCTGCGCTTGCGCGGCGGGATCGACGACTCCGCGTCGGACGAGAGCACCTCGGTGCGCGCGTCGGCGCCGTGATAGCTCAACGTCGCGGGCACCTCGCCCTCGGTCACCTCCACCCAGGAGGGGATGCGCAGACTCAGATACGTCCCCCCGCAAGCGATCAGCGTCGCGAAGACGAGTGCGCCGTTGGAGCCCGCGATCGCCGCGGCCGACCCGGCCAGCGCTCCGGCGCCCATCGTGCCGCCGACCAGCCCGAACACCGTGAGGCGGGAGTTGGTGCGGACCAGATCTATGTCCGGCGGCAGCACCCGGGGCGTGACCGCGCTCTTGAGCACGGAGAACGATTTGCTGCCGATCATCATGCACAGCGCGAGCGGATACAGCGCCCAGGTGTCGAACTGGAAGACCAGCGCCACTGCGACCACCGCGCGCACCGCAAACGACGTCGCCAGCGCGAGGCGGCGACCGCGCTGCAGGCGATCGAGCAGCGGTCCGATCAGCGGGGCGATCACCGCGAACGGCGCGATCGTGATCAGCAGGTACAGCGCGACTTTCGTCTTGCTCTCCGCGGTGGCGCTGGCGAAGAACAAGGTGTTGGCCAGTGCCACCGCGATGGCGGCGTCCAAGGCGAAGTTCGCCATGGTGGCGTAGGTGAGCGCCGTGAGGCCGGACTTGTCCGCGCCGTCGGCCTTGGCCGCGCGCTGGAAGGTCGCGATGCCTTTCTCGGTGAGTTGCCTGCCGCGCATGGCGGCCACGCGGGTGACCGTGAGTTTGCGTGGCATCCGCCGCGCGCCGGCGGCATCGGGGCTCTCGGGTTGCTGGACCTGATCCTGCGCGGCGGTCTCGGGATAGTCGCGTTCGGCGGGGGCCGGTGTTTCGCTGTACCGGGGCGGCTCCGGACGGTGCGGGAAGACGTGCCGAGCCGCGCGGTCGGAGGCCCTCGGCTGCTCGGCGTCGGGCCCGACCGGGAGCGGCTTGGTGGGCGGAGGCTGCCCGGGCCGTGGCGGGTCGCGTCGCGGGCTCGTCGGCGGTCCCGGCTGGTCATGACGCTCAGCGGCGCGTCCGGATCCCGGTCCGAGCGGTGGTAGCGGCCTGCGGCGCCGCGGCCCGTTGGGTGGCGGATATCGGTCGAAACCGGGATGCCGATCGAACGGCGGGACCTCCTCGCCTTCCTGCCGATCACGGTCGGCACCGGAAGGTTCGCGGGGAGTAGTCACGACTCCAATTCTGGCGCACTCTCGGGCTGGGCGTTCACGCGCGCTCCGGGGTGGCGGCGGAAAGTGATCGTCGTCGCGACCCGCGATCGCGCTCAGGCGGGGGCGAAGCGGACCTCGAACATGGTCGGCCAGTTCTTGCCCGTGATCAGGAACCGGTCGGTGCCGGGCAGTTGGGCGATGCCGTTGAGGGCGTCGGCGTCTGCCCGTGCGGTCGCGGGGAGCAGACCGGCGGCGTCGGCGGTCGCCAGCACGGCGCCGGAGTCCGGGTCGATGCGCAGGATCGTGTCGGTGGGCCAGTCGTTGGCGTAGACCGACCCGTCCGCCGCGCATTCGAGCTCGTTGAGGCGTGCGCCGTGGTGACTGTCGAGCTCGACCGAGCCGGTAGGGGCGAAGGTGACCGGATCACGGAAGGTGAGGCGGTCGGTGCCGTCGCTCATCACCAGCCGTCCGTTTCCGGCGCACAGACCCCAGCCTTCGCCGTCGTAGCTCACCCGGCCGCGTTCGGCGAGCGTCGCCGGGTCACGGGCGATGGCCACGCCGTCGTGCCAGGTCAGCTGCCAGAGCGTGGCGCCGGCGAGGGTGATGCCCTCGCCGAAGTACGGGGCGGGCAACTCGGTCCTGGCCAACTCCTCCCCGGTCGTCAGCCGGGACGCGCGCACGCCGGACGCGCCGACCAGCCCGGTGCCCTCGTAGAGCACGTCGCCGTCGACCTCCAGGCCTTGGGTGAACGCCTTCGTATCGTGCGGCCGGGTGGCGATCACCTCGATGTTCATGCTGGGTGCCTGGTCCGCTACGCCGCCGCATCCACCCACGATGAGCAGACCGACCAGCACACTGATGGCCAACGCACGCCGATTGCGTTCCATACGGCAAAATGTAGGCCGTGAGCGCAGTTTCTGTTTCGGAGTCCGGCGTGCGGCCGATTCTGGCCGATGCCGTCGATTTGGCCCGCCGTGCGCTCCTGGAGTTGGAACCGTCGGCCGTCGGCGCACACCTCGGCGTGATCGCCGAGGACGAGAGTGCGGCGACCCACCGATTCGAGGCCACGCTCCCCGGTTACCGCGGGTGGCAGTGGGCGGTCGTGGTGGCCGCCCCGCCCGACGCCGACCACGCGACGGTGAGCGAGTCCGCGTTGCTGCCCGGGCCCGATGCCTTGGTCGCGCCCGAGTTCGTGCCCTGGGAGCAGCGCGTCCGCCCCGGGGATCTGGCGCCCGGTGACCTGCTCGCCCCGCCCGCCGACGACCCGCGCCTGGTGCCGGGCTACGTCGCGACCGGCGATCCGGTGGTGGACGAGGTGGCCTACGAGGTCGGTCTGGGCCGTACCAAGGTGATGAGCAGGGAAGGCCGCGCAGAGGCCGCCGAGCGGTGGTACACCGAACACGGACCCGACTCGGAGATGGCCAAGGCCGCGCCCGCCACCTGCGGGACCTGCGCCTTCTACCTGCCACTCGCCGGGTCGCTGGGCGCCGCGTTCGGTGTCTGCGGCAACGCCATGGGCGCGGACGGGCGCGTTGTCCACGTCGCCTACGGCTGCGGCGCGCACTCGGATACCGAGGTTCCAGCCGGTAACGGGTCGCCGCTGTTCGAGGCGTATGACGACGCGGCCATAGAGGTGATCTCGCTCGAAACCGCCGACTCTCGCGTGGCCCCGCGGGACGCCGACGAAGCGCCGACAACCGAGGACATCGATCCGCACGGTGCGGCCGCCGAGAATGTCGCGGTGGCCGTCGACCAGGGAGTCGCCGAAGGCGCAGCCGTGGCCGGGGATGCCGCTGCGCCTGCTGGAGACGTCTCGACTGGCGAGGATGCCGCGGTCGTCGAGAACCCAGTAGTCGCCCAAGATGCGGCCTTCGCCCAAGACGACGCTGCCGCGAACGCCGCCGTCGGCGAGCATTCCGGCATCACGGAAGAACTCGCGGCTGTCGAAGGTGAAAGCACCCCCGTCGAGGACTCGGGCGCGACGGCCCAGCCCGCGGGCAGCACGGCGGCTACGCACCGCGACGTGGCCGAGTTCGTCGAGGTCAGCGCCGCCGAGGTCGGCGAAATCGACGCCGCGGCCGCGTTCACCGAATCGAGCATCCCGCCCGCCGTGCGTGCGGCGCCGAGCGCGGACGATGCCGCCGAAGCACCGACCGGCCACGAGCCCGCCTCTGCCGACGCGGTCGCCGGGACGGTCGCGGATGAGCCGAATGTGGCGACGGACGACGCAGCCACCGGTCCGGCTCTCGGAACGGACGAAGCGGCGGACGCCGGTGAAAGCGGTTCGGATGCCGCACCGGTCGATCCGGAAGACGCCGATGCCGCCCCGCGTCCCGCGGTGGCGACCGATCGCGAGGCCGGTGCGGCGGAGTCCGAGTCGGCCGAAGCGGGCACGACGGGATCGCGTTCACCCGGGGTAACGAGCGGTGATGCGTCGCCGGGTACTGACGATCGGAATGCCGTCGACGCACGCGCGACCGAACCGGACGCTGTCGAGTCGAGCGAAGCAGCCGGATCGAGTGCCGCGACGACGGACGCCGCCGAGTCGGCCCCGGTGCAATCCATCGCAGCCGATCCGGATGTGGCCGAGGCTTCCGACGCCGTGTCGCAGGCGCACGAGGCCGCCCCGTCGTCCCAGGCGGACACGCCTGGCGCACCGGAATCCACCGCTACGCCGGTCGCCGATGACGCCGACGCGCGATCCGAGTCGGGTAGCGCCGACGCTCCGGGTTCCGAGGCACGGCCGGAGTTCCAGTCATCGCCGCGGAACTGAGCGACGCCGCCGACCCGTTCGGCACTTCGGCGCTGCGAGCGGCGGTGCTCGCCGCATGGCGTGATTCGCCGACGCGGTTGCGTGAGGACGCCGCTACCGAGAACGACCTGGTGCACGCGGGCTACCGGGATCGCTTGCTGACCGAGTTGGCGCAGAATGCCGCCGACGCCGCGCGCAAGGCGGGCGTGGACGGCGCCGTCGTGGTCTGGCTGGACGGTCGTGACCTGCACATCGGGAATACCGGTGCGCCGCTGGACGTCTCCGGCGTGCACGCGCTCACCGCCTTGCGCGCGTCGGGGAAGTCCGACGGCGGGACCGTCGGTCGATTCGGTGTCGGTTTCACCGCGGTGCTCGCGGTGAGCGACGACATCGAGCTGCGGTCGGTCTCCGGGTCGCTGTGGTTCTCGCGTGCCGAGACCCGGAACGCTCTGCACCGCGACGAGATCCGTTTACCCGCCGTCGATGTCGGCGAATTCGCCCCACCGGTGCTGCGGTTGGCCTGGCCGATCGAGGCGCGACCGGCGGACGGTCTCGACACCGAGGTGGTGCTGCGGCTGCGCGCGGACGTGGACGCCGACGCACTGCTGGCCGCTATGCGCGCCGAAGCCGTCGATCTGCTGCTGGAACTGCCCGCCCTGCACCGCATCCGGATCGGCACGGCCGAATTCGTCAGCAGTGCCGAGGACATGGGCGACGGCATGCACGAGGTCTATGTCGACGGTCCCGGCAGTGAACAGCGCACCTGGTGGCAGTACCGCGCGCCGCGTGCCCGCTGGTTGCTGCCGGTGCGTGACGGCAGGCCGGTGGCCGCCGCCCCCGATGTGCTGCGGGCGCCGACCAGATCGGACGAGGAACTGTCCCTGCCCGCCTTGCTCATCGCCGACATCCCGATGCAGCCGGATCGGCGCAGATTGCTGCCCGGCGCGCGGCTCGGCGAACTGGCCCGCGGTTACGCGGATTTCGCTCGTGCGCTTCCGCCACGTGACCGGCTCGTGCTGGTACCCACGCCCGGGTTCGCTCGCAGCGAGGCCGATGGTCTGCTGCGCGAAGCGCTGCTGCGCGAATTGCAGACGCGTCCTTGGCTGCCCGTAATCGCCACCCACCGGCACGCCTACCCGGAAGGCCTAGGCGACCCCGAGCACTCGACCGCGGACCACCTCGGGTCGGGCGCTCCCGCCTTTCCCGGCGCGGACGACGAACTGCGGGGCCGGGAATCGGGCGCCGTCGCCGACATCGAAGCGCGGAACATCGCCGTCCCCACCCGCGCCTACGTCTTAGCCGGTCTGACCGCGGAATTGGCCGAGCTGCTCGATGAAGTGGTCGGTCCCCTGGTGATCCCGGACCTCTCCGGGCGGTCGCACACCGAGGCCATGGGCGCGCTGGACGTGCACCGGCTCGGATTGGCTCGGCTGGCGGAGTTGTCCGGGGGCTTGGAGCGGCCGCCGAGTTGGTGGCGATCGTTCTACGCCGCGCTCGAACCGTTCGTGGTGGATCCGCTCGCGGCGGAGGAGTTGGGCGCGCTGGCGGTGCCGCTGGCCGACGGCCGACTCGTCACGGGGCCGCGCACCGTGGTGCTGGACGATCAGCTCGAGGTCGCGATCCCGCTGCACTGGGCCAGGCTCGCGCATCCGGAGGCCGCGCACCCCCTGCTGGCTCGGCTCGGCGCGCGGTCGGCCACCGCCGAGGATCTCCTGACCGACCCGGGCTTGCGCGCCGATCTGGAGGACCATCCGGGCGACCCCGACACCGCCGATGCCATCCTGCGTCTCGCCGCGCATGCCGACCGGGAGGCCCTGCCTTCCTGGCTGGGGCTGCTCGAATTGCCCGATACCGAAGGTGAATCGCGGCCCGCCGACGAACTGCTGCTGCCCGGCGCGCCGCTGCGCGAGCTGCTGGTGCCCGATGCGCCGTTCGGCACCGTCGACCCAGAACTGGTCGAACGCTACGGCGCGGACGCGCTGCGCGCCGTCGGCGTCGGCTGGGATTTCGGTCTGATCGTCGAAGCCGATCCGACCGGTCCGGACCACGATCTGGACGACGAGGAGCACTGGTGGTCCACGCTGCCGGACGATCCGCCCGAGCTGGTCGCCGTCCGTGACCTGGACCTGATCGATGACGCCGCCTGGCCGGAAGCGTTGCGGCAGTTGGCCGGGTCGCCGCGCACCCGCCGCCTGCTCACCGACGCCGACGGCTACACCGCGTGGTGGTTGCGCCGATACGCGCGGGTCGACGGCACTGCGCTGGGACTTCTGCGTCATCCCGCCGACACCGACTTCGACGGGCTGTTACCGGCGTTCGCCGTCGCCGGTGTCGACCCGGACGCTTGTCGCGCGGTTCTCGCGGACCCCGCGACGATCACCGACGAGTTGGCCGCCGCTTTGTTGGAGGCGCTCGCCGACACGTCGAGAACTCCCTCGCCGGAGGTCGTCTCCCGCACTCATGCCCGCTTGGCCGCCGCTGTCGCCGCCGGTCTGCTCGACCTCGCCGACCTGCGGCCACCCGATCGCGTGCGCGCGCTCACCGGCGCCGTGGTCGATCCGGAAGACGCGTTCGTCCTCGATCGACCGTGGTTCGGCCTGGCGGTGCCGCCGGATCGATTGGTGGCCGGCGATGCCGGAACGGCCTCGTCTCTGGCGGCTCTGCTCGATCTGCGGCTGGTGTCCGAGGCCGTCACCGGCGAGGTGGTGAGTGTCGGCCGTCGCACGACCTGGGCAGCGGAGCCGCTGGGAGTCGTGCTGCGGCAGCTGTTCGCTTTGCCGCCGCAAGCGGGCGAGCTGGTCGTACACCACGACCTGACGGTGCGGTTGAGCGGCGCGATCGAGGCCACGGTCGCGGTGCCCTGGTGGCAGACCGGCTCGGCCGTGCACGTCCGCGCGCCGCGGCGGGGTGGCTGAGCTCGGCTACTGCGCCGCGTACCCCGTGAGCATCTCGCTCAGCAGATCGAGCTGCCCGCGCACGCTCTCGCTGTCGTTGTCCACCAGCCAGCGCAGCACCACACCGTCGATGACGTTGAGCGTGAACCGGCTCAGTGTCTGCACCGGGACCGACCAGGTGTTGCCGGTCGCGTCGCGCGCGTGCTCCAGGATGTCGGCGACCGTGGAGTCGTTGAAGTTGTACTGCTCGCGCGCGATCGCGAGTTTCGCCGGGGTTTGTTCGCCCTCGCGCAACGCGTAAGTGGTCGTTTCGTAAGTGAGCAGCTGTCGTTCCGGAGTGGCTTCAATGTTCAGCCACATCAGTTCCAGGCCCGCGCGGATCAATTTTTGAAGGGCTTCTTTTCCACTTCCGACGTCCCGCCAAACCGTTTCGTTCGCGTCGACGGAATCGCGCAATTCCATCGACAACGCTTTGACCAGCTCGGTCATCAGCGCGTCCTTGTTTTCGAAACAGTAATGCACCACACCGAGCGAGACGCCGGCCGCCTGAGCGACATCACGCGTGGTCACGCCCGCAACACCCTTTTTCTCGGCAAGGCCGATCGCGGCCTCGATAAGGTGGGCCCGTCGTTCTTCGACGCTCAATCGGGAGGACACCCAAGGGAGTTAAGCGCCCACGGCTCGTGCAGTCAATTCAAGGGTGGAACAAATCTGGACTGGACGAGTGACCAGTTGTGTGGTTCGCTGCATCGGGACAGAAGGAGACGGGTATGCCGGTGTCACGCCGAACTGTTCTGACTCGGACGGCGATCGGGTCCGCCACGCTCGCGGCCGCGACGGTACCCGGGATGAGCGACGCACTCGGCGTTCCGGCGGCCGCAGCACCGGATTCCGGCGGTTACGAGATCGGTGTCGGACTCTCCGACATCACCGGCCCGGCCGCCGAATGCGGGATGATGGGCTACTCCCAGCTCGAGCAGCAGACCGCGGGCATCCACCTGCGCCCGCGGGCGCGGGCGTTCATCATCGGCGGCGCGGGGCGGCGGATCGTCTTCGTGGTCGCCGAGAACGGAATGATCTTCCAGTCCGTGCACCGCGGCGTGCTGACCGAACTTGCCCGGCGTTTCGGCGACCTGTACACCGAGCAGAACGTCCTGCTCACCTCGACCCATTCGCACGCGACCTGCGGCGGCTCCAGCAACGACTACGCCTACAACCTGTCCATCCTCGGTTTCCAGCAGCAGGTGTACGACGCCGAGGTGAACGGGATCGTCGAGGCGATCGCCGCCGCGCACGCCGATCTCGGCCCCGGCTCGCTGTCCCTCGGTCGCGCCGAGCTGCACAACGCGAGCGTGAATCGGTCGCGCGTGGCTTGGGAACTCAATCCGCCTGCGGACAAAGAGCATTTCCCGGATGCAATAGACCCCGCGGTGACCACTCTCGTCTTGCGCAAGGGCGGGCGAACGGCCGGGACCATCACCTGGTTCGCCACGCACAACACGTCCATGACCAACGCGAACCGGTTGATCAGCTCGGACAACAAGGGCTACGCCGCGTTCTCCGCCGAGCACATCGAACACGGCGTGCGCTACCTGGACGGCAAGCCCGCGTTCGTCGCTGCCTTCGCGCAGACCAACGCCGGTGACATGTCCCCGAATCTGAACCTGCGCCAAGGCTCCGGTCCCACCGAGGACGAGTTCGAGAACACCCGCATCCTCGGCGAGCGGCAGTACGCGGCGTCGAAAGAAGCGGCGGCCGAGGCCCGGTCGATCTCCGGCCCGGTCGACGGGACGCTCTGCTACATCGACCTGGCGGACATCGCCGTGGACGGCCGCTTCACGCCGGACGGCATGCCGCGCCGCACCGCACCGGCTGCGGCGGGGGTGTCGCTGATCGCGGGCAGCGTCGAGGACGGCCCAGGTCTGCCCGGCGGCCCGATCCCGGAGGGCGTGCGCAACCCGTTTCTCGAGGCGCTCGGCGATCCGGCCCAGCCCGCGCCGGCCTGGCTGGCGGACGCGCAGGCGCCGAAAGCGATCGCGGTGCCGCTGGGCCTGCTGCCTCCGGTGCCCTGGGTGCCGAATGTGGTGCCGATCCAGCTCGTTCGCATCGGCGAGCTCTATCTGGCCGCCGCGGGCGGCGAGTTCACCATCACGTCGGGCCTGCGCGTTCGCCGGGCTGTCGCCGCGGCGCTGAACGTCCCGCTGGAGCAGGTGCTCATGCAGGGATACGCGAACGCCTATCACGAATACGTCACCACGCCAGAGGAATACGACTCCCAGCAGTACGAGGGCGCTTCGACGTTGTTCGGCCGCTACACGCTGTGCGCCTATCAGCAGGAGTTCACCCGTCTGGCCACGGCATTCGCCGCCCGCGGGCCGGTGCCGCGCGGCCCGGCCCCGCGCGATGTGTCCCAGTCGCAGCCGAACTTCCAGCCGGGCGCGGGTCCGGACGCGGCCGCGCCGGGTCGCTATTTCGGTGACGTGCTCGTGCAACCGCACCCGTCCTACGGCCCCGGAGACCAAGTGCTGGCCGAATTCGTCTCGGCCCACCCGAAACACGACAATCGGCGTAACGGGACGTTCCTGGAAGTGCAGCGCAGGAATGCGTCCGGCGAATGGGTGCGGGTGGCCAACGAGGGCGAGTGGGCGGTGAAATACCACTGGAGCAAGCGCGGGCTCGCCGAATCGGTGGCCCGGTTCACCTGGGACATCCCTCTCGACGCCGAGCCGGGACGCTATCGCTTCCAGCACTACGCCACCCGTCTGGATCCCGGCGGCGCGCTCTACCCGCTCACCGGCACGACCGACGAATTCGAGCTGGTCCGAAGGTAACCAGGTCGGCTACAAGCCCGTCTGCGCGCCCTTGTCCCCGCGCCGCGCGCCGCGGCGCTGAACCAGATAGATGACCAGTCCGATCAGTCCGACCACCAGGCCCATCAGGCAGACCGGACGGGCTGACGCCCACCGGTCGCCGCCTGCCCACACCACCACGGTGGCGATCAGCCACAGCGCGCTGCCGACCGCGAGCACGGGGCGCGGGTCGGTCAGGCGCGGCGGAAGCTGCGGGACTTTTTGTGTCACGGCTCGAGCCTAATCGGCCCGGCCGGGAGGAGTCCGCCGCCCGCGCGAAGACGAGGTGGCCGCACCATGGCGGGAAGCCGCGACCGGCCGCCCTCGGTCCCGTATCGTTTGCCACTGTGACAACGCCATCGGATGTCAGAGCCCTTGCTGGTGAGCTCTCGCTGGCGGTCGTTCGACTGACGCGACACCTGCGCGGCCGTCGTGCCGACTCGCAGATTTCGCTGACTCAACTCTCCGCGCTCGCCACGCTGGCTCGCGAGGGCGCGATGACCCCGGGGGCACTCGCCGCCAAGGAACGCGTCCAGCCCCCGTCGATGACCCGCGTCATCGCGTCGCTCACCGACCTCGATCTGGTCGAGCGCAATCCGCATCCGACCGATGGCCGTCAGATCATCGTCTCGCTGTCCCCGGCGGGGCGCGCGCTCATCGCCGACGAAGCCAGCGCCCGCGAGGCATGGATGACCGAGCAGCTGTCGACGCTCACCGAGGACCAACTCGTCGTGCTCACCCGTGCCGTGGCGATCATGAAGCAGATCGTCGCGGAATCCGAGTAGCGCCACGGCCGCAACGGAGTTCGTCGCATACGCCGCCGAAGGCTCGGATCAGCGCTTGGCGCGGATGATTCCGGCGCCCCACCACAGCAGGCCGCCCGCGATGGTCAGGCACAGGACGAAGGCCGGATAGACCAGAACTCCGTAGTCGTCGGCCCATCGGGGCAGGCGAGTGAGCTGGGTGGCCGCGCCGATCAGCAGCAGCACTCCCAGAGTCACCGCGATCGGCGCGAGTGGCGCGGTGTCCGAGTCGGCCCGGCGGGCGGTTCGGTCGGTCATGGTGGAGCCCTCCCGTGCGGTCGGCTCGGCGTCCGCTGGGGACGCTGTGGCACTGGAAATAAATCAGTTACCTTCTAGCTAACCTTCGCACGGAGGTGTGATTTCGTTAACACACTGTGATGCGGATCACAGTGTCGTCGCGACATGGCGCAGCTCGTCTGCCACGGCGTCGAGCTGTCGAAACCGCGGTGGACCGGGCTATCGCGCGCCGAACGGCCGATCGCTGTCCACGATCTCCCGCCCCAGGGGGAACAGCGAGATCGGTATGAACTTCAGGTTCGCCCAGCCGAACGGAATGCCGATGATCGAGAGGAACAGCGGAATGCTGGTGAGCAGATGCCCGAGCGCGAGCCACCACCCCGCGACGATGAACCAGATGATGTTGCCGATCAGCGAGCCCGCGCCCGCGCCGGGCTTCTCCACGGTGGTCCGGCCGAACGGCCACAGCACGTAGGCGGCGATCCGGAACGACGCGATGCCGAAGGGAATCGTGATGATCAGGATGAAGCAGATGATCCCCGCCGCGATGTAGCCGAGCGCCAGCCAGAATCCAGCGAAGACGAGCCACAGGATGTTGAGGATCAACTGAATCGGCTTCATGAGACCAGCATGCCAGTCCGCGGCCCGCCGCGCGTCGTCAGAAGAACCAACCCAGCATCGCGTCCCGCTCCGCGCGGAAGGCGTCGTCGAAGGCGCGCAGCCGCGCGGCGTCTTTCGCCCGCAACCGGTTCGCCGCGGCGAACACTCGCGCGGGATACGCGCCGAGATACATGCTGCCGAGCACGTCGATGCCGAGTTCGATATCGGCCGCGCGATCGGTCGGCTCGCATTCGGCCGCTCCGTTCCGCACGCGCAGTGCGAACGTGCCGCCCGCGTTCCGGAAGGGATCGGCCACCTCGAGCGTCACGTCCAAGTCGCTCGCGTAAGCCCGTGCTGTCAGTGCCGCCGGGACGTCCATCAGGCGCAGCCACAGCCCGTCGTAGCGGGCGGTGGTGCGCACCAAGCGAGGATCGGTCAGCAGATAGGGCAGCGGGTCGTGGTCGGTGAGCACGGCATCCACCCGTCGCACCAGATCGAGTCCGAGCAGGGCCCGCCACAGGGCCGCGTGTGCCTCGGCCGTGACCGTCCGCATCTCGGCGACTTCCACCGTCCGTGCCCTGCCGTCCGAGTGGTACCGATACAGCGCGTAGCCATCGGCGTGCAGGAGTCCGAACAGGGTGGTGCCGCCCTCCCGGTAGCGTTGCGGATCATCGAACACGATGTCCCAGGCCGCCGCAGGACGTACCTGCGCGCCGGGCACCAGCCTGCGCCACCGGTCGTAGATCGCCTCCGCCGTCGCGCGCAGCTCGCCCGGCGGGCGCAGCGTCACACCGCCGGGGTCGGGTGCCGAGGGGAGGAATTCGGCGAAGCGCCGCTCGATGCTCACCGCGTTCTCCCGTGTCGCGGGACCGTAACCGAACCGGCCGTAGATGCCGCCCTCGCTCGCGGTGAACATGGTCAGCGGCAAGCCGTCGGCCTCGACGCGCCGATGCAGTTCGATGTACATGGCGCGGAGGATGCCGCGCCGCCGGTGCGTCGGTGCGACGCCGACGCCCGCGATGCCGCACACCCGCACGGTCCGCTCGCCGGGCACGGTCACCGTCATGGTGGTGGACTGCGTGTGCCCGACGACCTCTCCGCCCTCGACCGCGACGATCGAGTTCTCCGGTGGGAACAGCAGCGGATTCGGGTCCACCTCGGCCGGATCGTAGCGGGTGCCGAACGAGGTCTCGACCAGCGTCGTGATCGCGGCCGCGTCGTCCGCGGTGGCCGACCGAATGGTGATTCCCGGCAGGGTCATGCCTCGACCATCCCACGCCCGCGTACCTGCCCGCACCGCATTTTCGCCGTCCGCGACCGCGCGGCGAACACCGATTCGGACCCGGCCGCGGCGGCCCGGCAGGATGGAGCGGTGGCCGAAGTGATCGACATCGATGACCCCGCCGACCCACGGGTCGACGACTTCCGCGATCTCAAGTCGGCCGATCGCAGGCCCGATCTACCCGGGCGCAAAGGACTGGTGATCGCCGAGGGCGTCGTGGTGGTCCAGCGCATGCTCGATTCGCGTTTCGCGCCGACCGCCCTGCTCGGAGTGGAGCGCAGGCGCGCCGAACTCGCCGACGACTTGGTGACCGTCGACGTGCCGTACTATCGCGCCACCGCCGAGGTGATGGCCGAGGTGGTCGGATTCCACCTCAACCGCGGCGTGCTGGCCGTCGCTCGCCACCCCACCGATCTCGGCCTGGACGAGGTGATCGAGAAGGCGCGCACGGTCGCGGTGCTCGAAGGCGTCAACGACCACGAGAATCTCGGCGCCATGTTCCGCAACGCCGCCGGGCTCGGCGCCGACGCGATCCTGTTCGGCGACCGCTGCGCCGACCCGCTGTACCGCCGCGCCGTCCGGGTATCGATGGGACATGTGCTGCGCGTGCCGTTCGCGTCCGTGCCGAGTTGGCCGGATGGTCTGGATATACTGCGGCGCAAGGGATTCCAGATCATCGCCCTCACGCCCGACCCCGCGGCGGCGAATCTGGCCGCGGCGATGACGGGGGAGCGGGTGGCGTTGTTGCTCGGAGCCGAGGGGCCGGGACTGACGGAGGAGGCCATGCGGGCCACCGACGTTCGCGCGCGTATCCCGATGACGCCGGGCACCGATTCGCTGAATGTGGCGACCGCGGCCGCGATGGCGTTCTACGAGCGGGTGCGGACGGCGTGACCGGACCGTACCGGCCGTATCCGTCCTACCAGGACCCGACGCCCTGGGGTGCGGGCCTGGCCGTGGCGTTCCTGGTGGCGCTGCTGTCGGCGGTCGCGGTGTATGCCTTCGGGGCCGCGCTGGCCGAAGTGCATCCGTTACTCGCGGTGGCGGTGAATCTGGTCGCGGCCGGCGGCGCCGCGCCCACCGTATGGCGTTGGCGTTTCGCACCGGTGACACGGTGGGTGATCGGAGGCGGCGCGGCGGGCGTGCTGCTCGGATGGGTCGTGTTGCTGCTGGGTGGACTGTTCGGTTGACGAGG
Source organism: Nocardia sp. NPDC004260 (assembly GCF_053603155.1). Lineage (NCBI taxonomy): Bacteria > Bacillati > Actinomycetota > Actinomycetes > Mycobacteriales > Nocardiaceae > Nocardia > Nocardia sp. NPDC004260. Next base: position 364,799 of record NZ_JBSGEZ010000001.1, on the reverse strand, counting down.
CCGGACCGCGGGGCGCGCGGCTAACCGACGGGGTCGTGTCCGCGCAGCCAGCCGAACAGGCCGCGCTTGCGCGAGGTCGTGTGCGCCCCGCCATCGCCTGGGCCGCGCAGCCCCGAGGTGGGCAACTTGCCCTTCGGGTGCAGTGCGAACTTGCAGATAGGTATGTCCGCCGGGCCGAGCGCGCCGGATGCGGCGGCCCCGCGGTAGTGGAAGCCGAGCCATTCGTTGTTGGCCGCGTCGGCGAAGTCGGGCGGATCGAACGGCAGCGACTGGGGATCGGGCAGCTCGCCCGCGCGCCAGCGCACCGGATGCTCGCCGGCCCAGTAGGACCGCTCCCATACCAGCGGAAGTCCCTCGTCCTCCAAGATGTATACCCGGGTCGAGCTGAACGACCTGCGGAACTCGCCGCGCTCCCAGTGAGCGAACGCCCCCCAGCCGTGCTCGACGTCGAACGACACCAGATAGGTGTGTTCCGAGGCCAGCGGGCGTACCAGCAACTCCGGGATCTCGGTCGGGTGGATGCGCGCGGCCTGGGCCGAGCACAGCACCGTCACGCCCGGAAAGCAGCCGATGCAGACCTCGTCGATCGCCGGGCCCGCGCAACCAGCCAGCGTGCCTGCCACGATCGGCCGCACGTCGCGGTCCTGGTGCAGTTGCTTCGCCAGTGCCAGTGCGGCTTGGGGGTCCGGGTTGTGGTTCGCGCGCAGTACCGTCAGGGGGTCCGGTGCGTCGACGTACCAGAGCGACCAAGCCTTGGACAGCATTCCGGCACCTCCCGATAGTCGCACGAATGGGCTCCGCGAACTTCGAGCAACGCGCAACGCGCCCGCTCGCCGCACTGCTGCGGTGACGTTGTTCCAGCGCTGAGGCCCGTTGTCGACCACACCGAAATTTACTCGCCTCGCACCGGCGTCGGTGCGGCTTCGCACTGTGAACACCGGTTCGTGACCGCTGATTTCGCGCGCGCACGCGTCGCTACCGTGCCCCGATCGGCACAACGAAGACTTGCGAGGACGGGCTGCGGTCAGTGACCCGAGCTGCGTACCCCGAGCAGTACGTCCTCCCAGGACGGCATCGGGGCCTTGCCGCGCTTGCTGCGCGTCGGCTTCGCCGGAGCCTTGGCCGCGGGCTTCGCGGGCTCCTCGGGCGCGGGGGGCGCGGGGGGCGTCGGCGCGGGGGTGTCCACGGTGGCGGCCGGTGGCGCGACGGCACCGGCGGTAGGCGTCGCGTTGGCGGCGGCCGCGGGAGGCGTGGCCGCGGCGGGCGCCGGCGCGTTGCCCGGCGGGATCGCGGCGGCGCTGCCACCGGCCGCGACGGCCCGCTGTTCGTAGTACTCGTCCAGCGTCGGCTGGCTCTGTCGGCTCGCGGTGCGCGCGGGCGGTGCGGCCGGGGCGGGACGCGGTTCGGCCACCGGCTCCGGCTGCGGCGGCGCGGGCTCGGGTTCCGGAGGCACGATCGTGGCCAGTCCGCGCAGCGCGCGGCCGAAATCCGGATCGATCAAATCGGAGGCCGGGTCGTCGAGCGGAGAAACCGAACCCCCATGGGCGTCGGGCTGGTAGCGCCAGTGCGCGGCGATCTCGGATCGTCCGTTCTGCCACTGCAACTGGGCGACCCAGTAGCCCTTCTCGTCCTTCCATGCGTCCCATTCGGCGCCCTCGATGTTGTGCCCGCGCGCGGTGAACGCGGCGGTGACCACATCGATGAGGATGTCGACGGCGGGACCGTCGGGACGGACCGGGTGGGCCTTCTGGGCGAGCTCGGCGGCGCGGGCTCGCTCCAGCAGAACCGGATAGGCGAATCGCTCGACGCGACTGGCCGGCATTCCGGATTCTTCGGTGACCTGTTCCACTGAGGCCCCTGCTCGAATACGGGCCTGGATATCGCGGGGACGCATAGTTGCTTCCATTTCGATCTCGATCTGGCCGAATCGGGCAAGGTCTCCGCGCGCGGCGGCTCGCAGTTTGTCGTCGGCGGGCAGCCGGAACTTCTGACCGGACTCGGTGTCGATACACACGATGTGCGTGGAGTCGGGCGTCACCCCGATCACTCGAAGTTCACGCACCGTTACCTCCTTATCGCGTCGACTCGCGACACCGCCCACTTTCCGAAACAGTAGTGCACATCTGAGATTCATGGGGCAGGACACGCGGCACGGAAATCTCCTCGGAGACGTCCGTGCCCCGCTAATCTGCTCTGTTCGTTCCGCTATGGCTAATTCCGCGGCGTGTCGATCCCGGGCGTGTTGCGTACTCCGGACCGAAATAGGCGGCGCTCAGCCGAGATTCTGCACGACCCAATCGATGGCGCGGGTCAGCTGGCTGACGTCGTCCGGATCGATCGCCGGGAACATGCCGATACGCAGCTGGTTGCGGCCCAGCTTGCGGTAGGGCTCGGTGTCCACGATGCCGTTGGCGCGCAGGATCTTCGCGACCGCGGCCGCGTCGACCGTGTCGGCGAAGTCGATGGTGCCGACCACCTGCGAGCGGTGCGCCGGGTCCGTGACGTACGGGGTGGCGTATTCGCTCGACTCCGCCCAGGAGTACAGGCGTGAGGAGGAGTCGAGCGTGCGCTTGACCGCCCAGTCCAGACCGCCGTTGTTGTTGAGCCACTCGATCTGGTCGGCGAACAGCAGCAGGGTGCCCAAGGCGGGGGTGTTGTAGGTCTGATCCTTGGTGCTGTTGTCGATCGCGATCGGCAGCGACAGGAAATCGGGCGTCCAGCGGCCCGACGCCTTGATCTCCTCGACCCGCGCCAGCGCGGCGGGGCTCATCAGCGCGACCCACAGGCCACCGTCGGAGGCGAAGCATTTCTGCGGTGCGAAGTAGTAGACGTCGGCGTCGGTGATGGTCACCGGGAGGCCGCCCGCGCCGGAGGTGGCGTCGATGGCGATGAGCGCGTGGTCCGAGCCCGCGGGACGCCGCACCGGAATGGAGACGCCGGTGGAGGTCTCATTGTGCGCCCAGCCGATCAGGTCCGCCGACGGGTCCGACACCGGCTCCGGCGCGCTGCCCGGCTCCGCCGAGACCACGATCGGGTCGCCGATGAACGGGTTGCCCTTGGTGACAGCGGCGAACTTCGAGCTGAACTCACCGTTGGTCAGGTGCAGCGAACGCTCCCGGACCAGGCCGAACGCCGCCGCGTCCCAGAAAGCGGTGGTGCCGCCGTTGCCGAGCACCACCTCGTAGCCCTCCGGCAGGCCGAACAGCTCGCGCAAGCCGGAGCGGACGCGCGCCACCACGTCCTTGACCGGCTTCTGCCGATGCGAGGTTCCGAACACCGAGGCGCCGACGTTCACCAGCGACTGCAGCTGCTCCGGGCGCACCTTGGAGGGGCCGCAGCCGAACCGTCCGTCGGCGGGCTTGAGGTCGTCGGGAATGGTCGGAAACGCAGAGGTCATGGCCAACAGGGTAGTCGGTGGTATCGCTGTGGCGACGCCCACACTCCGGCTAACGTAAGCGCCCATGAGCATGCCGTCAGCTAACTCGGGGTGGCGCCTGCGCCGGCGGGCGCGGAATTTCCGCCTGCGCGGCGCGACGGTCTCGGACGCGATGCGGCGGGAGTTGTTGATCCGCGGGGAAGCGGGAACCGCGACGATCCTCGGCGTGCGTCCGCGCCGTACCGAACCGGGACACGTGTTCTGGGTCCGCGTGCAGCTGGCCGGCGAGTTCCCCTACGAGAGCCGGGTGCGGCAGCGAATGCCGGACGCGGACCTGGAATGGATGCGGCCTGGTGACGTGGTGTGCTGCCGGGTGGACCCGCGCGACCGCGATCGCCTGGTCCTGTACGTGCCCGACCTCGAAGAAGCGGGCCGGGCGAGCATCGCGAAGATCCTCGCCGACGGCCGCCGCGCCGACGCCACCGTGCTCGCCGCCGCGCCGGTCGCGGCCGACTACTCCGGGCGTGACGATCCGGTGCTGCGGCTGGACCTCGAGCTGCGCGCCTGGGACGAACCCAAGCCGTGGCGGGTGCGGCTGGTCCAGCCGGTGCCGCTGCACGCCCTCCGGTTGGTCGACCTGGGCAGGCATCTGGAGGTCGCCTTCTTCGAAGTGGACCGCGGCGACACGGTCGCCGTCGACTGGGTCGCCTCGCTCGAGGAGTAAACCTCTGGCGAATACGGTCGCGCGGCTACAGGTGCACGAAGGTGAAACCCATGGCGCGAAGCTTCGGCAGCGCCGCGATCATCCCCGCTCCGGTTCCGGAGCGCGGCCGATGCATATGGGCCAGTGAAATAGCGCCGGGCGCGGCGGCATTCATCGCAGATTGCACTCGGGTGGCCGACGCGGTCGCGCCGAAATCGGCGTTGATACTGAAACCGACCGGGGTTTCGCCCAATTCGTTGACGATGGACACCGCGACGTCGTCGTAATGCGCGGTGCCCGCGCGGAAGAATCGCGGCGGCTTGCCGGTGATCGTGGTGAGCAACTCGTGGTTGGCCCACACTTCGTCGGCCGCCTCCCGCGCCGAGGCGGTTCCCGCGATGCCATAGGCTTCGCGGCCGTTCACCGACAGCGGTTTGTGCGCCACACCGTGATTGGCCAGTTCGAAGAGCGGATTCGCCGCCAACTGCGCGGTCCGCGCGCGGTTGGCATCGATCCAGCGTTTGTTGAGGAACAACGTCGCCGGAATTCGCTCGCTGATCAGGAAGTTCACCAGCGACTCGTCGATGTCGTTGTTGCCGGTCCCGCCGCAGGCGTCGAAAGTGAGCGCCATCTGTTTGCCCGCGGCGGTGAAAGTACTTGTGATTCCCGCCAGCTCGACGCCCCATTGCTTCGGCGAGATCCCGGCGTGCCTGGCGGCGACGGCGACCGGTGTGCCCGCGTCCGGGGACGCGGAGACCGGAGCGGCCCGCATCCCGGTGGTGGCGCCGGGCGCGACCGACGCGCGCGCCTGCGTGAGAGCCGTGTTCTGTGTGGTGCCGCACCCGGTGGCGGCGAATCCTGCGGCCAGAGCGGCGCCGACGCCGAGCATCCGCCGCCTCGATATTCCTTTGTCCAGCATCCCTCTAGTTCCTCTAGCTTCCCCTCCCGGATGCTACGCGAGCCGGACATGACGGCGGGGCAACAGCTTCCGCCGTGACGTCCGGCTCGCGGTCGTGACGCTGTGGTCGCGTTACGTGTGCGCGATCGTGGCCCAGCCCTCGACGTCCTCGGGCCGGCGAGGGGAGGGGCCGGTGTAGATGGCCGCCGGGCGGACCAACTTGCCCAGCTGCTTCTGCTCCAGGATGTGCGCGCACCAGCCCGCGGTGCGGCCGCAGGTGAACATGGCGGGCATCATGTGCGCGGGCACCTCGGCGAAGTCCAGGATCACCGCGGCCCAGAACTCCACGTTGGTCTCGATGGCGCGGTCCGGACGGCGTTCGCGCAGCTCCGCCAGGGCGGCCTGCTCCAGTGCAGCGGCGACTTCGTAGCGCGGCGCGGCCAGGCGCTTCGCGGTGGCGCGCAGCACGCGGGCGCGCGGGTCCTCGGCCCGGTAGACCCGGTGACCGAAGCCCATCAGCTTCTCCTTGCGGTCCAGGATGCCCTTGACCAGCGCACGCGCGTCGCCGGTGCGCTCGACCTCTTCGATCATCGGCAGCACGCGCGCGGGCGCGCCGCCGTGCAGCGGGCCGGACATGGCGCCGATCGCGCCGGACAGCGCCGCCGCGACGTCCGCCCCGGTAGACGCGATCACCCGGGCGGTGAAGGTGGAGGCGTTCATGCCGTGCTCGGCGGCGGAGACCCAGTAGGCGTCGATGGCCTCGGTGTGGCGCGGGTCCGGGTCGCCCTTCCAGCGGGTCATGAAGCGCTCGGTGACCGTGGTGCACTCGTCGATCTTCTTCTGCGGGACCGCGGGCTGGTAGATGCCGCGCGCCGACTGCGCGACGTAGGACAGGGCCATCACCGAGGCGCGGGCCAGATTCTCGCGAGCGGTCTCGTCGTCGATGTCCAGCAGCGGCTGGTAGCCCCAGATCGGCGCGAGCATGGCCAGCCCGGCCTGCACGTCGACGCGTACGTCACCGGTGTGCACCGGGAGCGGGAACGGCTCGGCGGGCGGTAGACCGCGCCCGAACGATCCGTCGACAAGTAGCGCCCACACGTCACCGAAGGTCACCCGGCTCCCGACCAGGTTCTCGATGTCGACTCCGCGGTAGCGCAGCGCGCCGCCGTCCTTGTCCGGTTCGGCGATGTCGGTGGTGAAAGCCACCACGCCCTCGAGGCCACTGACGAAATCGCTGGGAACGGTGGCCTGCCCACCGGAAACCGCGGGGCTGGTAGTCATGTCGCGACTCTCCTTGCACTTGGGTCGCATGTTCTCGTCGATGGGAAGGTGTCGGATTTGACGAGCACATGCCGATCATCAAAACCTTAGCTCCCCGCTACCGAGGAGTAACGTCTGCCCCATGCGTGACCTGGACAATTCATCGGATCTCGCGGCCATGCGGGTCGACTACGGCGGCCTTCCGCACGGCGGCAACGACGACGTCGACTTGGACGAGACCTGGCTCGCCGGCGGCTGGGAGCCGCTGCTGCGACATTGGATCGAACAGGCCACCGCGGTCGGCATCGCCGAACCCAACGCGATGGTGCTGGCCACGGTGTCGCTGGCGGACGGCACGCCGCGGCCGGTCGCGCGGACGGTGCTGTGCAAAGGGCTCTCCCCGAAGGGTGTGATCTTCTACACGAACTACGACTCCGCCAAGGGCGCTCAGTTGACCGCCCTCCCGTATGCCGCGGTCACCTTCGTCTGGCCCGCGCTGGGCAGACAGGTGCACCTGCGCGGCGCGGTCGAGCGGGTTTCCGCCGAGACGACGGTGGCCTACTGGCGTTCCCGGCCGCGCGACTCGCAGCTGGGCGCCTGGGCCTCGCGCCAGTCCCAGCCGATCGGCTCCCGGGCCGAACTGGATCGCACGCTGGCCGAGACGACCGCGCGATTCGCCGATACCGACGAGATCCCGGTGCCGCCGCACTGGGGCGGTTTCCTGGTCCGTCCCGACGAGGTCGAGTTCTGGCAGGGACGGCGGGGCCGGCTGCACAACCGCATCCGGGTGCGGATCCAGGACGCGGGGACCACGGTCGAGCGCTTGCAGCCCTGACCTATTCCCAGTGCCGGCGTGAGAATTCTCGCGTCGATCCGGAAGGGAGGACTGATTACGCTGCGGCGGTGAAACTGCTCGCCGACACCACTCCGCTGCGCAATCCGGACTTCCGACGCCTCTGGAGCTCGGGCATCGTCACCATGATCGGCGCGCAGTTGTCCGTGGTCGCGGTTCCGCAGCAGATCTTCCAGATCACCGGCAGTTCCGGTTACGTCGGCCTGGCCGGTCTGTTCGGCTTGGTGCCACTGATCGTGTTCGGCCTGTGGGGCGGCGCGCTCGCCGACGTGCTGGATCGGCGCAGGCTCCTGCTGATCACCAACTCGGGCACCGGCCTCACCGCCTTGGCCTTCTGGTTGCAAGCGGTGGCCGGGGCGGACAACGTGTGGCTCGTGCTCGGCCTGTTCGCCGTGCAGCAGGCGTTCTTCGCGGTGAACCAACCCACCCGCAGCGCCACCATCCCCCGCCTGTTGCCGGAAGGCCAACTGGCCGCCGCGAACTCGCTGAACATGACGGTGATGCAATTCGGCGCCATCGCGGGACCGGTGCTGGCCGGGGTGCTCATTCCCGTCGTCGGGCTCGCCACGCTCTACCTGATCGATGCGGTCGCGCTGCTGGCCACGTTGTGGGCGGTCTGGCGGCTGCCCGAGTTGCCGCCGACCGGAACGGTGCGCCGCGCTGGGTTCCGCACCGTGCTGGACGGTTTCGGCTACCTCGCCACGCAACGGGTGCTGCTGGCGTCGTTCGCGGTGGACGTGATCGCCATGGTGTTCGGCATGCCGCGCGCGCTGTTCCCGCAGATCGCGCACGAGACCTTCGGCGACCCGGCGACCGGTGGCGTCGCGCTGGGCCTGCTGTTCGCTTCGATGTCGGCGGGCGCGGTGCTCGGCGGCGTGTTCTCCGGGTGGATTCCGCGCATCCGCAGGCAGGGCTTCGCGGTGCTGGTCTGCATCGCACTGTGGGGGCTGGCCATGGTCGGCTTCGGCCTCGCCGTCGGGCTCACCGGCCACGGTCTCGGTCTCGGCGCCGGGCTGTGGATTGCCTTGGTGTGCGCGGCCTTCGGCGGCGCGGTGGACATGGTCTCGGCCGCGCTGCGCGTCACGATGCTGCAGACGGTGGCCACCGACGAGCTGCGCGGGCGGCTGCAAGGGGTGTTCACCGTGGTGGTCGCGGGCGGCCCGCGCATCGGTGATGTTGCCCACGGTTTCGCGGCAGCGAGCCTGGGTACCGCTGTAGCCGCGGCGGGCGGCGGTGCGCTCGTGGTGGTGGGTGTGCTGATCGCGGCGGTCGCGTTTCCGGCCTTCACTCGTTACCGTGTCGGTCGCGCTCATGCCGAAATCGCCGTGTGACGTGCAGTGCTAACCCTTGGCGACCGCGTTTCGCGGTAGCCACCGGACCTCACCGCGCCGGGACGTGTTTGTGAGCCGCCGCAGGACTACCCTCCGGTATTGTCCGCGTCGGCCAACGGCTAGCGTTGAGGCAAGCGCATCGTGCGCCACCGCGCCGGTGCCTGTGGTTCTAGCCTGAGAGGGATCCTTCCGTGCCCGCTGAGAACATCATCAACGTCGACGACGACGCCAAGCCGGTCCTTTCCTACCCCGGCGGCGAGTTCCCGATGACGGTCACCAGGGCCGCCGAGGGCAACGACGGGATCGAGCTGGGAAAGCTGCTGGCCAGCACCGGGTATGTGACGTACGACCCGGGCTTCATGAACACCGCCCCGACCAAGTCGGCGATCACCTACATCGACGGTGAGGCCGGCATCCTGCGCTACCGCGGCTACCCGATCGACCAGCTCGCGGCGGCCTCGACCTTCATCGAGGTCAGCTATCTGCTGATCTACGGCGAGCTGCCCACGCAGGCCCAGCTCGAGGGCTTCACCGACCGCATCCGCAGGCACACCCTGCTGCACGAGGACCTGAAGCGGTTCTTCGACGGCTTCCCGCGCAACGCGCACCCGATGCCGGTGCTGTCCTCGGCGGTGAACGCCCTGTCGGCCTACTACCAGGACTCGCTGGACCCGCGCGACCCCGAACAGGTCGAGCTGTCCACCATCCGGCTGCTGGCCAAGCTGCCCACCATCGCGGCCTACTCGTACAAGAAGTCGGTCGGCCAGCCCTTCCTCTACCCGGACAACTCGCTGAGCCTGGTGGAGAACTTCCTGCGGATGACCTTCGGCTTCCCGGCCGAGCCCTACGAGGTGGACCCCGAGGTCGCCGCGGCGCTGGACATGCTGCTCATCCTGCACGCCGACCACGAGCAGAACTGCTCCACCTCGACCGTGCGCCTGGTCGGCTCGTCCGACGCCAACCTGTTCACCTCGGTGTCCGGCGGCATCAACGCGCTGTGGGGCCCGCTGCACGGCGGCGCGAACCAGGCCGTGCTGGAGATGCTCGACGGCATCAAGGCCAGCGGCAGCGACGTCAAGGAGTTCATCCGCAAGGTCAAGAACAAGGAAGACGGGGTGAAGCTCATGGGCTTCGGTCACCGCGTCTACCGCAACTACGACCCGCGCGCCTCGATCGCCAAGAAGCACGCCGACGCCATCCTGAGCAAGCTCGGCGGCCACGACGAGCTGTTCGACATCGCCCAGGCCCTGGAAGAGGCCGCGCTCACCGACGACTACTTCATCGAGCGCCGCCTGTACCCGAACGTCGACTTCTACACCGGCGTCATCTACAAGGCGATGGGCTTCCCGACCCGCATGTTCACCGTGCTGTTCGCGATGGGCCGGCTCCCCGGCTGGATCGCGCACTGGCGCGAAATGCACAGCGAGCCGCTGAAGATCGGCCGTCCCCGGCAGATCTACACCGGCTACGGCGCTCGCGATTACCGCGAGATCAATAATCGTTGACGAAATCCATCCATCATCTATCGAAGGGGATAGCCGAATGACCAAACCGGAGATCGAGTTCCAGGCAGGGCCCGCGCCCACCGAGCTGGTGATCAAGGACATCATCGAGGGCGAGGGCAAAGAAGCCGTGCCCGGCGGCACCGTGGAAGTGCACTACGTGGGCGTCGAATTCGAATCCGGCGAAGAGTTCGACTCGTCGTGGAACCGCGGCGAGTCCATCACCTTCCCGCTGCGCGGCCTGATCCAGGGCTGGCAGGACGGCATTCCCGGAATGAAGGTCGGCGGTCGTCGTCAGCTGACCATCCCGCCGGAGCTGGCCTACGGCGGGGCGGGCGGCGGTCACCCCCTGTCCGGCAAGACGCTGGTCTTCGTGATCGACCTGCTGAACGCTAACTGATCTGGCGGCGCCTGCGGCGCCGCGTGTTCACGGCCCGCTTATGGCTCGCGTATGGCCCGTCTTCTGTAGAAGAAGACGGGCCATCGTCGTATCTACTTCCTGATGATCTCCACCGGGTCGGTCAGGGCCGCTGCCAGCGCTGCTTGCTGGGTGCCGCTGCGTTGCGGCAGCGCGGCCACCGCCTTGTCGGTTTGCGTGCTCAGGTTGCGCACGATGTTCTGTAACTGGCTCACGCCGCCGGTGAGCTGGCCGATGGCGTCGACCAGTTGGGCGCCGCCCTGTTCGGCGAGCTGCGGTAGGCCCTCAGCGAGTTTCGCGCCTTCGGACAGTTGCGCGCTCGCGCTGGTCAGGCGGTCGACGACGGTGCGGAGCAGGGTGCCGAGATCGGTGTCGGGGTCGACCGCGCCGCCGACGAGCGAGCCGAGGCCGGTCAGCTGGGATCCCGCCTGCGCGGACACGCCGCGCAGCGCTTCCAGCTTCCCGATGATGTCGGCGAGTGCCGGGTCGCTCGCGAACGGCAGCGCGCGCAGCAGCGGCAGGATCTGGTCGAGTCCGCCGCTCACCGTGTTCGCCGTTCGTTCCACCTGCGCGATCGTGATGCCGGTCGAATCGAGGGCCGCGGCGAGCCGGCCCGCTTGCGCGGCGGCGCCGTCGACGGTGGAGTTCAGCAACGCGATGGCCGAAGTGAGTTGCGCCGATCCGGATTTCGCGAACTCCAGGAAGCCGAGCAACTGATCGGCGCCGGAGCTGAACTGGTCGGCTCCCGCGGCGGCCGCCTCGACGCCCGCGTTGAGCAGCTGGGCACTGAACTGCACCTGCGACATCTGCGACCTGGCCTGCGCGACAGCGGTGAGCGCGGCGTCGACGCCTGCCGCGCCGATCCGGTGCGTCACCGCGGTCACCGCGCCGTGCACCAATTCGGCGTCGGCGTGTTCGTTGGTGTCCACGGTGACTTTGGCCCGCTTCGGTTCGGGCCCGGCCAAAGTGCCCATAGACGCCGTGAGGTCGGCGGGCAGCGTGATCACCGCGGCGTAGTCGTCGGTGCTCGCCGCACCCGCCGCCGCGGCGGTCCATTCGTAGCCGCCCGCGTCCTGCAACGCCGTGACCACTCGCGCTCCGGTCGGCCCGGTATCGGCATTGACCAGCGCGATCCCCGTCGGCCCCCGATCCGTCCCGGTCCATGCGGTGAGCCCGGCGCCGAGCGCTCCAGCTGCGACGAGGGCGACGACGAGAAGGCCACAGCGGGCGCGTTTTCCGATCACGCCGCAGACCATAAACGCGGGTTATGGCGCCCCCCTTGGCGTTTCTCTGAGAGTTGTCTAAGTTGCCGACCGCTCCGGTAAGTCCAGGACCAAGCGGATGCCGCCGAGGGTGCCCGCGTCGAAATATGCCCGGCCGCCGTGGAGTTGGGCCTGCTGAGCGACCAGAGCGAGACCGAGCCCGGAGCCGCCCTTGCTCGCCTGGCTGCCGCGGAAGAAGCGGTCGAAGACGGCCTCGCGCTCCTGCGGCGGGATGCCGCGGCCGTTGTCATCGATCGAGATGACGATGTGGCCGTCGGGCGCACGGTGCGCCGAGACAAGGGCCTCGGTCGCTCCGCCGTGCTTGACCGAGTTGGCCAGCGCGTTGTCCACCGCCAACCGCAGCCCGGCGGGCAGGCCGCGGGTGACCAGCTCGGCGTCGGAATCGATGCGCACGACCAGGCCGGGGAAGTGCCGCATGGCGTCGTGCGCGGCTTGGTCGCACAGGTCGCCGACATCGGTGGCGACGTGGTCGCGCTCATTGGTCAGGTCGCCGGTGGCCAGCCGCTCCAGCGCCGCGAGCGTGCTCTCCACCCGGCCCTGGCTGCGTTGCAGGTCGCTCAGAATCTCCGACCGCTGCGACTCGTCCAGGTCGAGTGTGCGCAGTACCTCGAGATCGGTGCGCATCGCGGTCAGCGGGGTGCGCAGTTCGTGGGCGGACACGGCGGCGAAGTCGCGGGCGGTCTCCAGTGCGGCGGCGGTCTGCGCCTGCGCCTGGTCCACCCGCTGCAACATGGTGTTCACCGCGTCGGCCAATTGCTCCGCCTCGTGCACGCCCGCGCCCTCCACCGGCGCCTGCGGATTGCTCGGATCGGGAAACGCGCTGCGTGCGCCCACTTGCCGGGTGAGCCGGACGATCGGGCGCACCGCAGCGCCCGCGAGCAACCAGCCGAGCCCGGCGGCGGCGGCGATGGCCAGCAGCGCGCCGCCGAGCACCCATCGTTGCTGTTCGGCGGTGGCCTCGGCCGCGTCCGCGGCGGGTATGCCGAGTGCCACCACGCGGCCCGCGGGCTGCTTCTCGGTGGTGGTCAGGATCCGGTAGGGGGTGCCGCCCACCGTCACGGTGCGGGAGCCGGTCGGCAACTCGGGTAGTTCGGTGGGCGTGCTCGCGACCACCTCGCCGTTGTCCCGGACGGTCACCGCCATGTTGTTGTTCAAGCCGGTCAGGCTGATGAACCGGACGGCGATCTGCGGCTCGATCAGCACGATTCGCGCCGCGACGTCGAGTTGCTGGTCGGATTGCCGCACGTTGTTGCGCTCGATGGCGCGGATGCTGATCAGGCTGATCAGCGTCACGATGATGATCGCGCCTGCGGCTGCCGCGCCCGCGACGCGGGTGCGCAGCGAAAACGATCGGCGCCGACGGGTTTTCGGCGGTGCGGCGGCGGGCACCGTCATTTCGGCGCTCGCAGCACGAACCCGACGCCGCGGATCGTGTGCAGCAGCCGGGGAGTGCCGTCCACCTCGAGCTTACGGCGCAGATAGCCGACGAAGACGTCCACCACATTGGTGTCGGCGGCGAAGTCGTAGCCCCACACCAGTTCCAGCAGCCGTTCCCGGCTCAGCACCACTCCGACGTTCCTGGCCAGCGTCGACAGCAGTTCGAATTCCCGCTTGGTGAGCTCGATCTCGCGGCCGCGCAGCAGCGCGCGGTAGCCGGCGACGTCCACCTCGAGCGGGCCGATGGTGACCGCTCCCGGGGTCGCGGGGGCTGGTACGTCCGACCGCCTGCGCAGCAGCGCCCTGATGCGGACCACCAGTTCCTTCAGCACGAATGGTTTGACCAGGTAGTCGTCGGCGCCGGACTCCAGCCCAGCGATGCGGTCGTCCACCGACGCGCGGGCGCTGAGCACACAGATCGGCACCTCGTTGCCCATCGCGCGCAAGGCGGTCACCACGCCCGCGCCGTCGAGCACCGGCATGTTCATATCCAGCACGATGGCGTCGGGCGCGTTCTCGTTCACACTGCGCAACGCCTGTGCGCCGTCCCTGGCCACCAGGACTCGGAAGCCGGACAAACGCAGCCCGCGCTCGACCGAGGCGAGCACGTCCTCGTCGTCGTCGACGACGAGAACCGTCGGGTTCGAGGTCGAGGTCACGTCGTCCATTCTGCTCCCCGCCTCCGTGAATCTTCGGTCGTGCGAGTCGGCGCGCGGACTCGCGTCCGGAACCCGGGGATGACCCGCCGGAATACGGAAATGCCCGGCGAGTCACCCGTGTTTCCGCGGGATCAGTAGTTGTGGCAGGTCTCCGCCACGACGCGGATGGTGTCGCGCAACTGCGCGGTCCGCGGGTCGTTCTCCGCCTGGCGCGCCGCGTCCGGGTTCTCGTCGATGGCCCGCCGCAATTCGGCCCTACGCTGCTCGACCGGCTGGTCGAACTTGCGCTGCAACTCGGCCTTCTGGTTCGGATTCGCGTCGAGCATCGCGGCCAGCTGCGGCGCCTTGTCGTGCAGGGCCGCGTCGACCTGAGCGAACGAGCAGTCCGAGGTCAGCAGGGGCTCGGCGTATTCCATCGGGCCCGCGGCGGCGATAGCGGGGCTCAGTAGCAACGTGACCGTGGCGATTCCACCTGCTGCCGCGGCGGCGACGGCGGGGCGGCCTACGGAACGTTTCATATCTCTGCCTCCAGATCATCGAGGGGTTTCGGGCGGTCTCGAGGCTATTTCGAACTGCTGGCACCGACATGAACATCCTCTGAGGAAACTCTGAGGACGTTAACGGCGGTGCGCAAACTCAGGACGGCGCAACCGGATCCACGTCCGGCGCCACCACGTCGTCGGTGTTCTCCGTGACGTGCGCCGCGTCCCGCCATTCGGGACGCGCCGTGCGGATCTGCTGCTCCAGCGCCACCAGCACCGCCGGATCCTCGATGGTGGAGGGCACCTCGAAAGTCTCGCCGGAGGTGATCTGCCGGATGGTCTTGCGCAAGATCTTGCCGGACCTGGTCTTGGGCAGCGCGGTCACGACGATGGCGTCGTGCAGCGTGGCGATCGCGCCGACGTGGGTGCGCACCCGCTCGATCAGTTCGTCGCGCAGCCGGTCGGGATCGATGTCGACGCCGGACTTGAGCACCACGTACGCCAGCGGCCGGTGCCCCTTGAGTTCGTCGGGCAGCCCGATGACGGCGCATTCGGCGACGGCCTCGTGCCCCGCGATGGCCGCCTCGATGCTGCCGGCGGAAAGCCGGTGCCCCGCCATGTTGATCACGTCGTCGCTGCGGCCGAGGACGTACAGGTAGCCGTCCTCGTCGAAGTAGCCGGAGTCGCCGGTGAGGTAGTGGCCGGGATACGCGGAGAGATAGGAGCGCTCGTACCGGGCCTCGTCCCGCCAGAGGCCGGTCAGCGTGCCGGGCGGCAGCGGCAGGCCGATGACGATGTTGCCCTCGGTGTTCGGCGCCACCGCGTTGCCGGAGGAGTCGAGTACGCGTAGTCGATAGCCGGGCACCGGTACCGAGGCCGAGCCCGGTTTGATCGGCAGCTGCTGGAGGCCGAGCGGGTTCGCACAGACCGGCCAGCCGGTCTCGGTCTGCCACCAGTGATCCACGACCGGGCAGTCCGAACGGCCCGCGAGCAGGGTTTCGTCGGCCCAGGCGTAGGTGGCCGGGTCCAGGCGCTCGCCCGCGCAGAACAGCGCGCGCAGGGAGGACAGGTCGTGGCGGTGGGCCAGCTCGGCCTCGGGGTCGGCCTTGCGGATGGCGCGTAGCGCGGTCGGGGCGGTGAACAGCACGTCGACCTTGTGCTTGTCCACCACCCGCCAGTACGCGCCTGCGTCCGGGGTGCCGACCGGCTTGCCTTCGTACAGCAGCGTGGTGGCTCCGACCAACAACGGCGCGTAGACGATGTAGGAGTGCCCGACCACCCAGCCCACGTCGGAGGCGGCCCACATCACCTGGCCCGCGTCGACGTCGTAGATGTTGCGCATCGACCAGGCCAGGGCGACCGCGTGCCCGCCGTTGTCGCGGACCACGCCCTTCGGCTTCCCGGTGGTGCCGGAGGTGTAGAGGATGTAGAGCGGATCGGTCGCGGCGACCGACACCGGGTCGGCCCGCGGCGCGTCGCGGACGGCGTCGTCCCAGTCGAGCCACTGCGCGGCCACGGTCTCCGCCGAACTCGGCAGGTACTCGGTGGCGGGCTGCGGCGCGGGAAAGTGGATCGTGTCGAACTGCGGCCGCTGTTTGACGATCACCGTGCGCGGCGCGGTCGTCCCGGCGAGATCCAGCGCTCGCAGCACGATGGGCGGGTATTCGATCTGCTTGCCCGGTTCCAGGCCACCGGACGCTGTGATGATCAACACCGGCTCGGCGTCATCGATGCGCGCGGCCAGCTCCGGGGCCGCGAAGCCGCCGAACACCACCGAGTGCACCGCGCCGATGCGGGCGCAGGCCAGCATCGCGATCACCGCTTCGGGGATCATCGGCAGGTAGATCACCACGCGATCGCCTGCGGCGACGCCCAGCCGCGCCATCACCCCCGCGAACCGCGACACCTCGTCGAGCAGCTCGGCGTAGGTGTAGACAACGGTGGCGTCGGTCATAGCCGACTCGTATATCAGTGCGGGCTGATCGGCGCGGCTCGGCGAATCGGGGGTGGTGGGGTGGACGTGGCGGTCGAGCGCGTTGAAGGAGGTGTTGAGCCGGGCACCGGAGAACCACCTGGCTACCGGGCGGGCGCCGCTGTCGACG
Source organism: Nocardia sp. NPDC004260 (assembly GCF_053603155.1). Lineage (NCBI taxonomy): Bacteria > Bacillati > Actinomycetota > Actinomycetes > Mycobacteriales > Nocardiaceae > Nocardia > Nocardia sp. NPDC004260. Next base: position 348,495 of record NZ_JBSGEZ010000001.1, on the reverse strand, counting down.
ATCTGCGTCGGCGGCACGTCCCAGTCGATGGCTTCGGCCGCGCCGGCCCAGAACTCGGCGGGATCCACCAAGCTGGTCTGGTAGGCCGGTCGGTACTCGTGCCGCACGTTCAACCCCGTGACTCCCTAGCCTCGCCTCGATGCCCGCCTCGATAGATCTGGTTGATTGTGGCAGACTTCACGCGACGCCCGGGTGGGTGCCGCTACCTTTGGTTTTGCCTGGAACTGGCAGGTCAATGATCGCGACATCACGCCCCGTCACCCAAGAAGTTATTGATCCGTTAGAATCTGATGTCACTTATTTGGGCCGTCGTAGACGCAATTTCTCGGCCAGCCGCAGCTCTCGGCCAGCTCCACCTGTCGAGCCAAGCACGCGATTGTGGAGGTTCGGTTGATGGCGCGTGGTAGAGGCCAGTTTGGAAAGTGAGTGGGAGATGCGTGACGCCGCTAGCTCCGGCAGTAGCCGCTGGGCGCTGGGCAACTGGGATCTGCGCTGGAAGGTGACGGCGGTGCTCGCCGTGCCTCTGGCGGTCGCGGTCGGCCTCGGCGTATCCAGGATCTCGTCGGAGTTCGCGGACTCGAACCGGCTCGCCGACATCTCGGAGAACGTCGCCGCCATCCCATCGGTCACCGCGCTCAGCGCGCAGACCGCCACCACCGCGGGCTCGCAGATGATCTCGCTGGGTTCCAACCAGTCCGTCGTGACCGACCAGAACCTCGCGGATCTGGACAAGGCGATCGCCAACGCCGAGAAGGCGGTCACCAAGCTCGACCGGGTGCCCGGCGCGCGCGCGGCCATCGACAGCATGCTCACCCAGGCCAAGGGCGTGCGCGCCCAGGGCAAGTCGGTCTCCACCGGCCCGCCGTCGGACACCCTGGCGCTGATCGACCGCGTCCGCAGCGACAGCGTCCGTATCGTCGAGACGACGGTCGGCCAGGTCAGCGACACCGCGGTGGACGAGGCCAAACTGCGGCTGGTCGACTCGCTCAACACCCGTGCCACGCTGCTCGGCGAGCTGGCTGGCTTTTCCGAGGTGCTGCGCGCCCAGCAGTCCGGCGTCCAGAACTTCCTGATCGCCTCCAACACCGAGCGCGCGCTGCTCAACGTGCTAGCGCATCGCTTCTCCGACGGCGATACCTCGATCGCCGACCTGCGCGCCGGCATCGACACCAGGATCGCGCTGTTGACCAGCCCGCAGTCGCAGGCGGGCCAGCTTCCGGTCGGTGACCTGAAGAAGTCGCTGACCGACAGCCTCGCGGTCTACGAGCACGTCGTCGGCAAGGCGACCAAGGACATCGACTCCGCGATGCAGTCGCTGGTGACCACCGCCCAGCGGGACGCGTGGACCTACACCGCGGTCGTCATCGCGACCATCCTCGCCGCGCTTCTGCTCGCGGTCTTCGTGGCCCGTTCGATGATCGTCCCGCTGCACCGGCTGCGGTTGGCCGCGCTGCGCGTGGCCGAGAGCGACCTGCCGCACGAGGTCGCCCAACTCCGCACCGGCGCCTCGCCGGAAGAGGTGCCGCTGGAGCCGATGCCGGTGCGTAGCACCGAGGAGATCGGTCAGCTCGCGCGCGCGGTCGACGACATCCACGGCCAGGCGCTGCGCCTGGCGAGTGACCAGGCGAAGATGCGTTCGCAGGTCAACGACATGTTCGAGACCTTGGCGCGGCGGTCGAAGTCGCTCGTCGACCATCAGCTCACGCTCATCGAGGCGATGGAGTACGACGAGAAGGACCCGCGCCTGCTGGAGAACTTGTTCCGGCTGGACCATCTCGCCGCCCGTATGCGCCGTAACGGCGATAACCTGCTGATTCTCGCGGGCACCAGGCAGCGCCGCGCCAAGTCCGCCCCGGTCGAGATCGCCGACGTGCTGCGCGCCGCGATCTCCGAGGTGGAGGACTACGAGCGCGTGAAGCTCGGAGCCACGCCGCGCGGTTCGCTGAAGGAACCCGCCGCCTCCGACCTCGCGCATCTGTTCGCCGAGCTGCTCGACAACGCGCTGCGCGCCTCGCCGCCGGAGACCGACGTCAAGTTCACGTTCGCGCAGGCGCACGATCAGGGACTGCTCATCGAGGTGGCCGACCGCGGCATCGGTATGCCGCCCGCCGAGATGGCAGATATCAACCGCCGTCTGGAGCAGACCGCCGAGCCGGGGCCGGACACGGCCCGGCACATGGGTCTGTTCGTGGTCGGCAGGCTCGCCGAGCGGCACGGTCTCACCGTGCGGCTGCGGCCGACCTTCGACACCGCGCGCGATCCGGGCGTGACGGTGACCGTGCACGTGCCCGTCGGACTCATCGTCGCGGGCAAACCGAGCGCGGGGCAGCCCGTCACCCCGCAGCCTTCGCCGCAGGCCGCCGCTCCACAGCGTCCGTCGGCGCCTTCGTCCATGCAGATGCGGGCCGTCCAGCGGACTCCTGGGGGCAATGTCGTGGTCACCGTCGATCCCGGGGTGAGCGGCCCGATTCCGGCCGTGAGCGCCAAGCCCACCGCTTCGTCCAGCGGACCGATCCCCACCGGACCGGGTGGACTGCCGCAGCGGCAGCCGGGTTCGGCGATGACGTCGTCCGGTATGCGCTCGGAGAACCAGGAGTCGGCTACGAGTCTGCGGCCCGCGCCGGGGCAGCCCGCGCCGAGTGGTCCGCAGCGTGGCAAGCTCGCCGCGGCCAGCCTGCCCAAGCGCAACCTCAGCCCCGGCGGTCCGCCGCCGCGCCAGCCCGGTGGGCCCGCCGAGTCGTCCGGAACCGGCCTGCCGTCGCGTGAGCCGAACTCGGGCGAGCTACCGGTGCGTCAGCCGGGCGCCAACGGCGTGCCGCAGCCGAGCGCCGGTCTGCCGCAGCGCCAGCCGGGTACCAACGGCGTGCCGCCGCGAGACGCTTCGAAGGGCATGCCGCAGCGGGAATCCGGTTTGGGCGGTCTACCCCAGCGTGAGTCCGCCTCCGGCGGTCTGCCGCAGCGTGAGTCGGCCGCGGGTGGTTTGTCACAGCGCGACGCCGGTTTGGGCGGCTTGTCGCAGCGCGACTCCGGTTTGGGTGGCCTGCCGCAGCGTGAGTCCGCATCTGGCGGCCTGCCGCAGCGTGATTCGGCGGCGGGTGGTCTGCCGCAGCGTGAGCCGGGTGTGACGCGTCTGCCGTCGCGTGAGCCGGGCGCCACCGGCCTACCGCAGCGGCAGCCGGGTTCGAACGGTGTGCCGCAGCGTGATTCGGCGGCGGGTGGTCTGCCGCAGCGTGAGCCGGGTGCCACGGGTCTGCCGTCGCGTGAGCCGGGCGCTACCGGTCTGCCGTCGCGTGAACCGTCCATCGGCCTGCCGTCGCGTGAGCCAGGTGCAACCGGCCTGCCGCAGCGTGAATCGGGCGCGACGGGTCTGCCGTCGCGTGACCTGGGCGCTACCGGTCTGCCGCAGCGTGAATCGGGTGCCACCGGCCTGCCATCGCGGCAGCCCACGCCTGGCCTGCCGCAGCGCGATGCGGCGCCCACCGGTCTGCCGCAGCGTGAACCCGGCAACGGTCTGCCGCAGCGGGATGCCGGTGCTCACCGTCTGCCGCAGCGGGATCCGGGCTCCGGCGCGCTGCCTGCCGTCGGCAACGGTCTGCCGCAACGCGATGCGACGGCGAGCGGTCTGCCGCAGCGGGACGCGGGCCCGGCCACCGGTCTGCCGCAGCGTCCGCCCGCGCCGTCGAGCCTTCCGCAGCGCGAGAGCGGGCTGACCGGTCTGCCGCAGCGGCAGCCGGGCGCCCAAGCGCCGCAGCGCCAGCCCGTGCCGCCGGGTATCGCGCTGCCGCAGCGCGATCACGGTGGCCAGCACGCCGCGAGCCCAGAGCAGCCCGCCGCCTCGCCGGGGCGCGATCCCGGTAAGCACAGCTTCCGGTCCAACCCGGCCAAGACGGCCTCGTTCTTCCAGACCAGGTTGCAGCCCGCGGACGAGTCGGGAGCGTCGATGGGCGGAACGCCGATCTTCGCCGAGATGATGTCGGCGTGGCTGTCGGATCCCAACACGGATAGGTCCCAGGTGGCTGCCTCCTTCGAATCGCCGGGTGACGAGGGTTGGCAAGCGGCTCGCCGGGCCAGCGAGGCGCAGCCGGAGACGAAAACGGCGGCGGGGTTGCCGCAACGCAATCCGGGCGGAAGGCTTGTCCCCGGCGGCGTCAGCGGTTCGGCGGATCGGGCGCCGCGCCGCGACCCAGAAACGATCAGGTCCAGCTTGAGTCGTCACCAGCAGGGCGTCCGGGATGGCCGCGCAATGAGAGCAATGAACCTAACCGGAGATAAAGGAGACCGATGAACCCCGATCTAGGTGGTACGAATCGTCAGCTGGATTGGCTGGTTTCGAACTTTGCCAACGAGGTTCCTGGCGTAGCCCATGCTGTCCTGGTTTCGGCTGACGGCCTGCTCATGGCCGCGAGTGCCCAACTGCCCGTCGACCGCGCCGAACAGCTTTCGGCCGTCACGGCCGGTCTGGCCAGCCTGTCAGTCGGCGTCTCGAACCTGTTCGAGGGCGGCACCGTGCTGCAGTCCGTCGTCGAGATGGAGCACGGTTACCTGCTACTCATGGCTGTCGGCGACGGTTCCTATCTCGCTGTGCTGACCAACACTTCGTGTGACATCGGTCAGGTCGGCTACGAGATGGCTCTGTTGGTCGAGCGGGTTGGCCAGACTGTTCAGGCCACACCACGCGTCACGATGGGTTCCTGATGGTGGGATGGACATAGAAGATCACCGCGTGGGAAGCGTCGAGCCCAGCCTCGTACGGCCGTACTCGCTGACCGCAGGCCGCACCAGGCCCGCGGTCGAGTTGGCGTTGGAGGCTCTCGTCGCATCGCATCCGGTCGCCCCGGAGCGGCAGTTCGAACTGACCAACATCGAGACGTCAATCGTGGAGTTGTGCAGAGAATCGCCGTCCGTTGCCGAGGTAGCAGCCCGATTGGGTATCCCTATCGGGGTGGCCCGTGTGCTCGTGGCCGATTTGATCGAGGCCGGGCACGTGCGCGTTTCGGCGACTTTGAAAGACGATTCCAGCGACGATGAGCGTCGCGAGCTGATCGAAAGGGTTCTCAGTGGACTCCGGCGTATTTGATTCGACGGCGCAGGTCGACACTCGTACCAGCAAGCCAACATCGGCGAAGATCGTGGTCGCGGGTGGCTTCGGCGTCGGGAAGACCACGTTGGTCGGTGCTGTCTCGGAGATCGTTCCGCTGCGCACCGAGGCATTGGTGACCAATGCCAGCGCCGGGATCGACAATCTGACCGGCATCCCGATGAAATCGACCACCACCGTGGCGATGGACTTCGGCCGGATCAGTCTCGCCGACGATCTCGTGTTGTACCTGTTCGGCACGCCCGGCCAGTACCGATTCTGGTTCATGTGGGACGACCTGATCCGGGGCGCCATCGGCGCCGTCGTACTGGTCGACACCCGCAGGCTGGAGGACAGCTTCGCGGCCGTCGACTACTTCGAAGCGCGCGGCCTACCCTTCCTGGTGGCGCTCAACGAATTCGACGACGCTCCGCGTTACCCGATCGAGGACATCCGGCAGGCGCTCGCCGTGCCTGCCGATGTGCCGATCATGTCCATCGACGCCCGTCGCCGGGAGCCGGCCAAGCAGGCCCTGGTCGCGCTCACCGAGTACGCGCTGCGCAAGGTGATGCAGGGCTACTGAGTGCTCGCGCGGCTCACCGGAGCACTGGGTAGGGCCGGATAGGCTCGCCCGGTGCGTACTTCGGCGCGAGAGTTACTCGGGCAACTGCTCGACAAGGACTCGTTCGTCAGCTGGGACCGGCCGCCGGTGACGGTGGCCGTTTCTCCGCGGTACCGCGATGCCTTGCGGAAGGCGGCCGTCGCGGCGGGCACCGACGAATCGGTGCTCACCGGCGAAGGGTTGCTGCGTGGTCGGCACGTGGCCGTGATCGCCTGCGAGTTCGGCTTTCTGGCCGGCTCGATCGGTGTCGCGGCGGCGGAGCGGATCGTCTCGGCGGTCGAGCGCGCCACCGAACTCGGGCTGCCTTTGATCGCTTCGCCGACCTCCGGCGGGACCAGGATGCAGGAGGGCACCGTCGCCTTTGTGCAGATGGTGAAGATCGCCGGTGCGGTGGCGGCGCACAAGTCGGCGGGGTATCCCTACGTCGTCTACCTTCGCAACCCGACGATGGGCGGCGTTTTCGCGTCGTGGGGTTCGTTGGGGCACATCACTTTCGCCGAACCCGGGGCGCTCATCGGGTTTCTCGGCCCTCGGGTCTATCAGGCCCTGTACGGCAGACCTTTCCCGGAAGGCGTGCAGACCGCGGAGAACCTGTATCGGCGCGGCGTAATCGACGGCGTTCTGACGATTCCGGTCTTCCGCCGTATCGCCCATCGCGCGTTGAGTGTGTTCAGCGGCATCGAATTGCCGGATTCGGCTGCTGGACGGCACTTTTCCGAACCGATCGCGGCATCGGAGTCACACCCGCCGGTATCTGCTCCGCATTCGAACGACGTTGCGGCAGAATCGATTCAGCCCGATGTCGAATGTGATCGCGCCGCGGGCGATCGGGTGTGGCGGTCGGTCCTCATCTCCCGCCGCCCGGAGCGCCCCGGCATCCGGGATCTCCTTCGTCATGTGACGCAACGAGTTCCGCTCAGCGGCACCGGTCAGGGCGAGTCCGATCGCACCGCCGTGCTCGCTCTGGGCCGTTTCCGTGGGCAGCCGTGTGTGGTGTTCGGGCACGATCGGCGAGGGCAGCAGGGTGAGAACACCATGGGTCCGGCCGCGCTGCGCGAGGCGCGGCGCAGTATGGCGCTTGCTCAGGAGTTGCGGTTGCCCTTGGTCCTGGTCATCGACACCGTAGGCGCGGCGCTGTCGAAGGAGGCCGAGGAACGCGGGCTGGCGCCCGAGATCGCTCGCTGCATAGCCGATCTGGTGACGTTGGATACCCCGACCGTGTCGGTGCTGCTCGGCCAGGGCACCGGCGGCGGCGCGCTGGCGCTACTGCCCGCCGACCGGGTGCTCGCCGCCACACATGCGTGGCTGGCCCCGCTGCCGCCGGAGGGGGCGAGCGCCATCGTCTTCCGTGACACCGATCATGCTGCGGAATTGGCTGCGGCGCAACGGATCAGCGCCCCTGACTTGCTGGCCGACGGCGTGGTCGACCGGATCGTGCCGGAATTGCCCGACGCGGCGGACGAGCCGGTGGACTTCGCCCGCCGGATGGTCGCCGCGATCGCGCACGAACTGGCGGCCTTGCGCGCCCGTCCGGAATCGGAGTTGCCGACGGCACGGCAGACGCGGTACCGGCGGCTCGGGTTGCCCGGCTCGACGAGCTGACCGCGGGTGAACGCGGAAAGTCCGCGGTCCGCGAGCCCCGTTCCCAGCAAATTACAAGCCAACACACCCGAGTGCGTGATTGACGGTTCGCCGCCACACTTCTACCGTCGGAATGTGACCTTCAAAAGCGAGACCAGCACCGTCCCCTCGATCGTGCTGAACGACGGGAACGTGATCCCGCAGCTCGGCTTCGGCGTGTTCCAAGTGCCCTCCGAGGACGTCTTCTCGGCCGTCACCACTGCGCTCGAGGTCGGCTATCGCAGTATCGATACGGCCGCGATCTACGGAAACGAAGAGGGCACCGGCCGTGCGATCAGGGAATCCGGCCTGCCCAGGGACGAGATCTACGTCACGACCAAGCTGTGGAATGCCGACCAGGGCTACGACTCCACGCTGCGCGCGTTCGACGCGAGCCTGCAACGGCTCGGCTTGGACTACCTCGACCTGTACCTCATCCACTGGCCGGTGGCCGAGGCCGACCGCTTCGTGGATACCTTCCGTGCCTTCCAGGCCCTGAAGTCGCATGGCCGGGTGCGGTCGATCGGCGTCTCGAACTTCACGGTCGCGAACATTCAACGGCTCATCGCCGAGACCGGTGAGATCCCGGTGGTGAACCAGGTCGAGCTGCACCCGAGGCTGGCACAACGCGAGCTGCGCGAGTACCACGCGGGTAACGCGATCGCCACCGAGGCGTGGAGCCCGCTCGGGCAGGGCACCTTGCTCGAGGAGAGGACCATCACGGCGGTGGCCGCCGAGGTCGGCCGCACCCCGGCACAGGTGATCATCCGCTGGCACCTGCAGTTGGGCAACATCGTCATTCCCAAGTCGGTCACACCGTCGCGGATCGCCGAGAACTTCGACGTATTCGGTTTCGAGCTGACGCCGGAGCAGATGGACGCGATCAACGGTCTGGATGCCGGTGCGCGCATCGGTCCGGACCCGGACCGGTTCACCTACGGCCTGATCGACTGACCGCGGGAATCGCCGGGGCCGGTCAGCGCAATCCGAGATATTCGGTGAGTTCGAGGGCCGCCGCGCGCCCCGCTCGATTGGCCCCGACCGTGCTGGCCGAGGGTCCGTATCCGATCAGGTGGATGCGCGGATCGGCGGACACACGGGTGGCCAGCCGTCCCGACATGGTGATGCCGCCGCCGGGACCGCGCAGTCGCAGCGGCGCGAGGTGGTCCAGCGCGCTGCGGAAGCCGGTGGCCCAGAGGATCACATCCGCTCGCTGAAAGGCTCCGTCGGCCCACCGCACCCCGTCGGGCTCGATGCGTTCGAACATCGGCAGGCGGATGAGCGCGCCGCGGGCCCGCGCCGCCCGTAGCCGGTCATCGAGCGGCAGCCCGGTGACCGAGACCACCGATCCCGGCGGCAGCCCACGCCGCACCCGGTCTTCGACCATCGCGACCGCGGCGCGGCCGGCCGCTTCGGTGAAGGTGTTCTCGCGGAAGCGCGGCGGTGTCCTCGTCACCCAGGTCGTCGTGGTGACTCGGGAGATCTCGTCGAGCAGCTGGACCGCCGAGATCCCGCCGCCCACGACCACGACGTGCTCGCCCGCGAACTCCTCGGCGGTGCGGTAGTCGTGGGTGTGCAGCTGGCGACCGGCGAAGGTCCGCGCCCCCGGGTAGTGCGGAACGAACGGACGCTCCCAGGTGCCGGTGCAGTTGATCAGGCCGCGTACCCGGATCGTGCCCGCCGTGTCGGTCTCCGCGTTGAGCACCGCACCCCGCTCGGCGGGGGCGCCTTCCTCGGTCCGGTCGCATACCACGGTGACCGATACCTGCCGGTGCACGCGCAGGTCGAATCGTTTCTCGTACAGCTCGTAGTAGTGCGGCACGGCGGTCGCGGCGGGCACGGACGACGAACCGGGCGGCAAGGTCTCCGAGAACGACATACCGGGCAGATCGTGCACGCGGTTGACCGTGTCCAGGGTGAGGGAGGGCCAGCGGAACTGCCACGCGCCGCCGGGGCCGGGCGACCGATCGACGAGCAGATAGTGCCGCTCGGGACGCAGTCCGAGGCGCTGGAGGTGGTATCCGGCCGAGAGTCCCGCCTGACCAGCGCCGATTACCAGGATGTCGAAGTCGGTCGGCACAGCCGGTGATCGTATCGCCCGGCGCGAAACGGGTAGTCCGCTGTGGCAGAGTGAAGAGAACAGACGGACCGTTCAGTCGGGGAGGTCGCATGCTCGGGGTCAGCCGCGATGGTGACGTGGTCACCATCGAACTTCAGCGGGAGGAGCGCCGCAACGCGCTCGATCACGAACTCGTGACACTGCTGCGCGAGGCAGTGCTCGCCGCGGTTGCCGACCAGGCCCGGGCCATCATATTGACCGGACGGGGCCCGGTGTTCAGCGCGGGCGCCGACTTGTCCGGGGTGTATTCGGGCGATTTCCTGTCCGGATTGCTGGAAATGTTGCACGCCATCGAATCGGCCCCGGTCCCGGTGATTTCGGCGATCAACGGCGCCGCGATCGGCGCCGGTGTGCAGCTGGCGCTCGCTTCCGACCTGCGGGTGATCGCGCCGGAGGCGTACATCGCGGTCCCCGCGGCGAAACTGGGCATCACCGTCGATAGGTGGACCGTGCGCAGGCTGGCCGCCTTGATCGGCGGCGGTCCGGCGCGGACGGTGTTGCTGGGAGCCGAACAGATATCGGCCGACGACGCCTACGCGTTCGGGTTCGCCAACCGGATCGGCACCGTGGCCGACGCGCAGGCTTGGGCCAAGCACATCGCGGCGCTGGCCCCGCTGTCCCTGCGGCACATGAAGCTGGTGCTCAATGACGACGGAACGCGCGATCCGGAAACCGCGCAGCAGCGCGCGGCACTGGAGGCCGCGTGGACGAGCGAGGATGCCAAGGAGGGTCGTTTGGCCAGGCAGGAAAAGCGCCCCGCGAAGTTTGTGGGGCGATGATGGACATCAGACGGATCGCGGGCGCCGCGGCAGGCGCGCTCGGCCTCACCTGGGTGGTACGGGCGGTGTGGGACATCCCATCGGCGATGGGCGCTTCGATCTCGGCGATCCAGCCGTACGCGGTGGGTGCGGCCACCTATCGCGATCGACAGTTCCACAACACCGAGCCCAGTAGCCAAGTGGTCGCCGGTTCCGCTCCCTCACTGCTGGTCTCGGCGCTGACCCAGCGCAACGTGGGCCGGCCGAGGGGCAGCATCCCATTGCGGACGCCGCAGCAACCGGACACGGCGGCCGCTCTCGCCGTCACCTGGTACGGCCACGCCACGACGTTGATCGAGGTCGACGGGTACCGGATCCTCACCGATCCGGTGTGGAGCGAGCGCGTTTCGCCGTCGCCGCTGGTCGGCCCGGCGCGCATGCATCCCGTGCCGCAGCCGCTGGCCGACCTGCCGCCGATCGACGCGGTACTCATCTCCCACGACCACTACGACCACCTGGACAAGGAGACCGTCCGGGAGTTGGTGGCCCGCCAGAGCGCACCGTTTCTGGTCCCGATCGGTATCGGCGCCCACTTGCGGCACTGGGGTGTCCCGGAGGATCGCATCGTCGAATTGGACTGGGGCGGTTCGGTGACGCTCGCCGAGCTCGGCCGGGACCGCGACGGCGTGGATCTGGCGATCACCTGCACGGAGGCACGGCATTTCTCCGGGCGCGGCCTGCTGCGCAACACGACGTTGTGGGCCTCGTGGTCGATCGCGGGGCCGACCCGGCGGGCCTACTTCGGCGGCGACACCGGCTTCACCAAGGCGTTCGCCGAGGCGGGTGCGGCGCTCGGCCCGTTCGATCTGACGCTGCTGCCGATCGGCGCCTACGACGAGCGCTGGCCGGATGTGCACATGAATCCCGAGGAAGCGGTCCGGGCACACGCCGACCTGTGCGGCGGGAATCCCGGCCACGGATTGCTGGTGCCCATTCACTGGGCCACCTTCAATCTCGCCTTCCACGGCTGGTCGGAGCCGGTCGCGCGCATGGTGGCCGCGGCGCGGGCAGCGGGCACCGATGTCGCGGTGCCGATGCCGGGGCAGCGTGTGGACCCGTCGAGCGCCCCACCCGCGGGTACGTGGTGGGAGAATATCGGCTGAACGACTCCGGACAATCGTTGACAGGAAGGATCACGGCGATGAGTTTCGCGGATACGGTCAAGGGCCTGGTCGACAAGGGGAAGGACGCGGCGGCCAAGAACGCGGGCAAGATCAATCACGCGGTCGACAAGGCCGGTGACTTCATCGATCAAAAGACGCACGGCAAGTACTCGGACCAGATCGCCAAGGGCAAAGAGGCCGCCAAGAAGGTGGTCCCGCCGGATCAGTCCGGACCGCACGCCTGAGCCCAGCGGCGGAGGCCGCACCGCGGCCTCCGCCGCTACACTTCGGATATGGCGGCCCGCCGCGAGTTCGGTGGTATCGAGGTTGACCTGAGCAACCTCGACAAGGTGCTGTACCCGGCCACCGGAACGACCAAAGGCGAAGTGATCGCCTATTATTCGGCGATCGCGCCCGCCATGCTTCCGCACATCGCGGGGCGGGCGGTCACCCGGAAACGCTGGCCCAACGGGGTGGACGAACCCTCCTTCTTCGAGAAGAACCTCCCGTCGCACGCGCCCTCCTGGATCGAGCGGCGCACCCTGCGCCATTCCGATCGCAAGGTCGTCTATCCGCTGATCGATTCCGAAGCGGGGCTGGCCTGGCTCGCGCAACAGGCCGCGCTGGAAGTCCATGTGCCGCAGTGGCGTTTCGACGACGACAGCATGGGCCCGGCGACCAGGTTGGTGTTCGACCTTGACCCGGGCAAGGGCGTCGGGCTCGCCGAATGCGCCGAGGTGGCGCTCGCGGTGCGCGAGCTGGTCGAGGGCATCGGGCTGCACGCCTTCCCGGTGACCAGCGGCAGCAAAGGAATTCACCTGTACGTGCCGTTGGATCGCGTGCTGAGCTCGGGTGGCGCCTCCACGGTGGCGAAACAGGTGGCCACGAATCTGCAACGGCTGCAACCGGACCTGGTCACGGCGACGATGGCGAAGGCGGCGCGCGGCGGAAAGGTCTTCCTGGACTGGAGCCAGAACAACCCTGCCAAGACCACCATCGCACCCTATTCGATGCGGGGACGGGCCGAGCCGAACGTCGCGGCCCCGCGCACGTGGAAAGAGATCGAGAACCGGAAGAAGCTGCGGCACCTGCGGTTCGACGAGGTGCTGGCCAGGTACCGGTCCGACGGCGATCTGCTCGCCGAGCTGGATCCGCGGATCGCGCGGGACGCCTCGTCCTCGCCCGACGCGTTGACCAAGTATCGGTCGATGCGCGATCCGTCCCGCACGCCCGAACCCGTACCCGCCGAGTCACCCGCTCCGGGGGCCGACAACCGCTACGTCGTGCAGGAACATCATGCGCGACGCCTGCACTGGGACGTGCGGCTGGAGCGCGACGGGGTCCTGGTGTCCTGGGCGGTGCCGAAAGGGCCGCCGATCTCCACCGACCAGAACCGTCTGGCCGTGCACACCGAGGACCATCCGATGGAGTATCTCGACTTCCACGGCGCCATCCCGAAAGGCGAGTACGGCGGCGGAGAGATGACGATCTGGGACTCCGGCACCTACGAGACCGAGAAGTGGCGCGACGACGAGGTCATCGTGCGATTCCACGGCAAGCGGCTCAACGGCCGGTACGCGCTGATCCAGACCAAGGGCAACCAGTGGCTGATGCATCTGATGCGCGCACGGAACGGCGCCGAACCGGGGGAGGAGCCGGACGAGCCGCCGGGCCGGATCATCCGTCCGTCGAACGGGCCCGCGACGCTTCCGCGCGGTCTGGCGCCGATGCTCGCGACGCACGGCGAGGTCGCCGAGCTCGGCGCCGACGAGTGGTGCTTCGAGACGAAGTGGGACGGCTTCCGGCTGATCGCCGAGATCGACAACGACGCGCTGACTTTGCGCAGCCGGGCGGGGAACGTGGTGACCGACCGCTATCCCGGTATCGCGGCGTTGCGGCGGGAACTGTCCGCACACCAGGTGGTGCTGGACGGCGAGGCCGTCGTCTTCGACGATCACGGCGTCGCGAATCTCGGTCTGCTGCAAGCCGACGCGGCGCGTGCGGTATTCGTCGCGTTCGACGTGTTGTACCTGGACGGTACGTCGCTGCTGCGCAAACGATATGCCGATCGCCGCAGGGTCTTGGAGGCGCTCGCGGCGAACGCGCCGTCGCTGGTGGTGCCGCCGCGACTGGACGGCTCGGGCGCCGATGCCCTGCGCTACAGCCAGGAGCACGGGCTGGAGGGCGTGGTCGCGAAGCGCAAGGACTCGGTGTACCTACCGGGCAAGCGCGGGCACGCCTGGGTGAAGCAGCGCAATTGGCGCACTCAGCGGGTGCTGATCGGCGGGTGGCGGCGCAGCGCGGCACGGGAGTTCAAGTCGCTGCTGATCGGCATTCCCCACGACGGTCTGCTGTACTACGTCGGCCGGGTCGGAACCGGGTTCAGCGAGCCGGACATGCGGGAGCTGGCCGCGCGGCTGCGCAAGCTGGAACGCAAGACCTCGCCGTTCGACAACGAACTCACCGCCGAAGAACGCAAGGAAGCGGTGTGGGTGACGCCGAAACTCGGTGGCACCGTGCGGTTCATGAACTGGACCGAAGCCGGACGGTTGTGGCATCCGGCGTGGCTCGGCCCCGCGCCCGGCGCTGGGTAGGGTTGGGGCGCGGTTGTTCCCAGCTCGAAACGAGGAGTGCGCGGTGGACTTCAAGAACCTGGCGGGTAAGGCGAGGGACCTGGCCCAGAAGAACGCGGACAAGCTGGACGCGGTCATCGACAAGGCGGGCGACCTCGTCGACGAGAAGACGGGCAACAAGTACTCCGGCCAGGTGGACGCCGCCCAGGACGCGGCCAAGAAAGCCTTGCGGGAGCAGTGATCGTCGAACGGGACCCGGCGCCGGCCGGGTCCCGTTCGCGGCTCAGCCTGCGCCCGTGAGCAGCGGGGTGATGGTCGCGATATCGGTGACGAGCGCGTGCCCCTGGAACTCGAAATCGTCGTAAGCCCGCGCCATGGCGTCCTTGTCCCGGCCGCCGACCGCGTCGCTGATCACCACGGGCACGAATCCGAGATCGGTGGAATGCGTGACCGTGGGCGCGATGCCGATCTCCAGCGCGACGCCCGCGATCGCGTAGGCGCCGATGCGCAGGTCACGCAGCATCGAGGCCAGCGGAGTGCCTTCGAAGGCCGACATCGACGTCTTGTCGAACACCACCTCGTCGGCGCGCGGCCGCAGTTCGGGCACGAGCTCGAAGGCGGGGGTGTCGCGCTGCAGGATGAAGCGCACCTTGTCCACCGAATCCACCTGCTGCCAGCTCATGGCCATGCGCAGCGCGAAGGTTCCGCTGAGCCGCTCGGGCAGGAAGAAATGGCGTAGGAAGACCACCGGGTAGCCGCCGGACCGCGCCGCGTCGACCACCCCCACCACCCGCTCGATGATCTCCGGGCCGTCCGGCAACTGGCTGAGCACACCGACCTGCATGTCGTAGACGATCACGGCCATCCGGTCCGGGGCGCACACATCGGCGAGTCCTGCGGGGATGTCCAGTCCGTTGCCATGCCGCATGCTTGGCTACTCCTCTTCGTTGCGCTCGCGCTGCGGGCGGGGTCGCGCCGGACAGCTATTCGCTTGCGCTGGGGGCGTTTTGGCCAACACTGTAACCAGCCGCACGGACAACGGCGGCGGTGGGTGTGACCTGCGATAGACCGTTGCCGGGTCGGCCGGCCCGGCAGTACCGTGGAAAGCCTGGAGGTCAGGTGAGCCGCCGCTGACCGCGCCGGGACATCTGCCGCCTCGCCGGAACTGGGGAGGCTCTGATGAAGGACGCCGATACAGTGCCTGTCATCGCGCAGGCGCGCGACCGATCTGTGTGCACGACGATCCCGCGGGTTCTGCTGGCCGCTTTGCTCGTGCTGGCAGCCTGTCTGGCCGCCGCACCCGCGGCACACGCCGAGCTACCACCGCCGGATCGAGACCCGTTCTACGCCGCCCCCGCGGATCTCGCGCGTTACCGCGACGGCGCCGTGCTGGATTCCCGGCCGATCGCGTTGTTCGGGTTGCCCCTGCCGATTTCGGCGTGGCAGGTGAAATACCGCAGCACCGACTCGAGCGAAGATCCCGTGGCCGATGTGGCGACCGTGCTGGTCCCGATGCTGCCGTGGCTCGGGCCCGGCTCCCGGCCGCTGCTGTCGTACCAGGTGGCCGAGGACAGTCTCGGCACGCGGTGCGCGCCGTCGTTCGCGCTGCGCGGCGGCTGGGATTCCGGCGCGGTGAACACGCTGATCGACACGCCGTTCATGGCGGAGGCGCTACGCCGCGGGTGGGCGGTGGTGGTCAGCGACTACGAGGGGCCGCGGTCCCGCTTCCTGGATGGAGTGAACTCCGGACGCGGCGTGCTGGACGGCATCCGGGCGGCCCGTGATCTCCCGCAAGCCGGGCTCGGGCCCGCGACGCCCATCGGCACTTGGGGCTACTCCGGCGGAGCGTTCGCCACGCTGTGGGCCGCGCAGCTGCAGCCGTGGTACGCACCGGACGTCCGGTTCGCGGGCATCACTTCCGGCGGGATTCCCGCGGATTGGCCCGCCATAGCCGCCGACGCGGACGGCACCATCCAGACCGGGCTCGCTTTGCTCATCCTGTTCGCGCTCGCCCGCAACGATCCTGCCGTGGGCGTGCTGGACTTGCTCAACGAGCAGGGGCGCGCGGCGCTCGCGGCGAACGGCGCGGCCTGCGGGTCCGATCTGGTGCCGATATACGCGGGCGCGCAGGTCGCCGACTTCGCCGCTGTGCCCGATGTGTTCTCGCACCCGGCATTTCGTGCCGCCACCGAAGCCCAGGAACTCGGCGGCAGTGCGCCGGAGGCGCCGATGTACCTGTACCACAGCCGCACCGACGACGTGATCCCCGTGGCGGGTTTCACCGACTTGGTCGGCCGGTACTGCGCCCTGGGCGCGACCGTCACCTCGGTGCACTCGATGCTGCCCACCCACAACCCGACGGCGATCGGTGAGGCGCCGGGCGCGATGAACTTCCTCGCCGACCGGTTCGCCGGTCTGCCTGCGGCTCCTGGGTGCCATGAGCGGTAGGTGGACGGCCGCCTCGAAGGTCGACCGCGGTACTCCCGGCGATGGAGCCGGATGCGTGATCGCGAGTAGCGGCAGCGCGTGCGGGCGGAGCCGACTGGTGCGCACAGACGAAAGCGCACCGAATCCCGGCCGATTCGGTGCGCGTCGTGCTCGCTGGGGTCGGTCAGTTCTGCGAACGCCCGGTGGTGTCCATCCACTTGGTGGTGCCGGGCTGGGCGGCCAGCGTGCTGATCAGATCGATGCCCGCGATGATCAGGGCCGGACCGCCGACGACGATCGTGCCGATGATGCCGCCGATGCCCGCACCGGCGACCACGGTGCCGATCCCGATGGGACCGCCGATGAGGCCGGTCAATCCGACGAGCGCGCCGATGACCGTGCCGATGAACCCGCCGACCGCGGTGGCGATGCCGAACTGCGACAGGAAGGCGTCCATCGCGCGCTGGTTCTCGAACGGCGACGCGACCGGCGTTGCCGCCGGGTGAGCCTGCGCCGCGTCCTTGACGACGGTCAGTTCCAGTACGCGGCCCGCGTCCCGCACGAGGTGGGGCATGGGGTATTCGAGCCCGTCCTGGCGGAAGGTGAGCGGCAGCGTGACCGCGACATTGCCTGCGGCGTCTTTGATGTCCACGGCGTCGCCGCGCACGTCGAACGTGCCGGCGGTGAGTGTCGTGACGATCTTGTCGCCGACCAGTTGGGCTTGATACCCGATATCCGGGACCGGTGCCGCAGCCGGTTCCGCGTGCGCGACGCCTGCCCCGACCGTGAGTGCGGCGACGAGTGGAGCGGCGGCGGCGGTGACTCTCCGGAGAATCATTCTCGGTTTCCAATCTTCATCAGGTTACAAGCATTAGAGAACGCGATACACGCCGAAATTCCTTCCCCCGCCGACGTGTCGATCCGTGATGTGATCCAAAAGACAGCTACTTCTGAGTGATAACTGTACTGTGGCCCTTGGGGTTTGGGACACGATTTCAGAGGGTAATCCTCCGACTTTTGCCACCTGATGAGCTATAGCTATCAGCTATTCACTCGTGCGGGTTCGGGGTGCTCTGATCGCGCCGGTCGGTTCCGCGCGGGTGGATGAAAGTGTGATGCCCCGAATCGGGGCGTCGATTCCGAGGCTTTCACATCGCGTGGCCCGATAGGTGTAAGCCGCAGTACCACAAGGTCTTTCGCGGGTGTCGCGCGGGTCGATGGCAGCCCGTCCTGGTCGTGGGGGTGCGACTGCGAACCGGGTAACACAGCCGGTGGTACTGATCGGTGCGCTGTGCTCCGTATCGGAACCGGCTGCCATGCGTTCGAGACGTATGCGTCATGTGCGAGGCGCATTCGGGGTCCCCTGCGGAGTCTTTTGGAGAGGTACCAGTCGGTCTGCAAATGGTCAGCGAATTGGCTCGCCGGAATTCCACCGGCGCCCATTAGGGGCCGCAACCGACTGGGATCCGGTTCGGGCCCCGCATTTGCGCACTCTTTCGCCCGCGCTCACAGCACCACGTGCAGCGCGATGGAACCGAGACAGACGCCGACTACCAGCACGAGCGCGACAGCGTCGCGCAGGCCGGGTGCGCTGGGACGGGCGGTGAGCTGCCCGGTGCCGCCGCGTGCGGTGATCGCCTCACCCAATTCACCAGCGCGGCGGGTGGATACCGCCATGGCGGCGGTGAGGATGTCGATGAGCGGGTTGTCGGCCGCGCGGGCGATCATGCCGTCCTTGGGGCGCAGCCTGCGAGCGGCACGTAGCACCCGGATCTCCTCCATGAGCAGCGGCAGACCGCGAAAGGTGAGCGCGACGACGACAGCCCATTCGTCCACCGGAATCCGGAGCCGGCGCAACGGCGCGCCCAGCTTGGCCAGGGCGGGCGCGATGTCGCCCATCGGCGTGGTCCACGCGATGAGGAAGGAGGCCGCCACCAGGATCAGGCCGAAGGCCAGAACCTGGGCATAGCGCAACACCGCCGTGCCGCCGACCGGCACGTTGATCAGGGCTCCCGCGCCGAGCAGCGCCCAGAACCACCACGGCAGCCGTGGCAGAGTGCCCAGTGGCAGCCGGGCGACCGCGCCCACGAAGACGAGGAACGCCGCCATCACACCGAGCACCGGCCAGGACGGCAGGAACATCAGCAGCAGGCTGATCAGGAACACCCCGATCATCTTGGTGCCCGCCCACAACCGGTGGACCGGACTGTCGACCGGGACCTGACGCAGCAGAACGGTGCTCATCATCGACCTCCGTGCTCGAGCCGCCATGCGGTCTCTCCGGGCGCGCGCACCGGGTTCGGGCCGGAATCGGCTCGCGTGACGGAGTCACTCGGCACCGGCGCGGTCTGCCGCGCCGACTCCGCGCCCAGAATGCGTCCCGACTGCAATCGCACCGTCCGGTCGCACACCGCCGCCATGTCGGCCACGTCGTGCGAGATGACGATCAGCGTCAACCCGGAATCCCGTAACCGCGCGAGCAGTTCCACGATGTCGGCCCGGCCCTCCGGGTCGAGACCGGCCAGCGGCTCGTCGAGCACGACCACTTGGGGATGGCTGGCCACGATCGCCGCGAGCACCACCCGCTTGGCCTGGCCGCCGCTGAGTTCCTCGACCGAGCGCGCGGCCAGCGAACGGTCCAGCCCGACCGCGTCCAGCGCGCGGCCGACCGCGCCCGAACCGGTGGCGCGGCCGCCCCAGTCCGCGATCTCCGCGCCGACGGTCTGCTTCTGCAGTTGCAGCCGGGAGTGCTGGAAGGCCAGCCCGACCCGGCCGATCTGCTTGCCGATCGGCTTTCCGCGCAGCTCGCACCGACCCGAACTCGGTTCGATCAGGCCCGCCATGATCCAGGCCAGGGTGGATTTGCCCGAGCCGTTCCCACCGACGATCAGCAGGGCCTCGCCCTGGCACACGGACAGGTCGACGCCGTGCAGGGCGGGCGCCTCCCACGGCGTCGCACGGTTGTAGGTGTGCCGGACGTCGCGCAGTTCGAGGATCGGCGCGCCCATCGGCCTGCGCCGCGTGTCCTGCGCCGGACGCGGCCACGCGGGCAGATGCGCCACGGTGCGTCCCCCGGCCAGGTGCACCACCCGGTCGGCGACCGCGGCGTCTGCCTCGTGGTGGGTCACCAGCACCACGGCCATCGAGTGTCGTTTCGGCAGCGAGGCAAGCAGCTCCACCAGTTCCCGCCGCCCGTCCGGATCGATCATCGAGGTCGCCTCGTCGGCGATCAGCAGCGCGGGCCGCCGGGCGAGCGCGGCGGCGACCGCCAACCGCTGTTGCTGTCCGCCCGAGAGCGTGGCGGTCTCCTTCGCCCCCATTCCGGCGAGCCCGACCTCGCCGAGCAGTGCGTCGACGTCCACCGCGGCGGCGAGATCGGCGGGCAATCCCCACACGACGTCATCGGCGACGAGCACGCCCAAGGTCTGGCTCTCCGGCCGCTGCAACACCAGCGCCGTCCCGCCGAGTTTGCCGAGCCCGGGCGACCCGGGCCGCTGCGCCGACCCCGAGGTGGGCGGCAGCCCGGCCAGCAAGCGGGTCAGCGTGGACTTGCCCGAACCGTTGTGCCCGACCACGGCGACGAATTCGCCGACCCGCACCGTCAGATCGATGCCGCTCAGCGCATCGCGTGCCGCTCCGGGATAGCGGAAACCCGCGTCGCGCAGCGTGACCGGAAGCGGATCGACGGGCCGGTCGTCTTGCGGCGCGTCGAGCCGGTCCCGGCCGGGCAGCCAGGCCAGCCGGTCCAGCACCGAGCCGAGCACGTACCAGGAGAAGACGCCGGTGGCCGCCATGCCGAGCGCGACGCTGCCGCCGACCCACGCCCACCACCACCGCAGCACCGAGTCGGTCAGGTCCGCGGCGAGCTGCCCGAGTGGGGCCAGCTGCTCTTGGCGCGCCGCGAGATCCTGGACGCCGCGCGACGCGTTGCGGATGTTGTCGAACAGCAGTTCGCGGGTGGTGGACAGCAGGGCAAGCGATCCGACGGCGAAAGCGGCCCAGGCCAGCCCGGCGAGCAAGGAGAGCCCGAACGCCGCGACGACGCCACCGCCACGCCGCTTCACGGCGCCGATGATCCCGCCCACGGTGGCCGAGGCGACCAGCGCCGTCGCGGACGCCATGCCCGCGGCGACGAAGGTGACCAGCGTCGCCGCGATCGTCGCGGTGACCAGGGCGCGCAGCCGGAAACGATGCGCGATCAGCCCGATCGGGACCGCGCCGACCAGCTGGAGCGCCGCGGCGAACGGGATGACCGATCCGATGGTCACCAGCCCGACGGCGGCCCCGCCCAGCACGGCGCCGGTGGCCAGCTCGATCGGACGCAGCGGACCGCGCACATCCGATCCGCCCGAACGGGCCAGTTCATCCACAGCACAAGTCTGCCAGCCCGGCGGGCGGTGGCGGGTCGAGGCGAATCCGGGCGGGCCCGCGCGCCGAGGCGCGCTCCGTCATGCGACAGGGGTGAGGGTGTAGGCGCTGGGGTCGAAGCGGCGGGTGCGGCGACGATAGCTCGTCTGCGATCCCGGCCAGTTGTTGGTGATGCGGCCCGCGGAGTTGCGGTACCAGCTCGAGCAAAAATTCCACGGAGTGCGGGCCAGACGCTGCTGGAGCGCGGTGTTGTAGTCCTCTTCGAGGTCGGCGCGGACCTCGGCGCAATGGCCGGGATGGTCGGCGAGCCATTGCACGGCCTGGCGGATGTAGCGGGCCTGCGACTCGATCATGTAGATGATCGAGCCGACGCCGAGATTGGTGTTCGGCCCGTAGACGAGGAAAAGATTCGGGAAGTCCGGCACCGTCATTCCGTAATACGCGTGCGCGCCGTCGGCCCATGCGTCGGCCAGCCTGCGCCCGCCACGGCCCCGGATCTCCATCGGCCAGAGGAACTCCGTGCCCTTGAAGCCGGTGCCGTAGATGATCACGTCGGCTTCGTGCGTCGTCCCGTCGGCGGTGCGTACGCCTTGCGGGGTGATCTCGGTGATGGCGGTGGTCTCCACCCGCACGTTGGGCTGGGTGAGCGCGGGGTAGTAGTCGTTGGAGAACAGCGCGCGCTTGCACCCGATGGGGTAGTCCGGGGTGAGTTTGGCTCGCAGCTGCGGGTCCTCGACCTGTTCGGCCAGGTGCCGGGATGCTATGCGGGCAATGAACCGGGCGATGGCGGGAACCTCGACCAGCCCGAGCGAGATGAACTCCGCGATCGACCACCACCCGAACCGCTCCACCAGCAGCGCGCCCGGCACCCGCGCGAACAGGTTGTGCTGGACCGGCGAGTAGTCGGTGTCGAACTTCGGGACCACCCAGGCCGGTGTGCGCTGGAACAGTGTCAACCGGTCGACTTCGCGCTGGATCTCCGGGATGTACTGAACGGCGCTCGCCCCGGTGCCGACGCAGGCGACGCGTTTGCCGTGGAGGTCGACCTCGTGGTCCCACTCGGCCGAATGGAACGACGGGCCAGCGAAGGTGTCGATCCCGGGTATGGCGGGCAGGGAAGGACGCGACAGCTGGCCCACCGCCGAGATCAGCACGTCGACGATCCAGCTCTTGCCGTCGGTGGTGCGTACGGTCCACCGGCCGGTGGCGTCGTCGAATTCGGCGTCGCTGACGCTGGTGCCGAAGCGGATCGCCGAGAGCACGCCGTGACGTTCGGCGACCGCGCGCAGGTAGGCGTGGATGGCGGTCCGTCCCGAGTACCGCTGCGGCCAGTCCGGCTTGGGTTCGAACGAATACGAGTACAGCGGTGAGGGGACGTCGCAGGCGGCGCCGGGGTAGGTGTTCTCCCGCCACACCCCGCCGATGTCGGCGGCCCGCTCCAGGATGGTGATGTCGTCGAAGCCGTTGCGGCGTAGCTCGATCGCCATGCCGATGCCGCCGAAGCCCGCGCCGATGATGAGTATCGATGGCCGATTGCGCGCTGTCATGTGAGACTCCTCACTGCGACCGTAGATGACTCCACTGTAGGAGCCGCCGTGCCGTCGTATAGAGAATTTCGGCCATAATGTCCGCGTGGAGCGGGTACAGGATCCGGATATCCGCGATTGGAACTTTCCGCGCGGCGTGGCCAGCGTGGCGCTGATGGTCGGATACGCGGCCGAATACGGCGTGCCCGCGGCGCGCATGCTGCACGGCACCGCGCTCGGCGAGCGGCAATTGCGCGATCCGGACGTCCAGATCGACGCGCATACCGAACTGGCGGTCATCCGCAATCTCGTCCGCGAACTCGGCGACCGGGCCGCGCTGGGTGTGGAGGTCGGTCGCCGCTACCGGATCACCACCTTCGGCATCTTCGGGTTCGCCTGCGTCAGCAGCCCGACACTCGGGGAGGCGATCAGCTTCGCGCTGCGTTATCTGGACCTCAGCTTCACCTTCTGCATCCCCGTGGCCGAGTGGGGCGCCAGCGAGTTCGTCGCGGTGGTGCGCGACGAGTCGGTGCCGACGGACGTGCGGCAGTTCCTGATCGAACGCGACGTCACCGCGATGCACCAGGTGATGAGCGATCTGCTCGGCACACGCCTGCCGCTGACCAGGGCGGAATTCCGTTTTCCCGATCCCGGCTACGCGGAGCGGATCGCCGAGGTGACTCTCGTGCCGCCGCGGTTCGGCATGCCGCACAACCTGTTCGCGATCGAACCGATGCTGCTGGAACAACCGTTGCCGCAGGCCAACGAGCAGACCTGGGCGATGTGCCTGGCGCAATGCCGGGAACTGGTGCACCGCCGCAGGGCGCGCACCGGCATCGCCGCCGAGGTGCGCGAACGTCTTGTGCCGCGCGGCGGCGCGGACGGATTCGCCGCTCCGCCCGGCATCGACGCCGTGGCGAACGATCTCAACATGAGCACCCGCACGCTGCGGCGGCACCTGGACGCCGCGGGTACCAGCTATCGCGCGCTGCTGGACGAAGTGCGTCGTGCGCTGGCGGAGGAAATGCTCACCGCCACACCGCTATCGGTGAGCGACGTCGCCATCCGTCTCGGCTACGCCGAAGCGTCGACCTTCATCTTCGCCTTCAAGCGCTGGACCGGTAACACCCCGGCGGCCTATCGCCGCGAACGCGCCGTCCGGCGTTAGCCCTCTTCGCCGCGGCCGCTCCTGCTGCCGATGTATGCCAACTCGCGAATCTTGCCGACAGCTTTGGGAAACAACTCCACCTCGGCCGGGTGATTGAGCATCGGATCGAAGTAATCCGTGCGGTACTCGGCGGATTCGGCGGGACGCAGGGTGAGTTCCGCGACTCGCCAGGTCGGCCCGCCGAGGCGGCCCGCGGTGAGGGTGAAGCTGACCAGATCCTCGTCGAGGTGGGCTTGCATCGCCTCCAGCGACGCGGACGCGGGCTGCACGCTGTCCGGCTCGGCGAAGAACCAGGTGGGCGGGGAGTTGCTGATCCGATAGGGCATCAGGCAGCCGTACCGGGCGCTGGCCCAACCGCGCGCGGGGGTGATCACCAACCGGCCCAGCGGTCCCCGGCCGGTGGTGGCCAGCGCGAAATCCCAAGGCTGCTCGTCGCGATCGAGCACGCGGAACGCCAGGCCGAGCACGTCGGGAAGGCCGTTCGGCAGCCCGATGCCCTTGGACACCCGCGCGATGACCGCGCGATCGCCGCTGCCGAACAGCGGCTCGAACTCGGGCTCCGCGTGCAGACGGCCGGCCAGGTGCAAGCCCGTGGGGTGGAATACCCGCGCGTGCCGGATCCGGGCTCCGGCCGCGAACGCGTTCTTCACTACTGCGGCTGGTAGATCGACCATGGCGGATCCTCCCGGTAGGCGTCGTGTGTGCCTCCCGATTGCCCCGGCGCGTGCCGGGTAAACCGCTGTCAGACCGGTTGCACGCCGATCCGGCCGCCCATCGGAACCGCCCGGAAATGGCTGGTCAGGCGGTGGTCGTCACCGATGACGTGCAGCGCCACCGCCGGGTCCGGCGCGTAGTCCATGACGTGGTCGGGCAGGTCGAGTTCCCACTCTCCGCTGAGCACCGACGCGGTGCTGGGGGCCACCAGCAGCGGGCGTCCCCCGAAGGTGGTCGTGGCGGCGGAGTGCGCGTGCCCGGTGAGTACGCCGACGATCCGGTCGTCTCCGGCCACGAGGTCGGCGAACCGTTGCGGATCGGCCAGGGAGATCACGTCGATGATCGGGCTGAACAGGTGCGCGGGCGGGTGGTGCAAGGCGAGCAGGATCGGCTTGCCAGCGGGCGCCGCGTCGAGGACGCCGCCGAGCCAGTCATAGGTCTCGTCCGCGAGTTGCCCGCCCGGCTGCCCCGGAACGCTCGAATCCAGCAGCGCGACGGTGAGATCGCCGATGCGATGCGCGTGGTTGATCGGGGCATCGGAGGGGGGCTCGTCGAGCAGGCCGGTGCGGAAGCCCGCGCGGTCGTCGTGATTGCCCGGGATCGCGTACACCGGGATCTGGCTGTCGAAAGCGGCCTTGGCCTCCGCGAACTGCTCCGGTTTGCCGGAATCGGTGACGTCGCCGGTCACCAGGATGGCGTCCGGCTTGCGGCGCAGCCCCGCGATGAAGTCCATCACTCGCCGCACACGCTGGGCGTTACGGGTGCCGAGATCGAAATGGGTGTCGCTGACCTGAGCAACCAGGATCATCGGCATTCGCTTTCGCTAGGGGTTCGCTGCATTGCGTCAGATTGCGCGCGCGTCGCGTCCGCTGCACGTCATAAGGCTAGTTGACCTGCGCATTACGCGTCGTCATGACGCTCGCCACCGTACGAGCGGCACTCCTCGTATTGCGAGTTGGATCACATTGCGTGGACTCGTCGGAGTCAAGTGGCGGGGCGGTCGGACACCGTGTCGGAGAGGGTGCGCAAAGCGTGCAGGAACGCGCTGCGATCCGGCGCGGGCAGCCGCTCGAGCAGTCGGTCCTCCCCGGCCTGGATGTCGCGCTGGGCGCGGTCGCGAAGGGCGCGGCCCGCGTCGGTGAGCGACAGCAGGTTCACCCGGCGGTCCGCGGGGTCCGGTTCCCGTGTGATCAGGCCGCGGCGCTGGAGTTCGTCGAGGACGCCGATGATGCGGGTCTTGTCCGCGCCGATCGCCTTGGCCAGCGCCGCCTGGGTGTAGACGGGTTCGGCGCCGAGGCCGAGCAATACGGCGTAGCCCCACATGGACAGTTCGTGCCGCTCCAGGATGGGCAGTTCGAGGGCCATGAGCGCCCGCCCGAGCGGCACGATCATCGCGGCGAGATCGGGGCGGGCGTTGGACATGGATCGACGATACTGCTTGGCAGAATGTAAGCCTTCGCATACGATAAGCTTATGCTTACTGAATCTGCCGAAGCATTGCGCGACCGGCATGCCCGTTCTGTCCGACTGAGCGTGGACGTCGTCGACCGCGTCCGTCCCGATGCGCTGGACGCCGAAACACCCTGCGCGGGTTGGCGTCTTCGTGACCTGCTGGAACACATGATCACGCAGAACCACGGCTTCGCCGCCGCCGCGCGGGGGAGCGAGGATCTCGATGTCTGGACCGTGCGCGCGTCGGCCGATCCGGTCGCCGACTATCGCGCCTCCGCCGACGACGTGCTCGCCGCCTTCGCCGCCGAGGATGTGCTCGAGCGCTCGCTGCTGCTTCCGGAAATTCTGCCCGACCAGGGGATTCCCGCTGTTCGCGTGATCGGCTTCCACCTCGTGGACAGTGTCGTGCACGCCTGGGATGTCGCGCGGTCGATCGGCGAGACCATCACACCCGATCTCGACGTGGCCGAGGCGGCGTTGTCCATCGCCCTCGCCGTCCCCGATGGTCCGGAGCGCACCGTCCCGGGCGCGGCTTTCGCACCGGCACTGTCCGTTCCGGAACACACGCCGACCCTCGACCGCATCCTTTTGCTCCTCGGCCGTTCGCCGAGCTGGCCGAACTGATCTGCTCGAGCGGCCCGGTAGACCGCTTCTGCTTGGTGCATCGGCTCTGTGCGCACGGGGCAGCCGCCTGGGATGACTGTGGATGAACAGCGAGCCGGTATCTGCCGCCGAGTGAGCGCGACGGAGCGGCGACGGTTTGCTTGCTTCGCGCTGGCGCCAGTGGTGGGCAGCGACCTCGATCACACTCGCGCGCTGTTCGCCGCTCTATGCGAGCGTGCTCCCTAGGCACACTGGCTGTGGGGCCGATTCCCGTACGGGCCTGGCCGGATTTCGGCGCGGTTGTCCTCGCGGGGCACAGTGTCGACGTTCTTCGCAGCGGTCGACGCACAAGGCAACGGGCTGTGCGAAGACCGCATCGGGCGGCCCGGCTAGTCGAAAGCCCGCAACAGGTCGCCTGCGCGTTCCAAGGCCGCCGGGTCGGCGGATTCGTGCAGCGGGCCCCAGAAGTCCGCGTCGGGCTCGGCGGCCAAGACCAATTCCGGTGGGGTGCGCCAGGAAGCGGTGAGGCCGAGACGCCAGGAATGCAGGTAGGTCCGCGAGTGTGCGCCGGAGCGGTCGAACAGGGGATCGCCGACTATCGGGTGGCCGGTCCAGGCCAAGTGGACGCGAATCTGGTGGCGACGGCCGGTCACCGGGCGCAGCGCGAGAACGGTATGCGCCGGACCACGCAGCACCGTCACGAACCGGGTGAGCGAGGGATAGTCCTTGGTGGGCAGCAGGTCGGCGTCGTCCACGAACCAGCGGCCCGCCTCCTGGCGGATGCTTTCGCGCGGCGCCGCGATCCGCACCCGGTTCTTGCGCCCCACGCTGAGCGGCAGATCGAATACGCCGGTATCGGGCAGGCCGGTGGCCGCGACGACGGCCAGGTACGCCTTGTCGGCGGTCTGCTTGTTGAACTGCCTGGTCAGCTCGCCGTGGGCGGACAGCTCCTTCGCGAAGAGGATCAAGCCGGAGGTCACCTTGTCGATCCGGTGCACCGGATACAGCGTTTCTCCCTCGGCCGCCGCCAGCTCGACGAGATCGGTGTCGTGGCGCTCGCCCATGACGGAGATCCCGGCGGGTTTGTGCAGGGCGAGAATCGCCGCGTCCTCCTCGACGAGGCAACGCGCGCGCAGCTGTGACCAGTCCTTGTCCACCGGACGAGCCTAGGGCGGGTGTCGGCGTCGGGCGGAGATCGGGGCTATCCGCCGTTCTTGCCGTTGTGGCGCAGCAGGTGCGGACGCAGGCGATTGAAGCCGCGCACCCGGACGCTGCGCAACTGCTTGATCGCGAATGCCGGGTCGCCGTTCAACTCCGTGGCGGCGTGGTCATCGATCAGGACTGTGCCCGGCCGCGCGACGCCGGTGAGCCGGGAGGCGATGTTCACCACCGAGCCGTACAGATCCCCGAACCGTTGCAGTACCGGGCCGTAAGCGAGGGCGACGCGCAACTCCGGCGTACCCCCGACCATCATGGTGGACTCTTGGATGGCCAGCGCTATGCGCGCGGCTTCGGCGGCGCTTTCCGCGGCGAACATGACTTCGTCGCCCACGTTCTTGATCACCCATCCGCCGTTCTCGGTGATGGCGGCGGTGGTGGTGGACTCGAACGCCTCGAGCAACATGGACAGCTCGTCGGGATGCAGATGCCTGGTCAGCCTGGTGTAGCCGACCATGTCGGCGAAACCGACGGCCAGTTCGCGCACCGACTCGCCCGCGCTCGTCCCCGGGTCGAGCGACCGCGACAGCGACGCGGCCAGGTGCCGCCGCCAGGCATAGGTGTTCAGCTGCTCCAACGTGGCTATGGCGCCCTCGGTGGCGGTGCGCACCGTCTCCTCGGGGTCGGCGCCGGGATCGGCTCGGGCGATGCGCTCCTCGATCTCCGCGAGGACCAGGTCGACCTGCCATTCCGCCAGGCGCGCCATCCCTTGGCCGAGCGTGCGCGCGGTCGCCGACTGCTGCCGGGTGTCGGCCGAGGACAACACGGTCAGCTGCTCGAAGTTGCGCACCGCCGCGACGTCGGCGTCGGTGTAGTCCACCGCCTCGTCACCGATGCTCGACGGAAAACCGAGCGCCATCCACAATCGCCGGGTGAGCGCCGTCGTCGCCCCCGACTGTTCGGCGACCTCGGTGCGGTTGTACCGGCGCGCTCCGTCGAGCAAATAGGACTCGACGACCGATTGCACCAACTGGGACCTCTCGCTGGGCACCATGATCGGTACCTTACGGCCCGAATCCGACGGGGCGGCTTCTATTGGGCGAGTTCACATACCTCTCCTACGCCACGTCGATTGCGGTGCCGCGCCGAACATGCGCGCCCTCCGCGATCCAGCCGGACCGCCGTCGCCGTAACGCGCGGGTCCGGTCCGTCCGGCCGCGTTCGCATCCCGGCGAAGGCCGTCCGCGCAGCAAGTGGCTGCTCACCCGGCGGTGGACGGGGTGCGGCCGCGGAAGGTGCGGCGCAGATCGTCGACCCACTGGGCCGGAATCTCCCACGGGATGAAGTGACCACCGTGGTCGTGGGCGGTGAGGTTGACGTGGTTGTACCAATCGCCGCGGTCGCTGTCCCGGAACGCTTGCACGCGCCGGTCGGTGTCGACGCCCGGCGGGTTCTCGTAGCCGACGAAGGTGATGCCGGTCGGAGCCTCGATGGGCGGCTGCCGGTCGTGCGACGGCGTCCAGGGATAGCGATTGTTGTTGGCGTAGGTGCGGATGGACGTGCCGATGGAATTGGTGACCCAGAAGATCATCGCGTGGGTGAGCAGGTCGTCCTTGCCGAAGACCGACTCGATGTCGCCGCCGTTGTCGCTCCAGCTCACCCAGCGCTGCAAGATCCAGGCCAGCAACCCGGCGGGTGAGTCGGACAGCCCGTAGGCGAGAGTGCTCGGTTCGAGCACATGTGCGGTCAGGTGGACGGCGAAACGCCGTTCCAGTTGGAGGATCCGGTCGTGCACGGCGGCGGGCAGGCCCTCCGGGATGGGATTGCCGCCGGTGATGTCCCAGGCACGGTCGCCGCTGAACAGGGTCAGCTTCTGACCGGAGCCGATATGGATGCCGTACAGCTCGTCCGCGTACTTGTGCCCGAGCTGCCCGGTGACCAGCGCGCCGACGTCACAGCCCGCCGCGGCGTACTTCGCGTGGCCGAGGGTCTCGGTCATCAGGACGTGCCAGAGGTCGGCGACCTTCCAGAAGTTCATGTCCGGGTTCTTCGGCAGCGGACCGGAGAATCCGAATCCGGGGAACGACGGGACGATCACATCGAAGGCGTCGGCGGGGTCGCCGCCGAACGCCGCCGGGTCGGCCAGCGGGTCGATCACCTTGGCCCAATGCCAGAAGGTCCATGGCCAACCATGGGTGAGGATCAACGGCGTCGGGTCGGGTCCGACGCCCGGCTTCCGGAGGAAATGCACCGGCACCCCGTCGATCTCGACGAAGTAGTGGTCATAGGCGTTCAGTGCGGCCTCGGCCGCACGCCAGTCGTAATCGGTGCGCCAGTACTCGACCAGCTCCTGCAAATAGTCGCGGGACACGCCGTAGGACCAGTCCTCGTTGCCCGCGTCGACCGGCCAGCGGGTCAGTTCCAATCGCTGCCGCAGGTCGGCCAGCACGTCGTCGGATACATGAATAGGCGTGGGATCCAGCGGGAACGGCCGCGTCCCGGCTCCACGCGAAGAGGGCTCCTGACTCACCGGGCCAGTATGCTCCATGCGCTCTTCCGCGAGGCTGTGGAGAACATCACGGTGGGATTTGACCACCGAGGTAATCGCGGCTCGCGGCACGCTCCGCTAGCGTCGGGACGACGGACGGAGATCTGAGCGGAGGGCGCTGTGGTCGGGACCGGGCGGGCTGCGCGGCCCGAGATCACCGAAGGCGTGCTCGAGCACGGCCTGCCGTACTTCGCGATCGGTTCCGGTCGGCCACTGGTCTTTCTCCGGTGGTTCAGTCCCGACCACGCGAATCCCCGCGGTCGGATGCTCGACTCCGAGGTGCGAGTGCTGCGGCCGCTGGCGCGGAGCTTCCGGGTCTACGCGGTGGGCCGCGCGCCCGGCATGGCTCGGGGCATCACGATGGCGGAGATCGCGGCCGAGCACGCGGACGCGCTGCGCACCGAGTTCGGCGCGCCGGTCGACGTGCTCGGCATCTCCTCGGGCGGATCGGTGGCGTTGCAACTCGCCGCCGACCATCCCGAGGTCGTGCGCCGCCTCGTCGTCGCGTCGTCCGGATGCCGTTTGGATCCGGTCACGAAGGAAGGCCAGATGCGTTACGCCGAAGCGGTCCTGCGCGGGCGCCGCGCGATGCACCACCTGGCGTCGAGCAGCGTCTCCTCGCCCGCCGCCGCTCGTCTCGCGGGGGCCGCCATGTGGTTGCTGGACCCGTTGAGCCGCCCGCGTGACCCTGCCGACACGCACGCCTTTCTCCGCGCGGAGGACGAATTCGACCTCACCGAGCGCCTCGGTGAGATCCAGGCCCCGACGCTCGTCATCGGAGGCGAACGAGACGCCGCCTACAGCCTCGCCACCTTCCGCCGCACCGCTGACGGCATCCCCGATTCCCACCTCGTCATCTATCCGGGCGCGGGGCACGTGAGCGCGCTCAGGCACCCCCGCTTCGCCATCGACGTCGTCAACTTTCTCGATCAACCCTGACTCGCCACCGCTGTGCGCCCGGGTATTCGTCGGCTGTTCCTCTCGGCTCGGTCGACGGCCCGCGGGACGCTTATAGGGTTCGGCGCGTTCATGGTGCTGGGGTGGGAGTCCAGTAGCCGGCACGGTGGTGTTCCGCGGCCGTGCGGATCGCCGCGCGGAGACGATCGGTCAACTGGGCGGGAGCGGACAGATCGTCCCAAGTCCAGCGCACGACCACCCAGCCGAGTGCGCGGAGCCGATCCGCGCGGACGTTCTCCGCCGTGACCACCCGAGCGGTGGGCAGTGCACCGCGCGGCGCGGCGCGGAGGTGATCGCTTCCGTGGAATTCGCCGATCACACCGAGATCGGGGAACAGGAAATCGACACGGCCGATGCAGATCTCGTCATCGGAGAAGACGCGAGCTTGCACTTCGGGAGCCGGAAGACCCGCCCGGTGCAGCAGGATCCGGCTCAGCGATACGCCGACGTTCGCGCTGCGCCCGTCCAGGAGGTCCAGGACGAGGGCGGCACGGCGGCATCCGGGCCTGCGTCGCGCCCGGCGCAGGTGCTCCCGCAGTTCCGCCGTGGAGGTCAAGCCCTGGCGTAGCGCGGAATCCCCGAGGGCGACGGACTGTTCGAATCCTTCCGAGCGCGCGATGTCCAAGACCGTCCGCGCCGGGGTGGTCACCCGTATATCGTCGACCAAGGTGATCTCGTCGGGCTCCATCCGAGCCGAGTGGATCACCACCCTTCGGCTCAGCCGGCCGCCGTTGATCCGGTTCCTGGTCAGATGGACCCGGTCGAGCGGAATGCCCCAGGTCGTCATCCCGTGCAGCACCGCCGCCGAACAGTGGCTCGTGACGGCGGAGTCGGACGTGGACTCCGCGGTGGCCAGCGTCATCAGCAGATGCCTGCCGGTGGCGCCGAGACCGGAGCCCGGCGCGCTCAGATAGTGCCCGGCGCGCAGCCGCTGCCATTTCCCGGTTCTGCACAGCCGGTGCAGTGTCTTGTCGGACAGACCGGATGCCAGCGCCTGCTGACGCGAGATCAGTTGCGGTGCTTCCATACCGACGATCGTGATCGACCGGCGATGCAGGAACCCCCCCGCGCGGCGGCGCATGTGGACAACGCGCGGGCTGTGGACAACTGCGGGGAGTCAGCCCATCTGGGTCATTCCGGCCGCGACCACCTGGGCTATGTTCAGCACTTCATCGGCGGTGGGCAGCGGCACGCCGTCGAGCGCGTGCAGCCGGTCGGTGCTGGCGATCGCGAACATCGCCGAGACCCAGGCCGCGGCGCACGCGCGCAGGGTTCCAGGGCGGACCGGGCCGGGGGCGCTCGCCTGGAGCACCTTCGCGGTCACCTCCAGCATCTGGTCGCGCAGGCGGCGCAGTTGCCGCCGCACGTCGGGATGGGTGTCGGCCTCCCGCCACAGGATCACCCGCAGTACCGACGAGTGGTGGTCGCGCAGGTTCAGCGCAGCGTCGAGGTTGACCAGACTCGCCGCCGGATCTCCCGGCGTAACCACGGTGCCGATGTCGTCGATCGGCCGGGCGGGCACCCGCTCGGACATCAACGCGGACAGGATCGAGTCCTTGGTCGGGAAGTAGTAGAAGACGAGTCCTTTGGGGACGCCGGCCGCGGCGGCGATGGCAGCCGTCGCGGTGGCGTCGTATCCCTGTGCCGCGAAGAGGTCCTCCGCGGCGTCGAGGATCAACTGCCGAGCGTCGCCGTCGGCTTTCGCGCTGCGGCGGCGTCCGGCGCGCCGGGTTCCCGGTCGCTGCATCAGTGATGCGGAGCCATGTCGTGCAGCCGCCCCGACACCGTCGGCAGCGCCGCGACCGCGACCACCGCCGTCACCACTCCGACTACCCATGCGGTCCAGGATGCGCTGCGGTACTGGGTGAAGTCCATGACCCACGGCGAGACGAACAGCAGTACGCCGCACAGGCCCATCACGTAGTCCGCCGCCGCCATTTCGGGGCGGGCCATCTGTGCCAGGCCGGTGAGGGCGATGAGCACGCCGAGCACGATCAGCGACCACATGGCGTTGTTGTTGTGGTCGACCCACAAGGGGGACAGTGCGGCGAAGGCTCCGAGTATGACGGCCAGGAGATCCTGTGCGCGGCTCTCGGTGAACATGTGTACCTCCTCAGGCTGTGCGTATGTCCTGACCTCGGTCTAGTCCTGATTGACCGACCGATCAATATAGGAACGGACACAGTTGTGCGACGGTTGACCGGTCGCTCCACGTGATGGCCCGCACAGAGGAATGAACCAAGCAAAGGTTAGGGTGAGCTTCGTCGCCCCGCCGGTTCCGTGGAATCGGCGGCCGGATTCCAGTGAAGGGATGGCCGCATGACCGCGCCGATCGTGATCGTCGGAGCCGGCCTCGCCGGCCTGCGCACCGCGGACGAATTGCGCCGCGCGGGGTACGCCGGTGAACTCGTGCTCGTCGGTGACGAGTCGCGGTTGCCCTACGACCGGCCGCCGCTGTCCAAGCAGTTCGTGCGCGGCGAAACCGATGACACCACACTGCGTCCGAGCGAGTTCTACGCCGAGAAGCAGATCGATCTGCGCCTGAGCACCGAAGCCGTCGGGGTCGACACCGGTGCGCGCCGCGTCCGCCTCGCCGACGGCGCCACGCTGGACTATGACCAGCTGATCATCGCCACGGGTCTGCGCCCGCGCCGTCTGCCCGGCCTGCCCGAGCTGCGCGGCGTGCACGTCCTGCGCGGCCATGCCGACGCCGTCGCCCTGCGCGCCGATCTGAGCGGCGCGAGCACGGCGCTGGTCGTCGGCGCCGGCTTCATCGGCTGCGAACTCGCCGCGAGTTTCCGGGCGGCGGGAGTGGATGTCGTGCTGGTCGAACCGCAGGCGACGCCGCTGGCCTCGGTGCTCGGCGAAGCGGTGGGCGAACTGGTCGCGCGGATGCATCGCGCGGAAGGGGTGGATCTGCGCTGCGGCATCGGTGTGGACACCCTGTTCGGCGACGAGTCGGGGCGGGTGCGCGGTGCGCGACTGTCCGACGGTACCGAGATCGCCGCCGACCTCGTCGTGATCGGCGTGGGTTCGCGGCCGGTGACCGAATGGTTGAGCGACTCCGGAATCGCGCTGGCCGAACCGTCGGCCGGTGGCGGCGTGCTCGCCGACGAGGTGGGACGGACCTCCGCCGACGGCGTCTGGGCGGTCGGCGACGTGGCGGCCTGGCTGCACGAGACCGGACTCCGCAAGCGGGTCGAACACTGGACCAACGCCGGAGAACAGGCCAAATTGGTCGCCTGCGCGCTGCTGGGCGCCGAACCGCCCACGGCGGCGCGCGTCCCGTACTTCTGGAGCGACCAGTACGACGTCAAGATCCAGGCCCTCGGCACTCCCGGCGCGACCGACGAGGTGCACATTGCCTCCGACGACGGCCGCAAATTCCTCGCCTACTACGCCCAGGGCGGCAACCTCACCGGCGTCGTCGGCGCGGGCATGACGGCCCAGGTGATGAAGGCCCGCGCCAAGATCACGTCCGGTGCGCCGGTGACCGAGTTGCTCGCACCCAGCTGAGGGCGCGCCCGGCGGGAGCCGCGGAAGGGGCGGCTACGGCATCGGTACTGGTCGCCGAATCCTCAGCGACTATGGCCGCCGTGGCCCGCCTGCGCGCGCCGGTTGCGGAGCGTGCGCCGGGGCGCGCACGGCGTGTGGGGGCGTCATGGGGCTGTAATACGGTGGTGCGGTGATCGTCGCGCTCATCGACTCGGGTCTGGGGTTGCTGCCCACTGCCGCCTGGTTGCGCAAGTTACGGCCCGATGTGGATCTGCTGCTGCAGCTGGATCCGGACGGGGCGCCGTGGGGGCCGAAGCCGGAGGACTGGGTGGTCGAACGTGTGGTGAATGCCGCGCGGACCTCGCTTCGTTCGGGCGCGGAGGTGATCGTGCTGCCGTGCAACACCGCCAGCGTGACGGCGCTGGAGCACGTGCGCGCGGAGGTCGGGCCCGACGTGCCGGTGATCGGCACCGTGCCCGCGATCAAGCCCGCGGCGGCCGTGTGCCGGTCGGTGGCGGTCTGGGCCACCGCGGCGACCACGGCGAGCCGGTACCAGGCCGATCTGATCGCGAAATTCGGCGGCGACGCCGATGTGGTCGGGGTGGCGTGTCACGGGTTGGCGGACGCGATCGACCGTGGCGACCTGACCGCCGCCCACGAAGCGATCGTCAGCGCGGCGGAGCGGACGCCGCCCGGCGTGGAAGGCGTGGTGCTCGGCTGCACGCACTACCCGCTGGTGACCGACGCGATCGTGGCCGCGTTGCCCAGCGGCGTCCGGCTCTTCGACAGCGCGCAAGCCGTTGCCGCGCAGACCATTCGGCGCATCGAGGCGCTGGGCCGCCCCACCACGGGTACCGGGGTGATCCGGGTGCTCAACAGCGGTCGGCCCGGTGCGCTGCCCAGCAGCGCGGCCGCCTTCGATTCCGGCCGCGTGCTTGGCGCGCAAGGGTGAACCGCTGCCCGGCACCGTGCTGACGACCGGCACCACCGGGTGCGGGATCGATCTGGGTGGGGCAGTTGGGGCGCCATCCGGAGTGAACTCGGTATCGCGTACGAGTCGACTCGAGCATCGCGAGGGCCTTGTGCATCCGCCGCTTCCCGCGGATCGGCAGTTGTGGTGCCGCGTCGAAGCGCCGGTCGAAGGTTCAGGCGCCCACATCCTTACTGCCCGGCTGGTGGGTGCGTCGAAGATCGTCGTGGTGGACCGGACCGTAAAGCCGACAGCATTTCGGAACAGGAGCATGGTTCGATGACCGACTCGGTGACCGCGGCCGACGTGCGGGCGGCGTTGCGGGAACTGGCGAATCCGGCTGATGCGACGCAGCTACAGCGGTTCTTCAAGACCGGTCCCGGTGAATACGGCGAGGGTGACGTGTTCCTCGGCGTCCGGGTCCCGGCGAGCCGCCGGGTCGCCAAGCGCTTCGCGACACTTCCGCTCGACGAGATCGACCGGCTGCTCGACAGTGACGTGCACGAAGACCGGTTCGCCGCGCTGGTGATCTTGAACGCGCGATTCGCCAAGGCGTCCCAGCCGCGCTCCTTCGACGACGCCGCCCGCGCCGCCATGGTGCGGTTGTATCTGGCGGCCGTGCGCCGCGGACGGGTGAACAACTGGGATCTCGTGGACGTGTCGGCGGAGAATATCGTCGGCCCGTGGCTACTGGACAAACCGCGTGACCTGCTGTTCGAGCTGGCGGCCGCCGAGTCGCTGTGGGAGCGGCGGGTGGCGTTGCTGTCCACGTTCGCGTTCATCAAGGCGGGTGACGCCTCGACCACCTTCGCGCTGTGTGAACTGCTGCTCGACGACCGGCGCGACCTGATCCAGAAGGCGCTGGGCTGGATGCTGCGCGAAGTCGGCAAGCGCGTCGACCGCGGCCTGCTGACCGGATTCCTCGACCGGCACGCGCAGGCCATGGGACGCACCGCGTTGAGCTACGCGACCGAGCATCTGCCGCCCGAGGCTCGCGCGGAATACCGCGCGCGATAGGCGACGCAAACGATCGGCGAATTATCTCAGGCGAGCGCGCTCAGAACTGGATCTTCAGGTGGTCGGTCACCGGGTGCGCCTGGCAGCCGAGGATGTAACCGTTCTCGATATCCTCCGGGTCGAGAATTTCGGCGTTGTCCATTTCGACCTTGCCCTCCAGCACCGTGCACGCGCACGAGCCGCACTCGCCTTCCTGGCAGGAGTAGGGCACGTCCAAGCCCTTGGCCAGCATGATGTCCACCAGCGTCTGCCTGCGCGGCCACTTCAGTTCGTGCACTTCGCCGTCGAGTTCGACTTCCACGGTCGCCGCGTCGGCCGCCTCCTCGTCGGAGACCTCGACCGGCGCCTGATCGGCGAACGGGTCGCCGGCCAGTGAGTTGAACACCTCGGCGTGCGTGCGCGTGCGCGGCACGCCCAGTTGCCCGAGCGCGTCGTGCACCCGGTCCATGAACGGTTTCGGCCCGCACATGTACGCGTCGTAGCCGCGATACGGGGCGACGAGGGTGGCCAGCGCGTCGGCCGTCGGCAGGCCCTGCAGGTATTCCAGCCAGTGGATCACGGTGAGCCGCTGCGGGTGCTTGTCCGCCAGATCGCGCAGCTCACCGGCGAAGATCACGGACTCGTGGTCGCGGTTGGCGTAGACCAGCACGATGCGGCCGTTCCCGCGGGCCAGGGCCGACTTGAGGATGGACATGACCGGCGTGATGCCGCTGCCCGCGCCGAACAGCAGCAGGTCGTCGTCGAGATCCTTCGGGGTGAAGACGCCGGAGGGCGGCAGCACCTCGATCCGGTCGCCCTCTTTCACGTTGTCGCACACCCAGTTCGACCCGTAGCCGCCCTCGGTCCGCTTGACGGTCACCTTCGGACGGTCGTCGGTGTAGGGCGAGCTGGCCAGGGAGTAGCACCGCGCCACCGAGCCGGTCCGGTCGCTGGGGATGCGCAGGGTGAGGAACTGTCCCGGCTGGTAACGGAACTTCTCGGCCAGCTCGGCGGGAACGTCGAAGACCAGCGAGCGGGTGTCGGCCGTCTCGGCGATGACCGCGGACACCCGCAGCACGACCGAGCGCGAGCCGTGGGGAACCTCGACAGTGGTCATGTCGTCCTCTCGAACCTGGCACGGGCAACCCGCGACGCAAAAACTAGAACGTGTTTCAGTTTCATCGTACGTCGGTCGTCGCCTGGCGGACAAGCTGGGCTTCCAGACCGGCGATCAGCACCTCCATGCCGAAGTCGTAGGAGTAGCGTCCGCGCAGGTCACCGATGTACCGGGTGGCCCGTTCGACAACCGGTGGCAGCGTGACATCGGCCGGCGCGGAGCGGTCGCGCGGGTTCACCCGGCTGCGGCCGAACAGGTAGGTGTGGATGGTGGCGTAGGCGGCGAGGATATTGCGATCGCCGA
Organism: Nocardia sp. NPDC004260; assembly: GCF_053603155.1. Taxonomy (NCBI): domain Bacteria; kingdom Bacillati; phylum Actinomycetota; class Actinomycetes; order Mycobacteriales; family Nocardiaceae; genus Nocardia; species Nocardia sp. NPDC004260. Next base: position 310,761 of record NZ_JBSGEZ010000001.1, on the reverse strand, counting down.
ACCCCGCGTCGTCGAGGATGTCCATGATCGCGGCGATCAGGTCCAGCTGTTTGCCCAGCATCTGCTCGATCAGGATGTCGCCGAGGCCGGGATGCTTGCGCAACTTCTCGTCGATCTGGTCGACGAGAGCGCGCAGCCGATGCTGCCACGTGCCGGATTCGGCCGGTGGCGTGCGCACTCCGGTGAGTGCCGCGCTCGCGACGAGGTCGAGCAGCTCGCGCTTGTCGGCGACGTAGTAATAGGGCGCCATCGGGGAGACGCCGAGTTCGCGGGACAGTCGCCGCATCGACAGTTTCTCCACGCCGTCCTCGCGGACGACGCGCAGCGCGGCCTCGACGATCTCGGACTCCGACAGTGTTCGATTCGTGGTGCTCGCGGGCCCTCCGTGGTTACGCAAGCTTCCGCCTCCGGGCCTGGTGCGCGCACCGCTGTGTGCCGCCGCCCCCGTTCGCCTGCATTCGTCCGACTCCCATGCCACCTCTACCACTGCGGGCGTGCTGCCCGTCACATTCTGTTCAGTTGCTTGCCACCCGCAGTCTAGAGCGCCGGGCGCAGGTCGCGTCGCCGCCTGTTCCACTCGGCTCGCGGTGGAATCGGCTCCTCGCTCGGCGCGCGCGGAGGCCGGGTACCTCGCGGATCGCCGGATAAGTGAAACCTGTTCTTTTGTCAGTTTATGACGTTATTGTGTGAGCACGAACTGCACCGGGCAGTTCGCACACGGATCGTCCTCGCGGAGGTAGCCATGCCGGAATACGGGTCCACCGGACACGCAGACACCGACAACACCGGACGGATGGAGGCCGCCGCCGCGCGGTCGGCCGAAGAAGCGCCGCTGGTCGAGGAGAGCCTCATCGAAGAGGTGTCCATCGACGGCATGTGCGGCGTCTACTGACGGGCGGTCGATGACGATGCTCGATCTCGATACCCGCTGGCAGCTGCATCCGCGAGTGGCGCTGCGTCCGGAGCCGTTCGGCGCGCTGCTCTACCACTTCGGCACGCGCAAGCTCTCCTTCCTGAAGAGTCCGCGGATCGTCGAGATCGTCCGGTCGCTGCCGGAGCACACGTCGGCGCGCACCGCCCTGCGCGCGGCGGGCGTGCCGGAGAAGAACGCCGCGGCTTACGTCAAAGCGCTGACACAGCTCGCCGAATCCGACATGATCATCGGTGCGCCGGCCGGCGCACCGACGGCGCCCTCCGTCGCGAGCGCGGCCACGGCGCCGCCGTCGACGGCGGGGGTGGTCCCGCCGTCGGACGCGGCGGTTCGCCTGGTGGACCGCTTCGAGTCCGGTCTCGCCGCGCCGATCTGTCTGACCTGGGAACTCACCTACGCCTGCAACCTGTCCTGCGTGCACTGCCTGTCGTCTTCGGGGCGCAGGGACCCGCGTGAGCTGAGCACCGAGCAGTGCAAGGCGCTGATCGACGAGTTCGAGCGTATGCAGGTGTTCTACGTGAACATCGGCGGTGGCGAGCCCACGGTGCGCCCGGACTTCTGGGAACTGGTCGATTACGCGACCGCGCACCATGTGGGCGTGAAGTTCTCCACCAACGGAGTCCGGATCACGCCCGAGGTCGCGGCCCGGCTGGCCGCCAGTGACTACGTCGACGTGCAGGTGTCGCTGGACGGCGCCGACGCCGAGGTCAACGACGCCGTGCGCGGCCCCGGCTCCTACGCCATGGCCATTCGCGCGCTGGAGAATCTCGCCGCGGCGGGTTTCCGGGACGCGAAGCTGTCGGTGGTGGCGACCAGGCACAACATCACGCAGCTCGACGAGTTCCGCGCCATCGCCGAAAGGTACGGCGCCACCTTGCGTTTGACCAGGTTGCGGCCGTCGGGCCGGGGTGCGGACGTGTGGGACGACTTGCATCCCACGCCCGATCAGCAGCGTGTCCTCTACGACTGGCTGCTGCGCAACGGGGAGGGCGTGCTCACCGGCGACTCGTTCTTCCACCTGTCGGCGTTCGGTGCGGCGCTGCCGGGGCTGAACATGTGCGGCGCGGGCCGGGTGGTCTGTCTGGTCGACCCGGTGGGTGACGTCTATGCCTGCCCGTTCGCCATCCACGACCGGTTCCACGCCGGAAACGTCGTGGCCGACGGCGGTTTCGGGGCCGTATGGCGGTCCTCGGAGTTGTTCGGGGAGCTGCGGGAGCCCAGTGGCGGCGGCGCGTGCGCGTCGTGCAGCCATTACGACGCCTGCCGCGGCGGCTGCATGGCGGCGAAGTTCTTCACCGGGCTGCCCGCCGACGGGCCTGATCCGGAGTGCGTCCAGGGGTACGGCGAAGCGGCACTGGCCGATACGGCGCGGATGATCCCGCGTTCGTCGGTCGACCATTCCCGCCGGGGCGCCCCGCGCGCGGGCGGGCGCAAGAGCGGACCGGTTCCGCTGACGCTGAGCGCGACGCGCCCGGCCGGATTCACGCCGGAACGCCGCCCGGCGCGGGCCTGCGACGAGAGCCCGCTGGCGTGAAGCCATGAAGTTTGCCAAAAGTATGCTGAGAGCAGGGGTGTGGCTATCGTCCGGCCGTCGACCGGGAGATAGCCGCCCTGTTGCCGGATGCTGGGAAACGGGTGCGAGCGAACACTCGGCATCGGGTGCGGCGCGCGACCGTTCCGGTGGCGGGCCGGTTTCGCCCGGAAATCTGCCGTTTTTTCCGGACTGTTGATGTCTACCCGCGAAACTCCGCCTAGCATGCCAGGAATGCGCCATGATCGCCTGCCCGATGGATTCGGGGTGCGGATCGATCCCCGGGTACGCGCATACTCCGGCGGGCGGGTTCTGATCGGCGGTTCGCCGGCCAGGTTGCTGCGACTTGCCCCGGAGGCCGCCGAGATGATCGGCGACGGGTACCTGGAGGTGACCGGCCCGAAGTCCGCTGTCGTTGCCAGACGGCTGCTCGACTCCGGGGTGGCCAACCCCCGCCCCCGGCTGCTGCCGTCGCCGGAGGACGTCACCGTCATCGTGCCGCTGCACAACAACGCCGAAGGACTGGCGCGGCTGCTCGCCGCGTTGCGCGGGCACAACGTCATCGTGGTCGACGACGGGTCCGACCAGCCGGTGCGGATACCGCGCAACCGTGGCACCCGGTGCCGGGTGACCGTGCTGCGGCACGACCGCAAGCAGGGGCCCGCGGCCGCGCGCAACGCCGGCTTGCGGGCGGCGACAACCGACTTCGTCGCATTCCTGGATTCCGACGTGGTGCCGCGCAGCGGATGGCTGGAAGTGATGCTCGGCCATTTCAGCGACCCCGGGGTGGCGCTGGTCGCCCCGCGGATCGTCGCGCTGGACCCGGAGTCCAACGCGCTGGCGCGCTACGAGCACACCCGCTCCTCACTCGACCTGGGCAGGCGCGAGGCGGCGGTGCACTCGCGCGGGCTGGTGTCCTACGTGCCGAGCGCGGCGCTGCTGGCGCGGCGCAGGGCGCTGCTGGAGCAAGGCGGCTTCGACGAGTCGATGCACGTCGCCGAGGACGTCGACCTGTGCTGGCGGCTGGAGCGGGCGGGCTGGCGGCTGCGCTACGAGCCCGCGGCCCACGTGGCGCACGACCACCGGGTGTGCTTCCGCGCGTGGTTCGGCCGAAAGCTGTTCTACGGCACCGGCGCGGCGCCGCTGGGCGAGCGGCACGCGGGAACGGTGTCCCCGTTGTCGGTGCCGTCCTGGACGCTGCTGGCCGCGTTCCTGTTCGCGACGCTCACCAAGTGGGGACTGTTCGGCGGCATCGTCACCCTGATCACCGCGCTGGCCCGGTTGCGCCGCGTCTTCGCCGGGCTGGACAACTCCACCCGGATCGCCGCGATCTATCTGGCGCGCGGCTTCTTCGCCGGACTGTGGCGTCTGGCCTCGGCGATGTGCAGGCATTACTGGCCGATCACGGTGCTGGCGATGTTCTTCTCCCGTCGGGTGCGGCGCATCGCGATCACCATGGCCGTCGCGGACGGATTGGCCGACTGGTTCACCCACCGCGACTCGGGCGGCCTCGATCCCGTCCGCTACACGGTCTACAAGCGTCTCGACGACATCGCCTACGGCACCGGCCTGTGGCTCGGCGCGTTCCGCGCGCGCAGCGTGGAAGCGCTGAAACCCACCACACCGTCCCATTGATCGACCTGAAGCACCCGCGATGACCTGGATCTTGCCCGCACCCTCGCCGCGCCGCCGTCCGGCGACGCGGACCGCGCCGAGATACTGAACGGGAGTCCGAATGGCCGACACGCTCATCGTCGGGGGCGGGACCGCCGGGTGTGTCCTCGCGGAGCGATTGAGCGCCGATCCCGCGCATACGGTGCGGCTGCTCGAAGCCGGTCGGATGTGGACCAGTCGCGACGCGATGCCCGCCGAATTGCTGGACGCCGCGTCGCTGCCGATCGGTCCGGAGGCCCCGTGGCTGTGGCGTTACGAGGTGATCCTCGCCGACGACCCGCCGGTGCCGGCAACCATTGTGCGGGGCAAGGTGATCGGCGGCTCGGGGGCGGTCAACGGCGGTTACTTCGTCCGCGCCACGGTGGCGGATTTCGACGCCTGGAGCCGGGTACTCGGCGACTCGGACAGCTGGTCGTTCGATTCCGTGCTTCCGCTCTACTGCCGGATCGAGCGCGACCTCGACTTCGGCGAACAGCCCTGGCATGGCGACCGCGGCCCGATTCCCGTGGTGCGCAGCTCGGATCCCGCACCGGTCAGCGCGGCGTTCACGGAGGCCTGCCTCGCGTCCGGGTTCGCCGAGGTGCCCGATCTCAATGCCCCAGAAAGCGGGGAGGGGGTGGGCGCGGTGCCGTGCAATTGCGACCGAGGCAGGCGCATCGGCCCGTCGATCGGCTATCTGCTGCCCGCGCTGGCCCGCCCCAATCTGACCGTCGCAGGGGAAACGGCGGTCACGCGCATCCGCTTCGACGGAACCCGTGCGGTCGGCGTGGAGTACGTACGCGATGGCGAGAGCGGCATCGAGTGGGCCGACCGGATCGTGCTCTGCGCGGGCGCGATCGAGTCGGCCACGCTGCTGTTGCGCTCCGGCATCGGCGACCCGGAACGGCTGCGCCCCCTCGGCATCCCGGTCGTGCACGCCGCCCCGGTGGGCTCCTGGCTCAGCGACCATCCGGAAGTGGGCATCTCCTATCTGCTGCACCTGGCCGAACCGCCGAGCGTGCCGCTGGAGACGGTGCTCGAGGTGGACGATGTCGAAATCCGGCCGTACGCCGTGTCGTTCACACCCGGGGTGCGCAGGCTCGGCGTCACGCTGATGCGGCCGCGATCCTCCGGCGTGCTCCGCCTGCGGTCGGCCGACCCCGGCGCCGCGCCGCTGATCGACTACCGCTACCTGACCGCCGACCAGGATCGCGCCCGATTACGGGACGCGGTGGCGACCGCGGGCGGCCTGCTGCGACGAATGAACGCGCGGCCGGTCGATCCGATTCCGCGGTCCGCGGATCTCGATGCCTGGTTACGCGCGAATCTCGCCACTTCGCAACATTTGTCCGGAACCTGTCGAATGGGCCGGGAAAACGATGCGGCCGCCGTGGTGGACGAGCGCTGCCGGGTGCACGGAGTTACCGGGTTGTCCGTGGTGGATCTGTCCGTGGTGCCGGTGCCGCTCGGTCGTGGACCGCAGGCCACGACCATGGTGATCGCGGAAAAGGCGGCCGCACACCTGTACTCGTGAAGTGAAAGACGGTTCGGTCACAATTTGCCGGGATACGCACCGGGTGTGACCTGGCGGACAAAGCCGAACATCGGCCGTTCCCGCCCTGAATGCGCCGGTACAGTTTGGGGCGGAAAGAAAGGCAAATGGTCAGCAACATCGCAGGTGGGCGACCCCCACGGCCGGGCGTGGAGCCGGGCGCCCAACTGGGTGCGCTCGAAGTCTACGCCGCGCAGGCGCACGGATATCTCGGCGCGGGTGGCGATCAACTTGCCCGCCTCGCCGGTCTGCTGCGTCCCGCCGTGCTGGAGTCCTGGCTGCGCAGCTTGCGCGGCGGGGTCGATCCGATGGACGCGGTCGACGGCCGCGGTCTGCGCGGCGCCGATCTGCAGCGCTATCTCCAGGCCCATCCGATCGCCGCGCTGATGCCGCTGATCGACACATTGCTCGTACAGGACACGGCCAGAACAGGTTTGATCGTCGTGGTGGCCGATCAGTTCGGCCGGGTGCTCTCGGTGCACGGTGGTGACGAACAGGTCGCGGCCGCCGCGGAGATCGGCCTGCGCGCCGGTGACGACCTGAGCGAGCGCCGCATCGGGACGAACGCGGTCGGCCTGGTGGTGCGTACCGGGCGCGCCGCGTGGATCCACGGCCCGGAGCACTTCCTGCACCGGATGCACCAGATCACCGGAGCCGCGGCCCCGGTGCACGATCCGGATGGCAGGCTGGTCGGAGTGCTGATGATTGCGGGCGGCGTCCGGGTGGCCAAGCCGGAGATTCTCGCCCTGATCAAAGCCACCGCCACGGCCGCGGAGATGGACCTGCTGCTCACCGCGATGCGCTCCGGCGAGCGTCGGACCGACGGTCGCGGCAGGCGTGACCCGGCGCAGCCGCACCCGGCGGGCAGGCTCGCGCTCGACGTGCTCGGCCTCGGTCAGCCGCAACTGAGCGTCGCGGATGATCGAGTGCCCCTGTCGCAGCGGCATGCCGAGATCCTGCTGCTGCTGGCCGAACATCCGGAGGGACTCGGCGCCGATCATCTCGCGCTATTGCTCGACGACACCGATCTGGACAACGGCACCATCCGCGCGGCCGTGTCCCGGTTGCGTGCGGTGGTCGGTCCGACCGTGTTCGGTTCGCGGCCTTACCGTTTGCGCGTTCCGGTCGCAACCGATGTGGAGGCGTTGCGCGCGGCGCTCGACTCCGGTGATGTCGATTCCGCATTACGGCTCTATGCCGGGCCGGTGCTGCCGCGTTCGACCGCGCCCGGCATCATCGACATTCGCGACGAACTGCGGGTTCGATTGCGCACCGCGGTGCTGGCTTCGGGCGACGTGGCGCTGCTGCGCCGGTGGACCGCGTGTCCGGAGGGGCGCGACGACGCCGCGGCGTGGGCGGCCTACCGGGCCACGGTTGACCGCGACTCGCCGCTGTATGCGCAGATCGAGGCCAAGATCCGGGTACTGGATCGCCGCCTCGGCGCCGATGCAACGCGAATGCAACGTTTCGGCTCATAGTCTGCACAGCCATCGGCGTCGCCGCGGTCGAATGTGATCGCGCATTACGCTTTGCCCTGGACTTCCGGCCCTGGTAGCCGCGTTGGACAAGCGTCCAGAAGTTTTTAGTGCAAATTGTTCCTTTTTATTAACGAAGCGCCTAATGTTCGCAATGCACGGATCACGACCGTGTGACGTAGCTGACATAGCCGTGGCGCCCGCTCCACGGCGATGACGTTGGAGGATTGGCGGCTTTCCGCGCGAGCGTGCCCGAGCACCGCTCGCGCTCTCATCGAATCGCACGTGGTGGTCGACGCCATGCGCCCGGGCTGGGCAGCCGGGTGCAGCGGCTTGTTCGTGCTGCTCGAAAGCGTTCGGACAGCCGTTGTTCCGCCGAGTAGGAGGCTCTGGTGCACGATACGGAGTTGGGTGGGTCCAGCGCGTTGCCGCCGCGTTCCGTCGAGCCGGAGTCGTCCCGGATCGCACCCGAACCGTTCGCTCTGGCGCCCGCGCAGCTCGGCGTCTGGTACGCGCAGCTGCTCGAACCGGACGCGCCGATCAACGTCGCGCAGTACGTGGACGTGCACGGCGAGTTGGATGCCGTTCTGCTGCAAGAGGTCACGGTGGAGGCGGCGCGCGAGTACGAGTCGGTGCTGGTGCGGCTGGGGGAATCCGGCGGCATCCCGCACCAGTACGTCGACTTCGGCCTCTCGGTCGACATTCCGCTGATCGACCTGCGCGACCAGGCCGACCCGGCGGCCGCGGCGCACGCCTGGATGCGCGCGGACGCGAGCGCTCCGGTCGACCTGCGCACCGACCGGCTGTTCGCGGGCGCCGTATTGCGCGTCGCCGAGCGACGGTACTTCTGGTACCTGCGAGCCCATCACATCGTGCTGGACGGCTACGGCGCGCTCACCAACACCACGCGGGTGGCCGAGCGGTACACAGCGCGGGTGCTCGGCACCGAACCCGAGGCCGTGCGACCGGGGACGCTCGCCTCGTTGACGCAGGCCGAACTCGCCTACCGCAGCAGCCCCCGGTTCGAGTCCGATCGCGCGCACTGGGCCGAGCGGGTGGCCGGGCTGGACGGCGCGACCAGCCTCGCCGGTCGCTCCGCGCCCCGTGGCGCAACCAACCTGATCGCCGGGCGAGCGCTCACGCCGGAACTCGTCGAACGGATGAACGCGCTTGCCGCGAGCCAGGATTCGACGCTCGCCGTGGTGCTGCTCGCGGCATTCGCCGCCTACCTCGGACGACTGACCGACCGGGACGAGGCGGTGCTGAGCCTGCCCGTGACCGCGCGCACCACCGCGGCGCTGCGGCGCTCGGCGGGCATGCTGTCGAACATCGTGCCGCTGCGGTTGCCGGTCGACGGCAGCTGGGGCGCGTTGCTGCGCGCCACCCGCGTCGAGGTCGCGGGGGCGCTGCGTCACCAGCGCTACCGTCACGAGGACATCCGGCGCGACACCGAGCGCGCCGCCGGTACGGCGCATCGCGGGCTGTTCGGCCCGCTGGCCAACATCATGCTGTTCCGCAGCGATCTCACCCTCGGCGCCACCGTGGGGCGATACCACGTGTTGTCCACCGGTCCGGTCGAGGACCTGAGTCTCAACGTCTACTACGGCGACCGGGATCGGGTGCACGTCGACTTCGAGGCCAATCCGCGCCTGTACACCGCCGACGACGTAGCCAGGCAGCACGCCCGGTTCCTCCGCTATCTGGAGCGCCTGGTCGCCACCGAGCCGGACATCGCGCTCGCCTCCGTGGAAGTCGCGACCGAGCTGGAACTCGAGGTCAGCACCCGGATCTGGAACGAGACGGGTTTCGACGTGGAAGCGCAGCTGCCGGGTCGCTCCGTGGCCTTCGCTCCCGTGGCGACGCTGGTGTCGATGTTCGAGGCGCAGGCGGCCCGCACGCCGAGCGCGGTGGCGCTGCGGGCCGCCGGTGCGCCGGACCTGACCTACCGCGAACTCGCCGCGCGCGCCAATCGGCTCGCCCGCACGCTGATCGCGCTCGGCGTCGGGCCCGAAACGCTGGTGGCGCTGCACCTGCCGCGCTCGCCGGAGCTGGTCGTCGCGATGTACGCGGTGCTCGCCGCGGGCGGCGCCTATCTGCCGCTGGATCCGGATCATCCGCCCGAGCGCACCGCGCACATCCTGGCCACGGCCCGTCCGGCCTGCGTGCTGATCGCCGGGGACGAGCGGCCGCCGGAACTGTCCGGTCTGCCGGTGGTGCGGGTGGACCGAGCCGACGAGACGGTCGGGGCGGGGCCGATATGGGACCGGGAACGAGTCGCGGCCTTGCGGCCGGAGCATCCGGCGTATGTGATCTTCACCTCCGGATCGACCGGTCTGCCCAAGGGCGTCGCCATTACCCACCGCGCGATCGTCAACCGGTTGGTGTGGATGCAGCAGACCTACCGACTATCGGCGGAAGACGTTGTGCTGCAGAAGACTCCGGCCACATTCGACGTGTCGGTGTGGGAATTCTTCTGGCCGCTGCAGATCGGCGCGACGCTGGTGCTCGCCCAGCCGGACGGGCACCGCGATCCCGCTTATCTGCGCCGGGTCATCGACGAATACGGCGTCACCACGACACATTTCGTGCCCTCGATGCTCGCGGCGTTCCTCGCCGATCGGCATGCCGCGTTCCGCACGCCGCTGCGCACGGTGTTCGCCTCCGGGGAGGCGCTGCCCGCCGCGCTCGCCCAGCGGCTGCGCGCCATGACCGGCGTTCGCCTGCACAATCTGTATGGTCCGACGGAAGCAGCGGTCGACGTCACCTTTCACGAAGTCGCCGACACCGATACCCTCTCGGTGCCGATCGGCGCGCCGGTGTTCAACACCAGGCTCCATGTTCTCGACTCGCGGCTTCGGCCGGTGCCGGTCGGGGCGCCGGGTGAGCTGTATCTGTCGGGGGTACAGCTCGCCCGGGGCTACGTGGCTCGACCGGAACTGACCGCGGCGCGGTTCGTGGCCGATCCGTTCGGCGGGCTCGCACAGGCGGGGAACCGGATGTATCGCACCGGTGACCTGGTGCGTTGGACCACGCAGGGCGAGCTGGAGTATCTCGGCCGCACGGACTTCCAGGTGAAGCTGCGCGGTCTGCGCATCGAACTCGGCGAGATCGAGGCCGTGCTCGCCAGGGTGGACGCGGTGGCCCGCGCGGTGGTCGTGGTGCGCGACGACGCGGGGGTCGGCGAGCAGTTGGTGGCCTACGTCGTGGCGGCGGAGCCCGGCGCGGTGCGTCCGGAGCGGCTGCGCGCCGCGGCGGCCGAGGCGCTGCCCGGGTACATGGTGCCCGCCGCCTACGTGGTGCTCGACACATTGCCGGTGAACGCGTCCGGAAAATTGGATCGCGCCGCTCTCCCTGCCCCGAGCAGGGCTTCGACGGGCTACACCGCGCCCGCCACCCCCGTGGAACGGGCGGTCGCGCGGGTGTTCGCCGAAGTGCTCGGTAACGCGCTGGTCGGTCGCGACGACGACTTCTTCGCACTCGGCGGAAACAGTCTGGTGGCCACGCAGGTCGCCGCGCGGCTGTCCGCCGACCTGAACTGCCCGCTCGGAGTCCGCGACGTGTTCGCCGCCTGCACGGTGGCCGAACTTGCCGGGCTCGTCGAGCGGGCCGGTGGATCCGGCGGCGCGTCCTTGGTCGCGCAGCTGCGGGCACGGCCACGGCCGCCGCTGGTTCCGCTTTCTCCGGCGCAGCAGCGCATCTGGTTTCTCAACCGGTTCGAGCGGGCCGGCGCGAGCTACAACATGCCGTTCGTGGTGCGGTTGCGCGGTGCGGTGGACGTCACCGCGCTGCGGCAGGCGCTCGATGATCTGGTTCTCCGGCACGAAGTGCTGCGCACGATCTTCCCCGCGCTGCTGCCCGGCGACGGCGCGGGGCTCGCGGCGCGGCAGGTCGTGTTGTCGGTGGCGCCGATCGCCGCCGCGCCGGAGGCGATCGGCGCCGCCGACCTCGACGAGCGGCTGCGCGCGTTCGCCGCCCGCGGTTTCGATCTGGAACGTGAGATCCCGATCCGGGCGCGGATCTTCGCGGTGGACGACGGCAGTCACGCCCTCGCGCTGGTCCTGCACCACGTCGCCGCGGACGGGCTGTCGCTGCGCGTGCTGGCCCGCGACGTGATGACCGCGTACGGGGCGCGCCGCGGCGGCAGCGCGCCCGCATGGGCCCCGCTGCCGGTGCAGTACGCCGACTACAGCCTCTGGCAGCACGAGTTGCTGGACTCCGCGGACGATTCGTTCGCGGCCGATCGGCTGTCGTTCTGGACCGACGCGCTGGCGGGCGCGCCCGACCAGCTCGACCTGCCCGCCGACCGGCCCCGCCCCGCGGTCGCCTCCGGCCGTGGCGCGGTGTTCGGTTTCGAGTTCCCCGGCGACCTGGTCGCCCGGATGAACGAACTCGCCCGCGCGCACGGCGTTTCGACCTTCATGCTGACGCACGCCGCACTGGCCGCGCTGCTGGCGCGGCTGTCCGGCACCGACGACATCGTGATCGGCACCCCGGTCGGGGGTCGGGGCGACCGCGCGCTCGACGACCTGATCGGCATGTTCGTCAACACCCTGGCACTGCGCACCCGGGTGGACGCCGCCGAGCCCTTCACCGCCTTGCTGGCGCGGGTCCGCGAGGATGACCTCGCCGCCTTCGGCCGTGCCGAATTGCCGTTCGAGCGGGTGGTCGCGGCGCTGGATCCGCCGCGCTCGCAGGCGCGTCACCCGTTGTTCCAGGTGCTGCTCGCCTTCGACAACGCCGAGGCAATCGCTTTCGAACTGCCCGAACTGTCGGTCGCCACCAGTACCCTGGATACCGGAGTGACCAAGCTGGATCTCCAGCTCACGGTCACCGAGAACGCCGCCGGTGCCGGACTCGGGGAAGGTTCGGCACCGGCGGGGGTTCCCGCGGAATTCACCTACGCCACCGATCTCTTCGACGAAGCCACCATCGCGGGTTACGCGGGCAGGCTGATCGGCTTCTTGTGGGCGATCACCGCCGATCCCGCGATCGCGGTGCGCGATCTGCCTCTCCTGGACCGCGACGAGCAAGCGCGCGCACTCGCGGCGGGGCAGGCCGTCGCGGGCGCACAGGACCCGGCGGAGACGTTGCTCACCGCCTTCGAGGCACAGGCGCGGCGCACCCCCGACGCGGTCGCGGTACTCGACGCCGAGCGGCGGCTGACCTACGCGGAGTTCGCGGGCGCGGTCAACCGGCTGGCGCGTCGGCTGATCGCCGCGGGGGTGGGGCCCGAGCGGTTGGTCGTGCTCGGCATGCCGCGTTCGGTCGATCTCGTGGTGGCCGCGTACGCGGTGCTGACCGCGGGCAGTGGGTACGTGCCGGTGGACCCGGACCAGCCTGCGGCCCGGATCGCGCAGGTGATCGCCGCGGCCCGCCCGGTGTGCGTAGTGACCCGATCCCGGGAGGAGGCGGGGGAATTCGCCGATCGATGCGCGCTCGCGGAGCTACCCGCGACGCCGGTGCTCACGGCCGACGCCCCTGAGGTCGCCGAATACTCCGCCGCGCCGGTCGGCGACGCGCATCGTCTCGCCCCCTTGCGCGCTTCCGGTACCGCGTACGTCATCTTCACCTCCGGTTCGACCGGCCGTCCCAAAGGCGTGGCGGTGCAGCATGACGCGGCGGTCAATCAGGTCAGGTGGATCGCGGACGAATACCGGATCGACGCGAACGACGTCGTGCTGTTCAAGACCCCCGCCACCTTCGACGTGTCGGTGTGGGAGCTGTTCGCGCCGCTCACCCGGGGCGCGCGGATCGTGGTCGCCGACCACGACGGGCACCGCGATCCCCGGTATCTCGCCGCGACCATCGCCGCGCACCGGGTGACGATGACCTCCTTCGTTCCGTCCATGCTCACGGTGTTCGCCGACGCCGCAGCGCCGGCCGCGATCGCGTCCCTGCGCACCGTGCTGGTCGCGGGGGAGGCGATGACCGGTGAGGCCGCCGCCACGTTCGCCGCGGTGAGCCCCGCGCGGCTGCACAACCTCTACGGGCCCACCGAATTCACCGTGCACGCCACGTACGCCCCGGTCGACCCGGCCGCGAGCGGTCCGGCGCCGATCGGGCGTCCGGTGCCGGGCAGCCGTGCCATGGTCCTGGACGACCGGTTGCGACCGGTTCCGGACGCCGTGGTCGGCGAGTTGTACTTGTCCGGCGTGCAACTGGCGCGCGGCTACCTCGGCCGGGCCGACCTGAGCGCGGAGCGTTTCGTCGCCGACCCGTACGGACCGACGGGCAGCCGGATGTACCGGACCGGGGATCTGGTGCGCCGCCGCCGCGACGGCGCGCTGGAGTACCTGGGCCGCGGCGACTTCCAGGTGAAGCTGCGTGGGCAGCGAATCGAGCTCGGCGAGATCGAGGCCGCCTTGCTCGCCATGGCCGACGTGCGGGCGGCGGCCGTGCGGGTCGTCGCGCAGCCCTCCGGCGAGACGCTGGCCGCCTACGTGGTCGGCGCGATCGCCCCCGATCGGCTCGCGGCGGAGCTGGAGCAGCGGCTGCGCCCGGTGCTGCCCTCGTACATGGTGCCCACCGCGTGCGTCCCGCTGACCGCGATGCCGCTGACTCCGTCGGGCAAGCTGGACCGCAAGGCGCTGCCCGACCCGGCGCCGGTCACGAAGACTTTCCGCGCGCCCCGCACGCCGGTGGAGCGGACCGTCGCCGCGGTGTTCGGGCGGGTTCTCGGCGTCGACCCGGTCGGCTCGGACGACGATTTCTTCGCGCTGGGCGGGAATTCGCTGGTCGCCACGCAGATCGCGGCCCGCTTGGCGGACGCGCTGGACACCGAAGTGCCGGTGCGGGCGCTGTTCGAGTTCCCGACCGTGGCGGCGCTGGCCGCGGACCTGTCCGGCGGCCGGGCGCGTAGACGGGCGCCGCTGGTCGCCGGGGCGCGCCCAACACTGATCCCGCTGTCCTACGCGCAGCAGCGCATGTGGTTCCTGAACCAGTTCGACGCGGCCTCGGTGGCGGACAATCTGGTCGCCGCCATCCGGTTGCGCGGCGCGCTCGATCAGACGGCCCTGGCGGACGCGGTGGTCGACGTGCTCGCCAGGCACGAGTCGCTGCGCACGGTCTACCCGGCGGCGGAGGGTATTCCGTATCAACTGGTGCTCCCAGTCGAGGAGGCGCCGGTCGGGCTGGTCGCGGAATCGGTCGACGAGCGGCGGCTGACGGAGCGGATTCGCGAACTGGTGGCCACGCCCTTCCTGGTCGATCGCGAGCCGCCGGTGCGCCTCGCCCTGCTGCGCCTCGGCGCGGAGCAGCACGTGCTCGTCGTCGCTTTGCATCACATCAGCGCCGACGGTTGGTCGTTGGCACCGCTCACCCGCGATCTCATGCGCGCCTACGACGCTCGCCGTGCGGGCGGCGCACCCGACTGGACGCCACTGACCGTCCACTACGCCGACTACGCGTTGTGGCAGCGGGAGGTCCTCGGCTCCGAGGACGACCCGGATGCGATGCTGGCCGAGCAGATCCGGTTCTGGCGGGGCGAATTGGCCGGTCTGCCGGACGTGACGACGCTGCCCGCCGATCGGCCGCGCCCGGCCGTCGCGTCGGGTCGCGGCGCGCGCCACGTCTTCACCATCGATGCCGCGACGCGGCGGCGGTTGCGCGAGATCGCGGACAGCGCGAACGCCTCGCTGTTCATGGTGCTGCACGCGGCGTTCACCACGCTGCTGGCCGGATTGACCGGGCAGCAGGACATCGTGATCGGCACCCCGGTGGCCGGTCGCGGCGAGCGTGCGCTCGATGAGCTCGTCGGCATGTTCGTCAACACCGTCGTGCTGCGCGCCGATGTGCGGCCCGAGTTGACGTTCACCGGCCTGGTCGCGGCGGTGCGCGAGCGCGACCTGGCCGCATTCGCCCACGCCGACGCGCCGTTCGAGCGTTTGGTCGAGGTGCTCGCGCCGGAGCGGTCGGCGGCCAGGCATCCGCTGTTCCAGGTGATGCTGGACTTGCAGAACACCGCGCGCACCGATCTCGAGCTGCCCGGCCTGACCGTTTCCGGACTCGACATCGACATGGGAACGGCGAAATTCGATCTGCACCTGTCGGTGACGGAGACGGCGGACGGTTCCGGTCTCGCCGCGGTCTTCGAATACGCGACCGATCTGTTCGATTCGGCTACCGTCGCGTCGTTCGCCCTGCGTTTGCGCCGGGTGCTCGACGCGGTGGCCGCCGACCCGAGAGTGCCCGTCGGCGCGATCGACCTGCTCAGCCCAGGGGAACGTGCCCGCATCCTGAGCGCCTGGAATGCCACCGGGCACCCGGTGGATCCGGCCGCGACGCTCGTGTCGCTGTTCGAGGCGCAGGCGGCGCGGACGCCCGAGGCGCTCGCGGTGACCTTCGACGGTGCCTCGCTCACCTACGCCGAGTTCGCGAGCCGGGTGCACCGGCTCGCCAGGCTGCTGGTGTCCGTCGGCGTGCGGCCGGACCAGCCGGTGGCGGTGGGCATGCGGCGGTCGGTCGATCTCGTGGTGGCCCTGTACGCGGTGCTGGCGGCCGGGGGAGTCTACGTTCCGATCGATCCGGAGCATCCGGCCGGGCGGATCGCCGACATGCTGCGGACGGTGCGGCCGGTGTGTGTGCTGAGCCGCTCCGAGGACGGGCTCGACCTGTCCGGGCGGGCCGCCGGGATGTGGGCGGTGCTGGACGTCGACCTGTTCGATACCGGGGACTATTCCGGCGAACCGCTGACCGACGCGGATCGTCTCGGGACGCTCACGCCGTCGAATGCGGCGTATGTGATCTTCACGTCGGGTTCGACGGGTCGTCCGAAGGGTGTGGTGGTTTCGCATGCGGCGATCGTGAACCGTCTGGTGTGGACGCAGACCGCCTACCAGCTGACTGGCGCGGATGTGGTGTTGCAGAAGACGCCTGCGACGTTCGATGTGTCGGTGTGGGAGTTCTTCTGGCCTTTGCAGGTCGGTGCGCGCCTGGTCGTCGCGAAGCCGGACGGTCATCGTGACCCGGCCTATCTGGCCGAGGTGATCAGTGCGGAGAAGGTGACCGTCACCCATTTCGTCCCCTCGATGTTGGCGGTGTTCATCGCGGATGCTGCTGCGGCGCGATGTGATTCGCTGCGGTTGGTGTTCGCATCCGGTGAGGCGTTGCCGCCCAAGCCCGCGCATCGTTTGCGGGAGTTGACCGGCGCGTCTCTGCACAACTTGTACGGCCCGACCGAAGCGGCGGTCGACGTCACTTTCCACGAGGTCGTGGATGCCGATGTCGAGTCGGTGCCGATCGGTGCGCCGGTGTTCAACACGCAGGTGTTGGTGTTGGACGCTCGGTTGCGTCCGGTGCCGGTGGGTGTCGCGGGTGAGCTGTATCTCGCGGGTGTCCAGCTCGCGCGGGGCTATGTGGCGCGTCCGGACCTGACCTCCGACCGGTTCGTCGCCAATCCGTTCGGGGAGCCAGGTGCGCGGATGTATCGCACGGGTGACTTGGCGGCGTGGACCGAGCATGGTGAGCTGGAGTATCTGGGCCGCACGGACTTCCAGGTGAAGTTGCGTGGTCTGCGTATCGAACTCGGTGAGATCGAGCAGGCGCTAACGAGTCTGGAGGAAGTCGCTCAGGCGGTAGTGGTCGTGCGCGACGACGCCGGGACCGGCGAGCGGCTCGTCGCCTACCTGGTCTCCGCGTCCGGCGCGGACCTCGATCTCGGTGCGCTCGAGGCGACGCTCACCCGGCGTCTCCCGGCGTACATGATCCCGTCGGCATACGTCGTGCTGCCCGAGTTCCCGGTCAACGCCTCCGGCAAGCTGGACCGCCGAGCGCTACCGGCGCCCGCGATCGAGCCCGCGCGGTTCCGTGCGCCCGCGACGCCCGTGCAGAAACTCGTCGCCGCGGCGTTCGGCGAGCTGCTCGGCGTCGACCGGGTGGGCCTGGACGACGATTTCTTCGCCCTCGGCGGCAACTCGCTCACCGCCGCCAGGGTGGCGGCCCGGCTCGACGCCGCGCTCGACACCCGGATTCCGGTGCGGGCGCTGTTCGACGCACCGACGGTCGCCGCGTTGGCGGCTCGCGCCGAAACGCATCGCGGCGACGGCGGTCGCGTCCCGCTGCGCCCCCGCCCGCGGCCCGAGCGCGTCCCGCTGTCGCCGGCCCAGCAGCGCGTCTGGTTCGTCAACCGCTTCCACGCCGACGAGCAGGCCGGGCCCGCCGCCGCGATCGACAACATCCCGGTCGCGCTGCGCCTCGCCGGTGAGCTCGACGTCGCGGCGATGACCATGGCGTTGGCCGACGTGGTGGCCCGGCACGAGATCCTGCGGACCGTCTACCCGGACGGCTCGGACGGGCCGGAACAACTGGTCCTGCCGCAGTCCGCGCCCGACCTCCCGGTCATACGTGTGGCCGAAACCGCACTGGCGGAACAGCTTCGGGAGCTGGCGGCCGCGCCTTTCGATCTGACCACGGAAACACCGCTGCGGGCAGCGCTGTTCGCGATCGACGGTGCGCCACAGGCGGAATACGCGCTCGCCCTGGTACTGCACCACATCGCAGCGGACGGTTTCTCCCTCGGTCCGCTGGCCGAGGATCTGATGACCGCCTACTCGGCGCGCCGGGCCGGGGCAGCGCCCGCGTGGGATCCGCTGCCGGTGCAGTACGCCGACTACACGCTCTGGCAGGCCGGTCTCGCCGACACCGAGCGGCAACTCGACTACTGGCGCGGCGCCCTGGACGGCCTGCCGGAGCAACTCGAACTGCCCACCGACCGTCCCCGTCCGGCGATCTCCTCCCATCGCGGTGCGACGCACCGCCTGCGGATCGATTCCGACCTGCACAGCGAGCTGGGCGAGCTGGCGCGCAAACGGGAGACCACGCTGTTCAGCACGGTGCACGCGGCCTTGGCGGTACTGCTGGCCCGGCTGTCGGGCGGCGCGGACATCGCGATCGGCACCCCGGTCGCGGGACGCGGTGACGCGGCGCTGGACCGGCTCGTCGGGATGTTCGTGAACACGCTGGTGCTGCGCACCGCCGTCGACTCCAGAGCCAGGTTCGAGACCGTGCTCGACGCGGTGCGCGACCAGGACCTCGACGCGCTCTCGCATGCCGACGCGCCGTTCGAGCGGCTCGTCGAGATGCTCGCTCCGACCCGCGCGCGCAACCGTCATCCGCTGTTCCAGGTGGCGCTGACCTTCCAGAACTTCGCCTTGCCCGAGCTCGAGCTGCCTGATCTACGGGTGCGCGCGCAGGAGTTCGACGCGCCGGTGGCCGAGTTCGACCTCCAGTTCACCGTGCTCGAGTCGAACGACCCGGACGGGCGCGCCGACGGCATGCAGGTCGAGATCCGGTATGCCACCGATCTTTTCGACGCGCCGTCGGTCACCGTTCTCGGCAGGCGGTTCACTCAGGTGCTCGCCGCCATCGCCGCCGATCCCACCGTGGTCGTGGGCGATATCCAGTTGCTCAGCGCCGAGGAGCAGCATCGCGCTTTGTACGAGTGGCCGGTCGGCGGCCCCGACGTCGCGGACGCCACCGGCAGTGTGGCCGAGCGTTTCGCGCGGGCCGCCGCGCTGGACCCGGCCGCTGTCGCGGTGCGCGACGGGGCACGGTCGCTGGCCTATGCCGAACTCGACGACTGGTCCAACCGATTGGCGCGGCGGCTGATCGCCGCGGGCGTCGGGCCGGAAACACTGGTGGCCGTCGCCCTGCCCCGCTCGGCGGAACTGGTGGTCGCCCTGCTCGCGGTGCTCAAAGCGGGCGGCGGATACCTGCCGATCGATCCGGCCTACCCGGACGACCGGATCGAATACGTCCTCGACGACGCCCGGCCGATCTGCGCGATCGCGGGGGCCGCCACCGAGTTGCCGCGCGGCTGGTTCGGTGGACCGGTGATCGACGTCGCCGCACCGAACCTCGTCGAGTTCGGCGGCGAGCCGGTCACCGATGTGGATCGGCGCACCCCGCTGCGCTCCGGTCACGTGGCCTACGTCATCTACACCTCCGGTTCCACCGGCAGGCCCAAAGGTGTTGTGGTGCCGCATCGCAACGTGCTGCGGCTGCTGGACAACACGCGGCGGCGCTTCGGCTTCGGCCCGGCGGACGTGTGGACCCTGTTCCACTCCTACGCCTTCGACTTCTCGGTCTGGGAAATGTGGGGACCGCTGCTGTCCGGCGCGACGGTGGTGGTGGTCGACTACTACACCTCGCGCTCGCCGCGGCAGTTCCGTGAGCTGCTGCTCGCCGAGCGGGTCACCGTGCTCAACCAGACACCGTCGGCGTTCTATCAGCTCGTCGCCGCCGATCTGGCCGAACCGGAACCCGCCGCGTTCGCGTTGCGGGTCGTCGTCTTCGGCGGCGAGGCGCTGGAGCCGCAGCGCCTCGGCGGTTGGCTCGCCCGCTACCCGGACGCGCCGCGCCTGGTGAACATGTACGGCATCACCGAGACCACGGTGCACGTGTCCTATCGGGAAATCGACGGGCACACCGGCTCGGCCGGCGTGATAGGCGCCGGGTTGCCCGGACTGACCGTTCGCCTGCTCGACGACCGGTTGCGGCCGGTCCCGGTCGGCGTGCCCGGCGAGATCTACGTCTCCGGGGGCCAATTGGCGCGCGGCTACTTGCGCCGTCCCGCACTGACCGCGGGCCGCTTCGTCGCGGACCCGTACGCGGGCGACGGAGCGCTCACCTACCGCTCCGGCGATCTGGCGCGCTGGACCGCCGACGGCGAGCTGGAGTATCTCGGGCGCGCGGACCAGCAGGTGAACCTGCGCGGCTTCCGCGTCGAACTCGGTGAGATCGAGGCCGCGCTGCTCGAGGCGTCCGAAGCGGTCCGGGAAGTGGCCGTGGTGGTGCGCACCGATCTGGTGGACGAACCGCGCATCGTCGCGTACGCGGTCGGCGCGGACGACTCCGTCGACACCGCCGCGCTGCGACAAGCCCTGGTGTATCGCCTGCCCGAGCACATGGTGCCCGCCGCGATCGTCCCGCTGCCGCGCATCCCGTTGACGGTCAACGGCAAGCTGGACCGCGCCGCGCTGCCCGCGCCACGGTTCCAATCGACCACCTACCGGGCGCCGTCCACGCCGAGCGAACGGGTCGTGGCGGAGGTGTTCGCCGAAGTGCTCGGCGCGGAGCGCGCCGTCGGCGCCGACGACGACTTCTTCGCGCTCGGCGGCAGCTCCCTGCTGGCCGCGAAAGCGGTCACCAGGATCGGCGCGGCGCTGGGCCGGACGGTCGGTGTGCGCGCGCTGTTCGAAGCTCCCAGGGTCGCGGACCTCGCGGCGGCGGCGAGCGCGGTGGCCATGGGAGGCACCCGGCCCGCGCTGGTGGCGGCGGCGCGCCCGGAGCGGGTCCCGCTCTCGCCCGCGCAGCAGCGCATGTGGTTCCTCAATCGGTTCGACCAGTCCTCCACCGCCTACAACATCCCGGTGGCCCTGCGGCTGTCCGGTCGGCTGGACGTGCCCGCGTTGCGCGCCGCCCTCGGTGACGTGGTCGCCCGGCACGAGGCGCTGCGCACTCGCTATCCGGAGATCGACGGCGAACCGGTGCAACTCGTCGAGCCCGCCACCGCTCCGGCGCTGCGGCCGATCGATGTCCCGGAAGGCGAACTACCGCGGCGGGTCCGGGAACTGGCGCAGACGACCTTCGACGTCACCGCCGAGATTCCGGTGCGGATGCGATTGTTCCGTGTGGTCCGCACGGGCGCGCGGCCGGAGTTCGTGCTCGCCGCGGTGCTGCACCACATAGCCGCCGACGGCTCGTCCATCGCACCGTTCGTGCGGGATCTGATGGTCGCCTACACCGCGCGCCGTGGTGGCGCTGCGCCGGACTGGACACCGCTGACCGTGCAGTACGCCGATTACGCACTGTGGCAACGCGATTTGCTCGGCGCCGAGGACGACGCCGAATCGGTGGCGGCCCGCGAGATCCGTTTCTGGACCCGGACACTCGCCGGACTGCCGGATCAGCTGGCGCTGCCGACCGACCGCCCCCGCCCCGCGAGGCAGACCCTGCGCGGGGACAAGGTTCCGCTGACGATCGGCGCGCGGCTGCACGCGGATCTGGCCGCCCTCGGCCGACGGCACGGCGCGACGCTGTTCATGGTGGTGCACACCGCTTTCGCCGTGCTGCTCGCGCGGTGGTCGGGCGCCGGTGACATCGCGATCGGCACGCCGGTCGCCGGACGCGGCGCCGCCGAACTGGACGACGTCATCGGGATGTTCGTCAACACTCTCGTCCTGCGCGTCGGGGTCGACGGCGGCGAGTCGTTCGCCGGGCTGCTGGCCCGGGCGCGGGCCGCCGACCTGGCGGCGCTGGAACACGCGACCGTGCCGTTCGAACGTCTGGTGGAAGTGCTCAACCCGGTGCGCTCCACCGCACGCCACCCGTTGTTCCAGGTCGGCTACTCGTTCCAGAACCATGAGCGGGGACAGCTGCGGCTGCCCGAACTCGAGATTCGCGAGTTCGAGTTCGACAACGGCGTAGCGCAATTCGACCTGCACCTGTTCGCGGTGGACGCCTACGACGCCGACGACGCGCCCGACGGCATCGAGCTGTCCCTCGGCTACGCCACCGATCTGTTCGAGCGCGCGACCGCGTTCCGGTTCGCCGCCCAACTGCGCCGGGTGCTGGAAACGATCGCGGCGCGGCCGGAACTGCCGGTGGGCGACATCGACCTGCTCGGGACCGACCGATCGCAGGTGCTCGCCGAATGGAACCGGACCCGGCGGCCGGTCCCGCGGGCCACGCTGGCGGATCTGTTCGACGCGCAGACCGCGCGCAGCCCGAGTGCGGTCGCGCTGGTAGACGCGACGACCGGCGAAGAGCTGCGCTACGCCGAGTTCGACGAACGGGTGAACCGGTTGGCGCGCAGGCTCATCACGTCCGGTGTCGGACCGGAGTCGACGGTCGTGCTGGCGATGCGCCGCTCGCTCGAACTGGTCGTCGCGATGTACGCCGTGGTGCGGGCGGGTGGCGCATATGTGCCCATCGATCCGGACCACCCGGCCGAGCGGATCGCCCACATCGTGGCCACCGCGGCGCCGGTCGTGGTCCTGACCACCTCGCGCGACGGGTTCCCGTTCGAAATCGACTGCACGGTTGTGGAAATCGATCGGCTCGACGTCGCCGGGCTCGCCGCGACGGCGATCACCGACGCGGACCGGGTCGGTCCGCTGCGTCCCGAGCATCCGGCGTACGTCGTCTTCACCTCCGGCTCCACGGGCGTGCCCAAGGGCGTGACGGTTCCGCACGCCGCGATCGTCAATCAGCTCGCCTGGCTGGCGGACAGATACGTCCTCGGCGCGAACGATCGCCTGCTGCTGAAGACGCCCGCGACCTTCGATCTGTCGGTGTGGGAGTTCTGGTCCGCGCTGGTCACCGGCGGGTCGCTGATCGTCACCGCGCCCGGCGCCGAACGTGACCCGGACCTGCTGCGGGCGTTGCTGCGCCGCCACGGCGTCACCGTGCTGTACGCGGTGCCCGCCCTGATCGGCATGCTGCTGGCGGCCGAGCCGGGCGCCGCGCTGCCGGAGACCCTGCGTCACGTGCTGGCCATCGGTGAGGCGCTGCCGTCGGCCACCGCCGTGGACTTCCTATGCCGTCATAGCGGAACCGCGCTGGACAACCTCTACGGCCCCACGGAGGCGGCGGTGTCGATCACCGCGTTCGCGCTCGACACTCAGCCGGAGCACACCGTCCCGATCGGGTCGCCCGCCTGGAACAGCCGGGTCTACGTGCTGGACGCGCGCTTGCGGCCCGCGCCGATCGGAGTGCCCGGCGAGCTGTACCTCGCGGGCGCGCAGCTGGCACGCGGCTACCGGCGCCGTCCGGCGCTGACCGCCGACCGCTTCGTGGCCGATCCGTTCGCGGTCGAACTCGGTGCGGCGGCCGGCGAGCGGATGTACCGCACCGGCGACATCGTGCGCTGGCGTCCCGACGGCACCCTGGAATACCTCGAGCGCGCCGACTTCCAGGTGCAGATCGGCGGCTTCCGCATCGAGCTCGGCGAGGTGGAGGCCGCGCTGCTGCGGCAACCCGGGGTGGCCGCGGCCGTCGCGGTGGCGAAGGCCGACGACCGCGCGGGAACACGGCTCATCGCGTATGCCGCAGTGCCGGAAGCCGATCCGGTCACGTACGCCGACCTGGCCGTGTCGCTGCGCGCCGTTGTGGCCGCGCGACTGCCCGGGTACATGACGCCCGCCGCCGTCGTCGTGCTGGCGGCGCTGCCGCTCACGGCCAACGGCAAGATCGATCGTTCGGCGCTGCCCGAGCCGCTGTTCGCCGAGGCGGCCTTCCGCGCGCCGTCCGGTGCGTTGGAGCGACTGGTCGCGGACGCGTTCGCGGAGGTCATCGGCGTGGACGTGGTGAGCGTGGACGACGACTTCTTCGCCAGGGGCGGCAACTCCCTGATGGCCACCCGGCTCGCGGCCCGGCTCGGCGCGGCACTCGGCGGCCATGTGGCGGTGGCCGCGGTGTTCGAAGCCCCGACGCCCGCCGCACTCGCCGAACGCATCGCGGCCACCGAGCGCGGCATGGCCCGGCCCGCTTTGGTCCGTCGCGCCGATACCGGGCCGGTGCCGCTCGCGCCCGCGCAGCAGCGCATCTGGGTGCTGGACCGGCTCACACCGGACTCGTCGGCCTATCACATTCCCACGGCGCTGCGGCTGCGCGGCCGGCTGGATGCGGCGGCGCTGGCGGCGGCGCTCGGCGATGTGCTCGACCGGCACGAGACGCTGCGCACCAGGTACCCGGACACCGAGGACGGACCTGTCCAGGAGGTCGTGCCCGCGTCCCCGGTCGACCTGACATCGATTCCGGTGAGCCGATCGGAAATGAACACGCGGATAGCGGACTTCGTGTCTCCCGCCTTCGATCTCGCTTCCGCGCCGCCGGTGCGCGCCGCCCTGTTCACCCTGGCCGCCGACGAACACGTCCTGGTGGTCGTGCTGCACCACATCGGTGCGGATGGATACTCGATCGCACCGTTGACCGCTGACCTGGTGCGCGCCTACCTGGCCAGATCCACCGGACAGGCGCCGGACTCGGCCCCGCCCGCGATCCGTTACCGCGACTACAGCGCCTGGCAGCACGAGCTGCTCGGCGACGGCGCCGACCCCGACAGCCTGCTGGCGCGCCAACTCGCCTTCTGGCGCACCGAATTGACCGGTGCGCCGGAACTGCTCGCCCTGCCCACCGATCGACCGCGACCGGCCAGGCGAAGCATGCAGGGGGCAAGCGTTATCCGGGAGATCGACGCCGAGCGCACCGTCCGCCTGGAGCGACTGGCCCGCGAACACGGCGGCACACTGTTCACCCTGGTGCACAGCGCGCTCGCGGTGCTGCTGGCGAAACTGTCCGGCGCGGGTGATGTCACGGTCGGCGTGCCGGTCGCCGGGCGCGGTGTCCGCGAGCTGGACGAGCTGGTCGGCATGTTCGTCAACACCGTGGCGTTGCGCACCGAGGTCGATCCCCGTGCGAGTTTCGGCGAGCTGCTGCGCCAGGTCACCCGGCGGGATCTGGCGGCGTTCTCGCACGCCGACGTCCCGTTCGATCAGGTGGTCGAGGCGCTGGGCGTCACCCGTTCGGGCTCGTACGCGCCGCTGTTTCAAGTACTGCTCACCTTTCAGAACTTGCCGCGGGCGGAGGTAGAACTGCCCGGCCTCGCGGTCGAGGCGGTCGACCTGACGTCGGCGGAGGCGAAGTTCGACCTCCAGGTGACCGTGCTGGAGCAGTTCGCCGCCGACGGTGTGCGCGCCGGTATGGAGCTGTGCGTCGGCTACGCGACCGACCTCTTCGACGAACCGACGGCGCACGCGTTCGGTGACCGTTTGCTGCGGGTGCTGGAGGCGGTGGCCGCGGATCCGGCGGTGGCCATTCGCGCGATCGACATCCGTTCCGCGGCCGAACGGCTGCCCCGGCCCAGCGCGTCGGTGGCGGACCTGCCCGCGCTGATCGTCCGGACGGCACGGGCCGTCCCCGCCGCCACCGCGTTCGAGCACGGCGATCGGCTGGTCTCCTTCGGTGAGCTCGACGCGAAGCTCGCGTCCGTCGCCAAGGCGATGGGCCCGGCGGCCAAACCCGAAGCCCTGATCCATGTCTCGCTCGCCGGGCTGGTTCCCGGTCTGCTCGCCGCACTCGGCGGCAGCGGTCTTGCGGCCTTGCTGCGGACCCTCTCCGCCACCGCCGAGGCGCTGCTCGCCGACTCGGCGGCGGCAATCGATTCGGAAGGAAACCGCTGATGACCCACGCAGACGCCGTGCGCCGCGGCTACGGCATCGACGACCTGCCCGATCTCATCGCGATTGTTGCCGGGCTGGACCCGCAGCGCGTGGCGTTGCGGCATGGGCAACTCACCGTCACCTACGCGGCGCTGGCCGACGAACTCGCGGCCCTGTCCGAAGCCATGGGCGCGGGGGTGGGCGCGGAGGCGCTGGTTCCGGTGGTGGTCTCCGGTCGACTGCCCGCGCTGCTGGAATCCGGTGACGGCGCGCTCGGTGCGGTGCTGGACGCGCTGCTCGACGACGCGCTCGCGGCCGCGCCGGATCTCCCGGCGACCACCACCGCGCCGGTCGAGACACTGGTGAGCCTGTTCGAGGAGCAGGTGTGGCGGACTCCGGACGCGATCGCCGTCGAATACGCGGGAATCACCCTCACCTACGCCGAATTCGACGGCCGGGTCAACGCGCTGGCCCACCACTTGGTCGAACTCGGCGTGCGGCGGGACTCGCTGGTGGGCTTGGCCGTGCGGCGCTCGATCGACCTGCTGGTCGGCATGTACGCGATCCTGCGGGCGGGCGGCGCGTACCTGCCGATCGACCCGGATCATCCGGCCGACCGCATCGGTTACGTGGTCGCGGTCGCCGAGCCGGTGCTCGTGCTGACCACCATGCGCGACGAGCCCGACTTCGGCGGTGCGGTCGCACCGCTGCGGATCGACGAATTCGCGGGCTCGCCCACGCCGGATGCGCCCGCGGTCGCCCGGTCGGCCGACGACCTCGCCTACGTGATCTTCACGTCCGGCTCGACCGGCAGGCCGAAGGGCGTCGCCGTCTCGCACCGCGCGATCGTGGCGAATCTGCGCTGGCGGCAACGGATGTACCGGCTGCGCGCCGACGACGTGGTGTTGCAGAAGACGCCGTTCACCTTCGACGTGTCGGTGTGGGAGTTCTTCTGGCCGTTGCAGGTCGGCGCCCGGCTGGTCGTCGCGGAACCGGACGGTCATCGGGACCCGGCGTACTTGGCGCGCGTGATCGCCGAAAGCGGGGTCACGGTAGCGCATTTCGTGCCGTCCATGCTCGCGGTCTTCGTTGCCGAGTCGGTCGCGGTGGACTCGCTGCGGCTGGTCTTCGCCTCGGGTGAGGCGCTTGCGGCCGCCACCGCCGCGGCATTCCGCGACGTCTGCGGGGCGACGTTGCACAACCTGTACGGGCCCACCGAGGCGGCGGTCGACGTGACCGCGCACGAGGTGACCGGCGCGGACGTGGCGGGCGTGCCGATCGGCGTCGCCGCCGACGACACCGAGTTGCTGGTGCTCGACGACAGCCTGCGTCCGGTGGCGCGCGGCGTCGTCGGCGAGTTGTACCTGGCAGGCGTGCAACTGGCCCGCGGTTATGTGGCCCGGCCGGGCCTGACCGCCGAGCGATTCGTGGCGAACCCCGAGGGACCGGCCGGGGAGCGGATGTACCGCACCGGCGACCTGGTGCGCTGGGCGCCCGGGGTGGAGGGCGGGCCGGAGGAACTGGAATATCTGGGCCGCACGGACTTCCAGGTGAAGTTGCGCGGCCTGCGGATCGAACTCGGCGAAATCGAGGCGGCGCTGCTGCGCCACCCGCGCGTCACCCAGGCGGCGGTGGTGCTGCACCGGCACGCGAGCGGCGATCATCTGATCGGCTACGTGGTCGGCGACGCGGTCGAGACCGCCGAGGTCCTGGACTCCGTCCGCGGCGAGCTGCCCGAGTACATGGTGCCGACGCTGCTGGTCGCGCTGGCGGCGATGCCGTTGAACGCCAACGGCAAGCTGGACCGCAGAGCGCTTCCTGAGCCGCGATTCGATTCCGGGACAACGGCTTATCGGGCGCCGGAGACCGAGGCGGAGACGGCGGTCGCCGCGATTTTCGCCGAGCTGCTGGACGTGCCGCGCGTGGGCGCGGACGACGACTTCTTCGCGCTGGGCGGCAATTCGCTGCTCGCCACCCGCGCTATCGCCCGGATCGCCGCGGCCATCGGCGCGACCGTGGACGTGCGCGATTTCTTCGATCGTCCCACTGTTGCCGCGGTGGCCGCGTCGGCGCATCCGGCCGCGGCGCGTCCGCCGCTGGTGGCCGGTCCGCGCCCGGAGCATGTTCCGCTCTCGCCCGCCCAGCGGCGCATGTGGTTCCTCAACCGGTTCGGCGCCGACACCGATCAGGCCCGCGAGCTGGGCGCCGCCGCCGTGGACAACATCCCGGTGGCGCTGCGCTTGCGCGGCCCGCTGGACGTCGCCGCGCTGTCGGCGGCGATCACCGATCTGGTGGCCAGGCACGAAGTGCTGCGCACCGTGTATCCGCAGACCGCCGACGGGCCTGCGCAATCGGTGCGACGCGTACACGCGGTGTTCGACCTGACGCCCGCCGAAGTGCCGCGGGAGCGGTTGGCCGCGGCGATCCGCCGGGCGGCGAGCCAGGGCTTCGACGTGGCGGAGGAGATCCCGGTGCGGGTGCGCCTGCTGCGCTGCGAACCCGAGGACCACACGCTCGTGCTCGTCGTCCACCACATCGCGGCCGACGGCGTCTCGCTCGTGCCCCTGATGCGCGACCTGGCCACGGCCTATGCCGCCCGGCGCGACGGCCGCGGGCCGGAGTGGACTCCGCTGGCCGTGCAGTACGCGGACTACGCGCTGTGGCAGCGACGGGTCCTCGGCGCGGAGACCGACGCGGAGTCCGTGGCAGCGCGCCAGCTCGCCTTCTGGCGCGCCGAATTGGCCGAGCTGCCCGCGCAATTGGATCTGCCCGCCGATCGGCCGCGTCCGGCCGCGCCCTCGTATCAGGGCGCTACCTACGAGTTCGCCGTCGACGCCGCGCTGCGCTCCGGCGTCGAGACGATCGCGGCACGCGTTCGCGCGACGCCGTTCATGGTGCTGCACGCGGCGCTGGCCGCCCTGCTGGCCCGGTTGTCCGGCACCGAGGACATCGCTATCGGCACACCGGTCGCCGGCCGGGGCGAGGCCGCGCTCGACGATCTGGTCGGCATGTTCGTCAACACCCTCGTGCTGCGCACCGAAGTGGACGCCGCGCGCGGTTTCGCCGACTTGGTGGCGCACGCCGCCGACCGCGACCTGCGCGCCTTCGCGCACGCCGACATCCCGTTCGAGCAGTTGGTGGAGGCGCTGAACCCGGCGCGTTCGGCCGCCCGGCATCCGCTGTTCCAGGTCGCGCTGTTCATGCAGAACATCGGGCCGATCGCGCTGACCATGCCCGGTCTCGACACCGAGCAGGTCGACTTCGACTCCGGTTTCGCGAAGTTCGACCTCCAGCTCACGGTGTCCGAAGTCGCCGACAGCTACCGCGCCGAATTCACCTACGCCACCGACCTGTTCGACGCCGCGACGGTGCGAGAGTTCGCCGCGAAGTTCGTCCGGCTGTTGCGTGCGGCAGTGGACGACCCGAACGCGCCGGTCGGGGATCTCCCGCTGCTGGACGCGGGCGAGCTGGACTACGTCACCGCGAGCTGGAACGCCAGCGGACACCGAGTGCCCGACCGGTTCCTGCACGAGGGTTTCGACGCGCAGGTGCGCCGTACCCCGGATGCCGTCGCGGTGGTCACCGACGGCGAGCGGCTGACCTACGCCGAGCTGTCCGACCGCGCCGACCGGCTGGCCAGGATGCTGATCGGGATCGGCGTCGGCCCGGAAGCGCTGGTCGTGCTGGCCCTGCCGCGCTCGGTGGAACTGGTCGTCGCCATGTACGCGGTGGCGCGGGCGGGCGGCGCGTACGTCCCGGTGGACCCAGGGCATCCGGCTGAACGCATCGGCCACATCCTCGGCACCGCGCGACCGCATGCCGTCCTGACCACGAGCGATAGCGGTTTCGACGCGGCCGCGCCGGTTTCCGTTCCGGTGTATCAGCTGGATGAACTCGATCTTTCCGCCTATCCCTCCGGCAAGATCGGCGACCGCGAACGCCACGGCGCGCTGCACCCGCAGCATCCCGCCTACGTGATCTTCACTTCCGGGTCCACCGGAAAGCCGAAGGGCGTGGCGGTCAGTCACCAGGCGATCGCCAACCAGCTGGCCTGGATGCAGGCGGAGTACGGTCCGCGGACCGGCGATGTCTACTTGCAGAAGACCGCGAGCACTTTCGACGTCTCGCTGTGGGGCTACTTCCTGCCGCTACGAGCGGGCGCGACCATGCTGCTGGCCGCACCGGACGGACATCGCGATCCGCGCTACCTCGCCGAGACCGTCGCCCGCTATGGCGTCACACTCACCGACTTCGTGCCATCGATGCTCGCGGTGTTCGCCGCGCACGCCGCGCCGGGCGAACTCGACTCGCTGCGCGACGTGTTCGTCATCGGCGAGGCGCTGCCGCCGGAGACCGTCGCCGCGTTCCGGCAGGTGTGCGACGCGGGCCTGCACAACCTCTACGGCCCCACCGAGGCGGCGGTGTCCATCACCAGCCGCGAGGTCACCGAGGTGGACTCGCCGCAAGTGCCGATCGGCGAGCCGGAGTGGAACTCGCAGGTCTACGTGCTGGACGGACGGTTGCGGCCCGCGCCGATCGGCGTGCAGGGCGAGCTGTACCTGGCGGGAGCGCAGCTGGCGCGCGGCTACCACGGCCGCGTCGACCTCACCGCCGATCGTTTCGTCGCCAATCCCTTCGGCGCGCCGGGCGCCCGCATGTACCGCACCGGCGACCTGGTGCGCTGGAGCCGCGACGGCGAGCTGATCTATCTGGGCCGCAGCGACTTCCAGGTGAAGTTCCGCGGCCGGCGCGTCGAACTCGCCGAAATCGAGACAGCGCTGCTGGCGGCGGCCGGGGTCGGCCAGGCCGCGGCGCGGCTGGTCACCGGACCGGCGGGGGAGTTCCTAACGGGCTATGTGATCGCAGCGCCCGGTGCGACGCTCGACCTCGATGCGGTGAAATCGTCCGTCGCTCAGCGTCTTCCCAGCTACCTGGTACCGACCGCAGTGGTCGAGCTGAACGAATTCCCCCGCAACACCAGCGGCAAGCTCGATCGCTCCGCCCTGCCGATCCCGGTGCTCGCGGCCGAGCGCTTCCGTCCGCCGGTGAGCGCCGCGCAACGTCTGGTCGCCGCGGTGGTCGCGGAGGTACTGGGGGTCGAGCGGGCCGGGCTGGACGACGATTTCTTCGCTCTCGGCGGCAGCTCGCTGGACGCCACTCAGGTCAGCGCCCGCACGGGTGAGGCGATGGGAGTACGCGTTCCGGTGCGCGCGCTGTTCGACGCGCCCACGGTGGAGGGCTTCGCCGCCGCCGTCGAGCGGCTCGGTGCCGCCGGGGCGCCGCGACTCCCGCTGGTCCGCCGTGCACGGCCCGAGCGGGTGCCGCTCTCGCCCGCACAGCAGCGCCTGTGGTTCCTCAACCGCGTCGAGAGCCAGGACGGCGCCGACAGCGTCTACAATTTGCCGATCGTGCTGCGGCTGACCGGCCGCCTCGACGTGACGGCGCTGGAGCGCGCCGTACTCGACGTGCTCGCCCGGCACGAGACGCTGCGCACCACCTTCCCCGAAACCGACGACGGGCCTTGCCAATCCGTTCGCGACGCCGCCGACATCGGCCTGAGCCTGCATCCGGTGCCGATCGACCGCTCCGCGCTGGAGGACGCGGTGGCAGGCATCGTCGGCGCCGGGTTCGACGTGACCGCCGAGTTGCCGTGCCGGGTCGCGCTGCTCGCGGTGGACCGGGTCGACGAGGCGCGCGGCGTCACCGGCGACGAATACGTGCTGGTGTTCGTGGTGCACCACATCGCCGCCGACGCCTTGTCGATGGTCCCGCTGGTCACCGACCTGGTCGGGGCCTACCTCGCGCGCCTGACCGGTCGGCGGCCGGACTGGGAGCCGCTGGCGGTGCAGTACGCCGACTACAGCCTCTGGCATCGGGAACTGCTCGGCGCCGAGGACGTCCCCGGTGATCTCGCCTACCAGCAGCTGCGCTTCTGGCGCGACGTGCTGAGCGGCGCGCCGCCGCAACTGTCCCTCCCGGTCGATCATCCACGGCCCGCGATGCCCTCGCACGAGGGAGCGGGCGTCGATTTCGTGATCGAGCCCGAGGTCGTCGCCGGCTTGCGCGCGCTGGCCCGGCGCGGCGGCGCGACGTTGTTCATGACGCTGCACGCGGCCTTCGCCGCAACCCTGGCCCGGTTGAGCGGCAGCGCCGACATCGTGATCGGCTCGCCCGTCGGCGGACGCGGAGAGCGGGCGCTGGACGCACTCGTCGGCATGTTCGTCAACACCCTGGCGTTGCGCACCCGAGTAGCCGCCGACGCCTCGTTCGCCGCGCTGCTGAGCGAGGTGCGCGAGGCCGATCTGGCCGCGTTCGCCAACGCCGACCTGCCGTTCGAGCGCCTGGTGGACGTCATGGCCGTGGATCGCTCCGTGGGCGCGCATCCGCTGTTCCAGGTGATGTTCAGTTTCGAGACCGCGACGCCCGCATTCGGCGGGAAAGCCGTTGAGGTGCCGTGGCTGTCGGTGCACCCGGTCGAGATCCCCGACAACGGCGCGAAATTCGACCTGCACCTGGTGGTGGCGGAGCGCGCGGATTCGGCGGGACTGTCGGGCACCCTGCGCTACGCGACCGACCTGTTCGACGCCGCGACCGTCGAGTCGTTCGCCGACCGCTTCCAGCGGATGCTGGCCGCCGTCGCGGTCGACGCCGGTGCGCGGATCGGTGACATCGAACTGCTTTCGGACGCCGAACGCACACGGGTGTTGCGGGTGTGGAATGCCACCGACCGCCCGTTCCCCGAATCCGACACGCTCGCCTCGCTGTTCGCCGCGCAAGTCGAACGCACACCGGACGCGCCCGCGGTCACCTTCGAGGAGTCCTCAGCGGCTGGCTCTGCGGCGCTGGCCCACCCGTCACCCGACCAGGACCTCTCAGCGGGTGGCTCCGCTGCCCTGCTTCAGCTGTTGCCCGGCCACAACTCCTCGGCGGGTAGCTCCGCGGCGATCGTCCACCCGTCACCCGGCGACCCCTCAACGAGTCGCTCCGCGACGCTGGCGTATTCGGAATTCGCCGGGCGGGTCAATCGGCTGGCGCGGTGGCTCGTCGCCCAGGGCGTCGGCCCGGAAACGCTGGTGGCGCTCGGTATGCGCCGGTCCCTCGACCTGGTGGTGGGCATGTACGCGGTCACCGTCGCGGGCGGCGGGTACGTGCCACTCGATCCCGACCACCCCGCCGAACGCACCGCCCACATCCTGGCCACCGCCGCTCCGGTGTGCGTACTGACCGCCGGCGCGGACCTGAACTGCGGCGTGCCCGAGACGCGGATCGACCGGCTGGACCTGTCCGCTTACCCGGACACTCCGCTCACCGACGCCGACCGGCGCGCTCCGCTGCGCCCGGCGAACACCGCCTACGTGCTGTTCACCTCGGGCTCCACGGGCAAGCCGAAGGGTGTCGCGATGAGCCACCGCGGCATCGTGAACCGGTTGTGCTGGATGCAGTCCGCGTACGCCGCGCTCGGGCCGGGCGATGTGCTGTTGCAGAAGACGCCCGCCACCTTCGACGTCTCGGTGCCGGAGTTCTTCTGGCCGTTGCAGGTCGGCGCGCGCATGGTGCTGGCGCGGCCGGACGGGCATCGCGACCCGGCGTATCTGGCCCGCCTCATCCGCGCCGAGGGCGTCACCGCGACGCACTTCGTGCCGTCCATGCTGGCCGTCTTCGTCGCGGGCGAGTTCGACGTGCCGTCGCTGCGTGAGGTGTTCTGCTCCGGCGAGGCGCTACCCGTCGGCGTGGCCCAGCGGATGCGCGAACTCACCGGCGCGCGGGTGCACAACGGCTACGGCCCCACGGAGGCCGCGGTGGAGGTGACCTTCCACGAGGTGCGCGATACCGATTTCGAGACCGTGCCGATGGGCGAACCGATCTGGAACACCAGAACGTATGTGCTCGACGCGCGACTGCGCCCGGTGCCTGCGGGTGTGCCGGGGGAGTTGTATCTCGCGGGCGTGCAACTGGCGCGCGGCTATCTGGACCGCCCCGGCCGCACCGGCGACCGGTTCGTCGCCGACCCGTTCGGCCCGCCCGGTGAACGGATGTACCGCACCGGCGACCTGGTGCGGTGGAACGCTTCGGGAGAGCTGGAGTTCCTCGGCCGCACCGACTTCCAGGTCAAGATCCGCGGCCTGCGCGTCGAACTCGGCGAGATCGAGTCGGTGCTGCTCGCGACGCCCGCCGTGACCCAGGCCGCCGTGCTGGTCCGCGACGATCGCGGCGTGGGCGAGCGCCTGGTCGCCTATTTGGTTACGGACGGACCGGTCGAGATCGCGGCGGTGCGCGACGCGGTGGCCCAACGGCTTCCGGGCTACATGGTGCCGCAGGCGTTCGTGGTGCTGGACCGGTTCCCGGTGAACGCGTCCGGGAAGCTGGACCGATCCGCGCTGCCCGCGCCCGTGATCGCCGGCGTGGTGTTCGAGGCGCCGAGCGGCGCGGCGGAAGAACTCGTCGCCGAGACATTCTCGGCTCTGCTCGGGGTGGACGAGGTCGGCGCCGAGGACGATTTCTTCGCCCTGGGCGGCAATTCGCTCAGCGCCACCCAGCTCGCCGCGCGGCTGGGCAAAGCCACCGGCGGGGAAGTGGCGGTGCGCACGATCTTCGACGCGCCCACGGTGCGGGCGCTGGCGCGGCGGATCACGGTCGACGCTCCGGCCGAGACCGGGCCGGTCGCGCTGCCGC
Source organism: Nocardia sp. NPDC004260 (assembly GCF_053603155.1). Lineage (NCBI taxonomy): Bacteria > Bacillati > Actinomycetota > Actinomycetes > Mycobacteriales > Nocardiaceae > Nocardia > Nocardia sp. NPDC004260. The sequence goes on along the minus strand of NZ_JBSGEZ010000001.1, from coordinate 276,788 downwards.
CGCTCACGCCGCAGGAGCGCGGCGGGTCGATCCCGCTGTCGATCGCCCAGCAGCGCATGTGGTTCCTGAACCGGTTCGACACCACCAGCGGCGCGTACAACATCCCGTTCGCGCTGCGCCTCACCGGAGCGCTGAACGTGCCGGCCCTGGAGGCGGCGATCGCCGACGTGATCGCCCGGCACGAAACCTTGCGCACGATCTACCCCGAGCAGGACGGCGGTGCGACGCAGCTGGTACTGCCCGCGGGGACGAAGCTGGTCGAGCTGGTCGCACGGCCGGTTCCCGCGCCGCAGGTGCCCGAACTCGTCGCCGCCGCCGCGCGAGCCGGGTTCGACGTGACCGCCGAGGTTCCGCTGCGCGTGCGCCTGCTGCGCGTGGAGGACGACGCCGCAGCCGGCAGCCACCAGGTGCACGTCCTGCTGTTCGTCGTGCACCACATCGCCGCCGACGGTTGGTCGTTCGCGCCGCTCACCCGGGATTTGGCCAACGCTTACGTCGCGCGGTGCGCGGACACGGCTCCCGCGCCGGGAGCGTTGCCGGTGCAGTACGCCGACTTCGCGATCTGGCAGCGCACCGCGCTGGGTTCCGCCGCCGACCCGGCCTCGGTGCTGGCACGCCAACTGTCCTACTGGACCGACCGGCTGGCCGGGCTGCCGGAGGTGCTGACACTCCCGTCCGACCGGCCCCGCCCCGCGGTCGCCACCAACCGGGGCGGCGCGCTGACCGGACGGCTGGACGCCGCACTGCACGAGCAGATCCAGGAACTGGCCGCCGCGCACCGGGCGACCCCGTTCATGGTGCTGCACACCGCGCTGGCCGTGCTGTTGAGCCGCTACGGCGCGGGCCGGGACGTCGTGATCGGCGCGCCGGTCGCCGGGCGCGGCGATGAAGCGCTGGACGAGCTGGTCGGCATGTTCGTCAACACGCTGGTGCTGCGCACCGAGGTTCGCCCGGACGCGACTCTGGCCGAGTTGCTGGAGACCGTGCGCGCGGCCGACCTGGCCGCCTTCGATCACGCCGCGGTGCCGTTCGAGCAGTTGGTCGAGGTGGTGAACCCGGTTCGCTCACAGGCGCACGCCCCGCTGTACCAGGTCGCGCTGACCCTGCAGAACCAGACCGCGCCGGAGTTCCGGCTGCACCGGCTGGCCATCGCGGCGCTGGAGATCGGCGCGGCGCCGATCCAGCTCGACCTGGACTGGACGCTGACCGACCGCTACGCCGCCGACGGCGCGCCCGACGGCATCGACGTGCACCTGCACTACGCGCTCGACCTGTTCGACGAACCGACCGCCGCCGGTTTCCTCGCCGCCTTCGACCGCGTGCTGCGCGCCCTGGTGCGCGACGCCCGCACCAGGGTCGGCACGGTCGAGCTGATGTCGTTGGCCGAACGCGGCCTGCTGCTGTCGGACCGCAACGCCACCGCGCACCCGTTGCCCGCCGAGACGCTGGACGACCTGCTCACCGCCCGCGTCGCGGCCACGCCCGACCGTGTCGGCGTGCGTTATGAGAACGAAGCGGTGACCTACGCGGAGTTCGCCTCTCGTGTGAACCGTCTGGCCCGCAAGCTGATCCGGACAGGTGTGGGCCCGGAGGACATCGTCGGCCTGGCCGCGGCGCGCTCGATCGACATGCTCGTGGCGATGTACGCGATCGTGCGCGCGGGCGCGGCGTATCTGCCGATCGATCCGGCGCATCCGGCCGAACGCCTGGCGCAGGTCGTCGCGAGCGCGGAGCCCCGGTTGGTGCTGACCGCCGGTGACGTGCCGCTGCACCCGCTCGACGGCGTCCCCGTGCTCGAGCTCGACGCTCTCGACCTCGATGGCTTCGCCGACGGACCGGTGGCCGACGCCGAGCGGATCACCGCGCTGCGCCAGGACAACACGGCCTACGTGCTGTTCACCTCCGGCTCCACGGGGCGGCCGAAGGGCGTCGCGGTGACCCACCGCGCGATCATGAACCAGCTGCGCTGGCTGGAATTCCGTTACCAGGTCACGGCGTCCGACCGCATTCTGCAACGGGCGCCGCTCACCTTCGACGTGTCGGTGTGGGAATGCTTCCTGCCGATCGCCGTCGGCGCGCCGCTGGTGATCGCCCGGCCCGGCGGGCACCTGGACCTGGCCTACTTCGCGGATCTGCTGCGCGAACACCGGATCACCATCGCGGAGTATGTGCCCTCGGTGCTGGCCGCGCTGATCGGCGAGGGCATGGGCGACGCGCTGCGGTCGTTCCGGCATCTGCACTGCGGCGGCGAGGCGCTCACCCCGGACCTGCTCGCCGCGCTGCGCGGCAGCTTCGACGGCGCGGTGCACAACGCCTACGGCCCGACCGAGGCGGCGATCTCGGCGATCTACCACGAATTCACCGACAGCGACGCCGAAGCCGGGCGGGACGTCGCCATCGGCCGTCCGTGCTGGAACACCAGGGCCTATGTGCTGGACGACCGGTTGCGCCCGGTGCCGATCGGCGTCACGGGCGAGCTGTATCTCGCGGGCGACCAGCTGGCGCGCGGCTATCACGCCCGCCCCGGACTGACCGCCGAGCGGTTCGTCGCCGATCCGTTCGGCGTGCCCGGCCGCATGATGTACCGGACCGGCGACCTGGTGCGCTGGAACCGCGACGGCGATCTGGTGTATCTGGGCCGCAACGATTCGCAGGTCAAGCTGCGCGGCCAGCGGATCGAGCTGGGCGAGATCGAGGCCGTCCTCGCCGCCGCGACCGGCGTGACCAACGCGGCGGTGCTCGTGGCTCGCGACAACGTGGGACAGGAATGCCTCGTCGGTTACGTCACCGGAGCCGACCCGACGCCCGATGCGGTGCTCGGCGAGGCGCGAGCACAACTGCCCGCGTATATGGTGCCCGCCCACATCGTCGTGCTCGACCAGATGCCACTGACCACTGTGGGCAAGCTCGATCGGTCGGCACTGCCCGGCGTCGAGTTCACCGGCGCCACGGGAGACTTCCGCGCACCGCGGGAGGGGACCGAGGCGGTGCTCGCCACCCTGGTCGCCGACCTGACCGGCGCGGAGCGGATCGGCGCGGACGACGACTTCTTCGCCCGCGGCGGCAACTCGCTGCTGGCCATGCGGCTGGTCGCCCGGGTCAACGCGGCCTTCGGGTGCGCGCTGACGGTGCGCGAGGTGTTCGAAGCGCCGACCGTGGCCGGACTCGCCCTGCGAGTAGCGGGATCGGAACCGCCGGACGCCACCCGGCCCGCGCTCGTTCCCCGCGAACGGCCGGAGCGGATCCCGTTGTCCCTGGCACAGACCCGGATGTGGCTGCTGCACCGACTCGATCCGGATTCGGCGGTCTATCACATCCCGATCACGATCCGGCTCACCGGCGCGTTGGACCTCGCGGCATTGCGCGCGGCCGTGCGCGACGTGATCGATCGGCACGAATCGCTGCGCACCGTCTTCCCCGCCGACGCCGACGGCCCCGCCCAAGTCGTTCGCACCGGCGTGGATGTGCCCGAACTGCCACTGCATCCGATCGAGGTGACCGAGCCGAACCTGCGGGACGCGGTGCTCGCGTCGATCGGCGAGAGCTTCGACCTGCGCAGTCGTATCCCGCTGCGGGCGAGCGTGTTCCGCGTCGCACCCGAAGAACATGTGCTGGCCGTGGTGGTCCATCACATCGCCGCCGACGGCGTCTCCACCGCACCGCTGGCCCGCGACCTCATGACGGCCTATACCGCGCGCGTCGCGGGGGAGCAGCCGCCGTGGCCGCCGCTGCCCGTGCAGTACGCGGACTTCACCCTCTGGCAGCGCGAGGCCCTCGGCTGCGCGGATGATCCGGACTCGCCGCTGTCGAACCAGATCGCCTACTGGCGATCGGAACTCGACGGACTCGCCCCGCTGCTGGAACTGCCCGCCGACCGTCCCCGCCCGGCGGTGGCCTCGGGTCGCGGCGCCACCGTCGAGTTCGCGATTCCCGCCGACCTCACCGGCTCGATCGCGGAACTCGCCCGGCGGCGCGGCGTCTCGATGTTCATGGTGTTGCACGCCGCCTACGCCGCGCTGCTCGCCCGGCTCGCCGGAGTCGGCGACGTCGCCATCGGCACCCCCGTCGCGGGACGCGGCGAACAAGCGCTGGACGACTTGGTCGGCATGTTCGTCAACACCCTCGTGCTGCGCACGCCGATCACGCCGGACGCGTCGTTCGCCGCATTTCTCGGCCGCGTCCGGGAGATCGACGTGCGGGCTTTCGCCCACGCCGACCTGCCGTTCGAGCGCTTGGTCGAGGAGCTGAACCCGGTTCGCTCGCAGTCTCATTCGCCGCTGGTGCAGACACTGCTCACCTTCGAGCAGCACGACGACACCGTGCTGCGCCTGCCCGGCCTGACGGTGTCGGGCTATCCGCTGGACAACCGCGTCGCGCAGTTCGACCTGGCGGTGGAACTGACCGAACACCGCGTGGCGACCGGTTACGCGCTGCGCGGCGTGCTGCGGTATGCCACGGACCTGTTCGACCGAGCTACCGTCGAGACGTTCGGGGCTCGCTTCACGCGCGTGCTGCGGGCCGCGGTGGCCGACCCCTCGGTGCGGGTCGGCGACCTCGAAATCCTGGACGACGCGGAACGGGCACTGGTGCTCAACCGCTGGAACGACACCGCCGTCCCCGTCGACCCGGCCGCCACGCTGATCTCGTTGTTCGAGGCGCAGGTCGCGCGGACCCCGGACGCGCCAGCGGTCACGGTCGACGGGCGCACCCTGTCCTACGCCGAGTTCGCCGCGCGGGCGCGGCGGCTGGCGCGCTGGCTGGTCGGTCAGGGCGTCGGCCCGGACGCGCCGGTCGCGCTCGGCATGCGACGGTCGCTGGAGCTGGTGGTCGGCATCTATGCGGTCACCCTCGCGGGCGGCGCGTACGTCCCGCTCGACCCCGACCATCCGGCCGAGCGGCTGGAGTACGTGCTGTCGACCGCCCGGCCGGTGTGCGTGCTCACCTCGGGCCCGGACCTGGACGCGGGCGCGGCGCGGCAGGTCCGCGTCGACCGGCTCGACCTGACCCGATACTCCGCCGATCCGCTCACCGCCGTAGACCGGCTCGGTGCGCCCGCCCCTGGCCACACCGCGTATGTGATCTTCACCTCTGGATCGACCGGTCGCCCGAAGGGCGTGGCCGTCACCCACGCGGCGATCGTGAATCGCCTCACCTGGATGCAGTCGGCCTATCCGCTGGTCACGGACGATGTGGTGCTGCAGAAGACCCCCGCCACCTTCGACGTCTCGGTCTGGGAATTTTTCTGGCCCTTGGCTTTCGGCGCTCGCCTGGTGGTCGCACGTCCAGATGGGCATCGCGACCCCGCCTATCTGGCCCGCCTGATCGTCGAGCAACGCGTCACGACGGTGCACTTCGTACCCGCCGTGCTGGCGGTTTTCCTGGCGGATCCGCGCGCAGAAAAGTGCATTACGCTGCGCAACGTCTTCGCATCGGGCGAGGCATTGCCCGCGGTTGCCGCGCAGCGGGCGCGAGAGGTGATCGGAGCGCGGGTGCACAACCTGTACGGCCCTACCGAGGCCGCCGTCGACGTCACCTATCACGAGGTGACCGATGAGGACCTGGTGTCCGTGCCGATCGGCAGACCGGTGGCCAACACCCGCCTGCTGGTGCTGGACGCCCGGATGCGGCCGGTCCCCGTCGGCGTTCCGGGGGAGCTGTACCTCGCCGGTGCACAGCTGGCCCAAGGTTACGTGGCGCGCCCGGGATTGACCGCCGACCGGTTCGTGGCCGACCCCTACGGACCCGCCGGGGCGCGGATGTACCGCACCGGTGACCTCGTCTCCTGGACCGGCAAGGGCGAGCTGGAGTATCTCGGCCGCACGGACTTCCAGGTGAAGCTGCGCGGTCTGCGTATCGAGCCGGGCGAGATCGAGTCGGCGCTGTCGGCGCTGGACACGGTTGCCCAGGCCGTGGTGCTGGTCCGTTCGGACGAGCGGTCGGGCGATCAGCTGGTCGCCTACCTGGTTGCCTCGGGCCGCCACCCGATCGACATCGAGGACGTGCGGGCCGCGCTGAGCGCCGAACTGCCCGCGTACATGGTGCCCACCTCGTTCGTCCTGCTCGAGCGGTTCCCGGTCAACGCCTCCGGCAAGCTCGACCGCGCCGCGCTGCCCGCGCCGCAGTTCGCGACCGTGGGGTACCGGGCTCCGGCCACCCGCACCGAGGCGACCGTCGCGGGGATCGTCGCGGCTCTGCTCGGCGTCGAGCGCGTGGGGGCGGACGACGATTTCTTCGCCCTCGGCGGAAACTCGCTGCTCGCGACCCAGGTCGCCGCCCGGCTCGGCGCCGAACTGGACGCCGGGATCCCGGTGCGCCTGCTGTTCGAGGCGCCGACCGTGACCAAGCTGGCCGCGCGGGCCGAACGGCTCGCGGGGACGGGCGCCAAACCGGCGCTCGCGCCGCGCCCACGCCCGGAGCGCATCCCGCTCTCGCCCGCGCAGCAGCGCATGTGGTTCCTCAACCGCTTCGATCCCGCCGAAACCGTGCACAACATCGCGGTGGTGGTCCGCCTCACCGGCTACCTGGACCCGGACACCCTCGCCGCCGCCGTCGGCGACGTGGTCGGCAGGCACGAAACGCTGCGCACCGTGTACCCCGACCACGCGGGCGTCGGGTATCAGCGCATCCTCGACGTCGATCAGGCGCCCGCGATCCGAATGCTGGAAGCGACGGGCGCGCTGCGGGAGTTCGTCGCCGCCCCGTTCGACCTGACCGCCGAAGTGCCGCTGCGCGTCGGCCTGGTCACCCGGTCCGATCGCGACCACCTGCTGGCGCTGGTGGTGCACCACATCGCGGCCGACGGCTTCTCGATGGGCCCGCTGGCCCGCGATCTCGCCGCCGCCTACGCGGCGCGCGCGACGCGCAGCGCCCCGGACTGGACCGAACTCGACCTGCAATACGCCGATTACGCGCTCTGGCAGCGCGAGGTGCTCGGCGCCGAGGACGACCCGGACTCGGTGGCCGCACGCCAGCTCGCGTACTGGCGCGAGACGCTGCGCGCCCTACCCGCCCAGCTCGACCTGCCCGCCGACCGGCCGCGCCCCGCCGTCGCCTCGCACATGGCGGCGAGCACGACCGTCACTGTCCCGCAGGAGATCGGCGCGGGCATCGCCGACGTGGCCGCGCGCTACGAGGCCACACCGTTCATGGTCGTGCACGCCGCGCTGGCCACCCTGCTGGCCAGGCTGTCCGGCACGGAGGACATCGCGATCGGCGCGCCCGTCGCGGGGCGCGGTGACGCGGCGCTGGACGAGCTGGTCGGCATGTTCGTCAACACCCTGGTGCTGCGCGCGCAGGTCCCCGGCTCGGACACCTTCGCCGCCGTGCTGCGCCGGGTGCGTGAGCGCGACCTCGACGCCTTCGCCCATGCCGACGTGCCGTTCGAGCGCCTGGTCGAGCTGCTCGACCCGCCGCGCTCGCAGGCCAGGCACCCGCTGTTCCAGATCGCGCTGTTCTTCCAGAACCTCGCGCCGGTCACCCTGGACATGGCAGGCGTCGCCGTGGCGGAGCACGACTTCGATTACGAGACCACACCCTTCGACCTCCAGCTCACCGTCACCGGTGACGCGCTGCGCTTCACCTACGCCACCGACCTGTTCGACGACTCCACCGTGGCGACGTTCGGCGCGCGCTTCACCCGCCTGCTCGCCGCGGTCACCGCCGACCCGGAACAGGTGGTCGGCGACATCGACCTGTTCGGCGCGGGCGAACTGCGCCGCGTGGTCACCGAGTGGAACGACTCCACGCACACCGCCCTGGCCGACGAACTGCTGCTCGACGAATTCGAGGCGCAGGCCGCCGCGACGCCCGACGATCCCGCGCTGGTGTTCGTGCCCGACAGCGCGATGCCTCCCGTCACCGTGACCTACGACGAGCTGGACCGGCGCGCCAACCGGCTGGCCCGCCACCTGATCGCGACGGGCGTCGGCCCGGAAGCGCTGGTGGCGCTGGCGATCCGGCGCTCACCGGAGCTGGTGGTCGCGATGTACGCGGTGCTCAAGGCGGGCGGGGCGTATGTGCCGATCGACCCGGACCACCCCGCGCGGCGCATCGCCCACATCCTCGACACCGCCACGCCCGTGGTCGTACTCACCACGGCGGCCGACCGGATCGACGTCGGCGATTCCGTCGCCACCGTCCTGGTCGACGCCGTCGCGCTGGACGATTACGCCGACGACCCGATCGCGGCCGACGAACGTCGCGCGCCGATCCACCCGGGCAGCCCGGCGTACGTGATCTTCACCAGCGGCTCCACCGGGAAACCCAAGGGCGTCAGCGTGTCGCACGCCGCGATCGTCAACCAGATGACCTGGATGCAGTCGCGGTACGGTCTCACCGCCGACGACGTCTACCTGCAGAAGACGGCGACCACGTTCGACGTGTCGCTGTGGGGCTACTTCCTGCCGCTGCGGGTCGGCGCCACCCTCGTGCTGGCGGCTCCGGACGGCCATCGCGACCCGGCCTATCTCACCGGCGTGATCACCGAAAGACAAGTCACCGTCACCGATTTCGTGCCGTCGATGCTGAGCGTCTTCGCCGGGCACGTCGCCGCAGCGGGGCGCGGCGCCGCACTCGCGTCGCTGCGCACGGTGTTCGTGATCGGCGAGGCGCTGCCCGCCGGGACCGTGCGGGCATTCGGCGCGGTGAGCGCCGCACGGGTGCACAACCTGTACGGCCCCACCGAGGCGGCGGTGAGCATCACCCACCGCGACGTGACGGGCGAGAGCGACCGCACCGCGCTGCCGATCGGCAATCCGGCATGGAACAGCCGGGTCTACGTGCTGGATTCGCGGCTGCGCCCGACGCTGCCCGGCGTCGCGGGCGAGCTGTATCTCGCGGGCGTCCAGCTCGCGCGCGGCTACCACGGCAGGCCGGACCTCAGCGCGGACCGGTTCGTGGCCAATCCGTTCGGCGCGCAAGGGAAGCGGATGTACCGCACCGGCGACCTGGTGTGCTGGGAGACCCGAGGGGACACCGCCGAATTGGTGTACCTGGGCCGCACCGACTTCCAGGTGAAGTTCCGTGGCCAGCGCGTCGAACTCGGCGAGATCGAGGCCGCGCTCGCGGCCGCGCCCGGGGTGGCGCGGGCGGCGGCCCGGGTGGTCACCACCGTCACCGGCGACGATCACCTGGTCGGCTACGTCACCACCGAGCCGGGCACGGTGCCTGCCGATGCCGAGGTGCTGCGCGCCGCCGCGCGCACGCTGCCGTCGTACATGCTTCCCTCGGCGCTGGTCACGCTCGACGCCTTCCCGCTCAACGCCTCCGGCAAGCTGGACCGGAAAGCGCTGCCGGATCCGGTTTTCGACCGCGCCGCCTATCTCGCCCCCGTCACCCTGGCCGAGCGCGTAGTGGTCGATGCCTTCGAAACGGTGCTGGGCAATGGGCCGATCGGCGTCGACGACCACTTCTTCGCCCTCGGCGGCAACTCGCTCAGCGCCACCCGGGTCGCGGCCCGGCTGGCCGACCGGCTCGGTCGCCGCGTCCCGGTGCGGCTGCTGTTCGAAGCGCCGACGGCAGGCGCGCTGGCCGCGCTGCTCACCGCGGAGGCCGCCGCGACCCAACAGGCGGTGCCCTTGGTGGCCGGACCGCGACCGGAACGGATTCCGCTCGCGCCGGTCCAGCGTGGCATGTGGTTCCTCAACCGGCTCGATCCGGCGTCTGCCGCGCACAACATCCCGGTCGCGCTGCGCATCGAGGGCGAGCTGAACACCGACGCCATGATCGCCGCGTTCGCCGACGTCGTGGCCAGGCACGAGACCTTGCGCACGGTGTATCCGGCCGACGCGACCGGCGCGGGTCATCAGGTGATCCTGCCCGCGGACGGCGCTTCGGTGCGCTTGACGGTCGAAGCGCTGGACGGTCGCGCCGCCGACGACCGGATCGCCGAGTTCCTCGACGCCGGCTTCGACGTCACCGCCGCCGTTCCGGTGCGCGCTGCGCTGCTGCGGGAGCACGCCACCAGCCACGTGCTGGTCGCGGTGGTGCACCACATCGCGGCCGACGGTTACTCGATGAGCCCGTTGCTGCGCGATCTGCTGACGGCCTATCTCTCCCGCGTACTCGGCGCCGAACCGGTCTGGCCCGCGCTCGCCGCCCAGTACGCCGACTACGCCCTGTGGCAGGATGCCCAGCGGGAAAACGCTGCCGTGCAACATCTCTCGTATTGGGCCGAGACGCTGCGCGACCTGCCGGGCGAGCTGGAGCTGCCCGCCGACCGTTCGCGTCCCGCCGTCGCGAGCAAGCGCGGCGCGAACGTGCGGGCCAGGATCGGCGACGGTGTCGCGGCGCGGGTCCGCGAACTGGCGCTGCGTCACGACGCGACGCCGTTCATGGTGGTGCACGCCGCCCTCGCCGTCCTGCTGTCCCGGTTGTCGGGTTCCGGCGACGTACCGATCGGCACCCCGGTGGCCGGACGCGGCGCGGCGGCCCTGGACGACCTGGTCGGCATGTTCGTCAACACCGTGGTGCTGCGCGCCGAAGTGCACGCCGACGAGCCCTTCACCGACCTGCTCACCCGGATCAGGGCCATCGATCTCACGGCATTCGAGCACGCGAGCGTGCCGTTCGATCGGGTGGTCGACGAACTCGGCGTCGAGCGTTCCCAGGATCGGCATCCGCTGTTCACCGTGGCGCTGAGCTACCTGAACGCCGCCGCCGACGCCTTCACCGTGCCCGGCCTCGAACTCACCGCCGTCGCATTCGACGAACAGGTGGCGCGTTTCGACCTGCAATTCACCGTCGCCGCCGAGCCCGACGCCGACGGCCACCTCGCGGTCGAACTGGACTACGCCACAGACCTCTTCGACGCCGCCACCGCGCGCGCTCTGCTGCGCCGCTTCGGCAGGCTGCTCGGCACGCTCACCGCGCGACCCGACGCGCCGATCGCCGCCGCCGATCTACTCGCCCCCGCCGAACGCGCCGACCTGCTCGGCCGCCGGGGCGACGCGCCGGTGCCGCCGCGCACGCTTGCCGAACTGATGGCCGCCGCCGTCGCGTTCGACCCCGGCGCGGTCGCGCTGGTCGGCGGCGAACGGCAGCTGACCTACCGGATGCTGGACGACCAGTCGTCGCGGCTGGCGCGCATGCTCATCGGCCACGGTCTCGGCGCGGAGGACGTGGTGGCCGTCGCGGCGCCGCGCTCGATCACCTCCGTGCTCGCGGTGTGGGCGGTGGCCAAGACCGGCGCCGCGTTCGTTCCGGTCGACCCGACCTATCCGGCCGAGCGGATCGCGCACATGCTGACCGATTCCGGTGCGGTGCTGGGCCTGACGATCGCCACCTGCCGCGCGGCGCTGCCCGGTGACGTCGACTGGCTGGTGCTGGACGCCCCGTCCACGGCCGCGCGGACGCGCCGCAACAGCACGGCGCCGATCGACCCCGCCGAACTCGTCCGTCCCGTGCGATGCGAGAACCCGGCCTGGATGATCTACACCTCCGGCTCGACCGGGACGCCCAAGGGCGTGGTCGCCACGCACGGTGGCCTCGCCGGAGTGGCCCTCGCCCAGCGGGACCGGTACCTGGTCACCGCGGACGCGCGCGTGCTGCACGTGGCCTCGCCAAGCTTCGACGCGTCCATGCTGGAACTGCTGCTGGCTCTGTCCGCCGGCGCGGCGTTGGTGATCGCGCCCCCTGGCGTCTACGGCGGCGCGGAACTCACCGCGCTCATCCGTGACCAGCGGGTGACGCACGCGTTCCTCACCCCGGCCGTCCTGCCCACGCTCGACCCGGCCGAGCTGGACTGTCTACGGCAACTCACCGTCGGCGGCGAGTCCTACGGCCCGGATGCGGTGCGCCGCTGGGCTCCCGGCCGGTCGTTCCACAACACCTACGGCCCGACCGAGACCACCGTCATCGCGACGATCAGCGCCGCGCTGCGGCCCGGCGATCCGCTCGACCTGGGCACGCCGATCCACGGCATGTCGGCGGCGGTGCTGGACGGCAGGCTGCGGCCCGTGCCGGTCGGCGTCACCGGCGAGCTGTACCTGCGCGGTCCAGGTCTGGCCCGGGGATACCATGCGCGACCGGGGCTTTCGGCCGCACGGTTCGTCGCCGACCCTTACGGTCCCGAGGGTGGACGGCTGTACCGGGCCGGTGATCTGGTGCGCTGGACCGGATCCGGCGCACTGCGCTATGTCGGGCGTTCCGACCATCAGGTGAAGGTGCGCGGCCTGCGCATCGAACTCGGTGAGATCGACGCCGTGCTCGCGGCGCACGAGACGGTGCGCACGGCCGTCACCGTCGGCCACACCGATGCCTCGGGTGCGGTGTCGCTGGTCGCCTACGTGGTCGCGGCGGCAGGCCACACGATCGACGCCGCCGACCTGCTGGCTCATGCCGCGCGCTCGCTCGCCGCGTACATGGTGCCGAGCTGCGTGCTGGCGCTCGACGAGCTGCCCCTGACCCCGGTCGGCAAGCTGGACCGTAAAGCACTGCCGCAACCCGAGTTTCACGCTGCGCCGTTCCGCGTGCCGCGTACCGAGACCGAGCGGGCGGTGACGCAGACGGTCGCGGAGGTGCTCGGACTCGACGGCGGCGTGGGCCTGGACGACGATTTCTTCGCCCGAGGCGGCAACTCGCTGACCGCGACCCAGCTGGCCGCGCGGCTCGGTGACCGGCTTTCGGTCGCCGTCGGCGTCCGCGCGGTGTTCGAGCACTCGACCGTCGCCGCGCTGGCCCGCGCGCTGGACGACGCCTCAGGTGGGTCCGCGCGTCCCGCGCTCACCCGGCGCGCGGTGACCGGTCCCGTGCCGCTCTCGCTCGCGCAGCAGCGCATGTGGTTCCTCAACCGCCTCGATCGGCAGTCCACCGCCTACAACATCCCGCTGGCGGTGCGCCTGACCGGCGAGCTGGACGTGGCGGCGTTGAACGCCGCGATCGGGGACGTGGTGGCTCGCCACGACGTGCTGCGCACCGTCTACCCGCTGCACGCGTCCGGACCGGTGCAGGTCGTGTTGCCCGTCGCGGACAGCACCCCGGTGCTCGCGCCCATCGCCGTCCCGGCCGACGACCTGGCCGCGGCGGTGGCCGATTTCGTCGGCGGCGGCTTCGACGTCGCCGAGACCGTCCCGGTCCGCGCCCGGTTGTTCGCGCCGGTCGACGGCGACGCGGTGGGGACCGAACACGTGCTCGTGGTGGTGGTGCATCACATCGCCGCGGATGGCTCGTCGCTGGCGCCGCTGGCGCGTGACGTCATGTCCGCCTACGCCGCACGCAAACGCGGCGTCGCACCGGACTGGCCACCGCTTCCCGTGCAGTACACCGATTTCAGCGTGTGGCAGCGTGAACTGCTCGGCGCGGAGGACGATCCCGCCTCGCTGCTGGCGCGGCAGATCCGATTCTGGACCGAGACGCTGGCCGAGCTGCCCGCGCAGCTGAGCCTGCCCACCGATCGCCCGCGTCCCGCCGTCGTCTCCACGCGCGGCAGGCACGTCGACTTCGCGATCACCCCGGACGTGCAGACGCGGCTGGCCGATCTCGGCCGGTCCTGCGGCGCCACGCTGTTCATGGTGCTGCACGCGGCGTTCACGGTGCTGCTGGCCCGCCTGTCGGGCACCTCGGACATCGCGGTGGGCACCCCGGTGGCCGGGCGCGGCGCCGCCGAACTCGACGACGTCGTCGGCATGTTCGTCAACACGCTGGTGCTGCGCGCGCGGGTGGACGCGGGCGAGGGCTTCACCGACCTGCTCGCGCGCGTGCGCGCCGCCGACGTCGCGGCCTTCGCGCACGCCGACGTGCCGTTCGAGCGTCTGGTGGAGGTGCTCAACCCGGAGCGCTCCACCGCTCGTCACCCGCTGTTCCAGGTCGGCTTCTCCTTTCACAACCAGGCGGAGGCCGATTTCTCGCTGGACGGATTGACCGCCACCGCCGCCGATTTCGAATCCGAAGTCGCCCAGTTCGACCTGCATTTGATCGTCACCGATCGCTACGGCCCCGACGGAACCCCGGCTGGCATGGCGGCTTCGATCACCTATGCCACCGCCCTGTTCGACGAGTCGACGGTGGCCGGTTTCGCGACTCGCCTGCAACGGCTGCTGGGCGCGGTGTGCGCGGACCCGCGACTGCCGGTCGGGGATCTCGCGCTGCTGGACCCGGCGGAGACCGAGCGCGTGCTGGTCACCTGGAACCAGTCCGGGCGCGCCTTCCCGCCTGCCACGCTGGCCGCCGCGTTCGAGGCGCGGGTGGCCAGGACGCCGCAGGACATAGCGATCGTCGACGACGCCGCGACGGTCACGTACCAGGAGTTCGGCGCGCGGGTCAATCGCCTGGCCCGGGTGCTCATCGCGCGCGGCATCGGCCCGGAAAAGCTGGTGGCGCTGGCTATTCCGCGCAGCGTCGACCTGCTCGTCGCGATGTACGCGGTGGTGACGGCCGGTGGCGCCTACGTGCCGCTCGACCCGGCGCATCCGCTGGAACGCACCGCGAGCGTACTGGCCGCCGCAGGGCCGCGGCTGGTGCTCACTTCGGCGCGGGAGCCGATGCTGCCCGCGACGGCGTCGGAACACGGTGTGGTGCTGGATATCTCGACCATCGCCGACACGGTGGCCGACGGTCCGGTACGCGACGACGAACGGATCGCCGCGCTCTCGCCCACGAACACCGCGTATGTCATCTTCACCTCCGGTTCCACCGGCGCGCCGAAGGGTGTGGCGATGCCGCACGCGGCTGTCGCGCACCAGCTGGATTGGATGCAGTCGGAATACGCGCTCGGCCAGGACGACGCGGTGCTGGTGCTGACCTCGGCCGCGTTCGATCTGTCGGTGTGGGAGTACTGGTGGGCGCCGCGGACCGGAGCCCGGCTCGTGCTCGCCCCCCGGGACGCACAGCGCGACCCGGCGGGGCTGCTCGACCTGGTACGCCGTGCCTCGGTGACGACGCTGACGCTGGTGCCGTCGCTGCTGGCGATGCTGGCCGAAGCGTCCGGCGAGCGCCGCCTGCCGCGTTCGCTGCGCCGGCTGCTGGTCATCGGCGAGGCGTTGCCCGCCGCGACGGTGCGGCGGGTCGAGGCGCTCACCGCGGCCAGGATCGACAACCTCTACGGACCCACCGAAGCCGCGGTGTCGGTGACCCGCTTCCGCACCGTCGCGGGCGCCAGGCAACCGCTGGTGCCCATCGGCACACCCGAAGCCGGCAACCGGGTCTACGTGCTCGACGACCGTCTGCACCCGGTGCCCGCCGGGGTGACCGGCGAGCTGTATCTCGGTGGCGCGCAGCTGGCCCGCGGCTACCACGGCAGCGCCGAGCTCACCGCGGAGCGGTTCGTGGCCGACCCGTTCGGACCCGCGGGCACTCGCCTGTACCGCACCGGCGATATGGTGCGCTGGTCCGCGGGGGGCCACCTCGAGTACGTCGAGCGGCGCGACTTCCAGGTGAAGATCCGCGGCTACCGCATCGAACTCGCCGAGATCGAGCATGCCCTGCGCTCGCGGCCCGAGATCGGCGAGGCGATCGTCGTCGCCTACGACACCGACGGCGCGAACGCCGTACTGGCGGGCTATTTCACCGCCGCCGAGCGGCTCGACCCTGGCGCGTTGCGCGCCGGGCTGGCCGAGATCCTGCCGAGCTACATGGTGCCCGCCGTGCTGCGGCAGTTGGCGATGTTGCCGCTCACCGCGAACGGCAAGGTCGACCGCTCCGCCTTGCCGCGACCCGAGACACAGGCCCGGGAATTCCGCGCCCCCGGCACCGACTTGGAGCATGCCGTGTGCGCCGATTTCGCCGAGATACTCGCCGCCGAGCGGGTCGGCCTGGACGACAATTTCTTCGAGCGCGGCGGCAACTCGCTGCTGGCCACCCGGCTGGCCGCCCGGCTGAGCGCGGCGCTCGGCGAACAGATTCCCGTGTTGTGGCTGTTCGCCGCGCCGACACCGGCCCGCCTGATCGCCCAGCTGGAGCAGCGCCGGTCCGGTCGCGGCCGGGTGGACGCGACCGCCGCGTTCGACGTCGTGCTTCCGCTGCGCACCGGCGGCGCGCGGGAGCCGCTGTTCTGCCTCCACCCGGCCGGCGGCGTCGCGTGGTCGTTCGCGGGCCTCGCGGCGCACTTGGACCCGGAGCGCGACGTGTACGGCATCCAGTCGCCGGTGCTCAACTCGGAGGCCATGCCGGAGTCCATCGACGACTGGGCGAGCCGCTACGTGCGCGAGATCCGCGCCGTGCAGCCCGAGGGCCCGTATCACCTGCTCGGCTGGTCGCTCGGCGGTGTACTCGCGCACGCGGTCGCGGTGCGACTCCAGGAGCAGGGTCAGCGGGTCGCGGTATTGGCCATGATGGACAGCTCGCTGCGGGTCGCCGCGCACGCGGCCATCGCGCTGCCGGTCGCCGATCTGCTCGGCGGGTTGCTCGGCGAAGCGGCCGACGACGAGGACGCCGAACTCGACCCGCCCCGGCTCGCGCGGCTGCTCGCGGACCTGCCCGAGCCGTTCGCCTCGTTCGGCGCCGACCGCATTGATCGTGTGCTCGGCGCGGGCGCCGGGTCACTGGAGTTGATCCGGCGCTACCGCCCCCGCCCCTTCAAGGGCAACCTCGTGTACTTCACCGCCGCGCTGGACGATCCGACCGGCGCCGCGGGCGCCGCGACCTGGGCGGACGCCGTGGACGGCACCGTACACAACCACGCGGTACACGCCTCGCACTGGCGGATGACCTCCGAATCCGCGCTGGCACGGATCGGCCACGTCCTCACCGCGGCGCTGGCCGACACCGACCGCCCTTAGACCCCCCACCTGATCTGACCAGGAAGAAGGAAATCCGAAATGACCAACCCGTTCGACGACGACAACGCCAAGTTCTACGTCCTGATCAACCAGGAGGGCGAACACTCCCTCTGGCCGGTCTTCGCCGCCGTTCCCGGCGGCTGGTCCATCGCCTACGGCGCCGCCAACCGCAAGTCCTGCCTGGAGTACGTCGAGACGCACTGGGTGGACATGCGTCCCAAATCGCTCATCGAAGCCATGTCCACCGAGGCGAACTGACCACTTGAATACGCGGGGCGCGCCGGTCCACATCCCCCTGCCGACCGGTGCGCCCCGCCTCGTCTGCGGGCTCAGACCTCGGCGTGCGCCGCGTCGATCACCGCGTGCGCGTGCTGCCGCCATTCCGCGACGGCTCTGGTGCGCAGGCCGCCGAGCGCCGAGTCGAACTGTTTCGCGCGCTTGGTGACCGTGAGTCCCACGTAGGTGTGCGCGTTCGTGATGGCGCTGGTGGCCACCGCGCAGGCCTCCTCGACCTCGCCCGAGGCCAGCAGCGCCGTGGCGTGCTCGAAGCGGACCAAGGCGGGCTCCATGGTCTCCGACGGGTCGTACAAGGCCATCGCGCGGGCGGCCGCCACGGCGGTCTCCTCGGCGCGGCCGAGCCGGGAATATCCGATGGCCTGATAAAAAGCGAGTTTCTCCGGGCGGAAAGAAAAAATACCGACCGAAAGGTCTTCCGACCCGACATCTTCCAAAGCCGATGCCGATCGTGCGATACACCGCGCGAATTCATCGGCGTGCCCGAGACTGGCGTGCGCACGCGCCGCCATTCCCCATAACCATGCGGCGGCCGGGCCGTATGACGGATTTTCTTGCAAGCGGCCGTCGAGTAACTGCAAAACTTCCTTCGGTTTATCGCTATACGTCGGCAAATACGCGAGCCCGGCCAAGGCGATGTCCTCCGAATAGCGGTCGCCGATGTCCTGCGCGGCGTGGATCGCGGTGGCATACCACATGCGCGCCTGACCGAAATGCCCCTCGTTGAAGAGGATCTCGCCCACCACGTTCGCCAGCCGTCCGGCCGTGCGCACCAATCGGACCTGCTGATGGGTGGGCTGCCGTTCGCCGAGACAGCCACGCACCAGCCGGAATTGCTCGAGCCCCGTCTGCAACAGCTCGTGGGGCGGAACCTGGACCACCCGCGTGCCCAGGACCTCGGCCGACTGCTCCAGGAACGCCAGTCGCCGTTCGCTGATCGACCCCGCGTCGAGGGTTGCCAGCATCCTCTCCGGTTCGCTCGCCACCAGGTCCGCCGCCTGGCCTGCCATGCCCGCGCCGATGCAGGCCAGCAGTTCTCGCCTTCTCACGTCGTCTTCCTCGACTTCCTTGTCGAGCCCGATTTCCCTACCGAGCTTGGTGTGCCTTTCGGGCGCCGAATCGGCGCGTTCGTAGTCGGGGGTCGGCTCCTGGCGCGTGGTGACAGCGCGCTCGAATCGTTCGGCGACGACTGAATCGACGCCCGACAGGACCCTGTCCAGGAGACGCTGGCTAGCGGCGTGCATCCGGGTTGTCCGGCCGTTCTCCCACAGGACCACGGTGCGCGGTGTGACGCCCACCAGACGCGCGAATTCGTAACGGCTTCGCTTCATCGCCGTGCGAAGCGCATGTACAGCTTCGCCCGTCCAGTCGACCTCCACCATAGGTCTCTCTTCCTCACTCCAGGCCGCTACAAACGGAAAGTACTCGCAATTACCGCATTCGGGTCTGTTATCTACCGAATCGCAACGCGCACTGTTGAATCGCACCCGGCATCGGGGGTCCGCCCAAACCCTGTCGAGGGCGCCCGTTGTCCGGAACCCGGCGCACGGTCCCGACACGGCCCGATCCATCCGTGTCGAGCGCGGCTCCGGCGGCGCCTTCTCGGTGCCGGGTGCACTGCGCTTATGGAGGTGAACGATGGACGTGTTGCACTCGGATGTCCGAGAGCTGTGGTTGATTCAGAGCCGCGACTGCACGCAGGAACCGCTCGGCCTGACCTATGACCGCGCGCGGTTCCTGTGCGCCGTCCATGGCGGGCACGGCGCGCACTGCAGGCAATACCTAGCCGCTTCGGCGTTCTGTTCCCGGCAGGCCGCCGACCAGTGAGCGGCCGTGAATCCGCTGCTGAGCATGCTCGGCGCGTGCACCTTGCTGGTGGCCGCGATCGTCGGCGTCGGCTCCTGCCTGCCGCGCGGCGGCGCGGAGGACGCGCACCGACCGCCCGATGAGCCGTTCACCGTCGAGCAGGCGCACCGCGTGATGCAGGGCCACCGCCCCTGCCGCGCCGACGCCTGCCCCCGCAAACAAGCGGCCTTCCGCACCTTGGTCGCATCCGGCCGCGTCGTCCCCGACAGCAGGGCCGACGGATACTCGCGCTGACCGACTGTCAGCGCACCGAACTCGTTGCCGGCAGCGCGATCCGCCCGCCAACGACGTTCACCCCCTGCACGGGACTACGGCGAGGGAGCCCCGGCAGCGCTGAAGTCCTCGTATCTCCGTACGACGGAGGTACGAGGACTTCCCGGCGTCCGCTCACGCGTCGCGTTCGATCGGTCGCCGCCGCGGGGCGCTCAGCCGACAGCCGTAACGGTCAGTTTCCGGTCGACCCGGCGGCGTCCGACAGTTCCTCGAATTCCTTGTCCGTCAGCTCGATTCGCGCGGCGGCGATGTTCTCCTCGACGTGCGCGACGCTGGAGGTGCCCGGGATCGGCAGCATGACGGGGGAGCGGCGCAGCAGCCAGGCCAGGGCGAGCTGGGCGGGGCTCGCGCCGTGCTTGGCGGCGATGGACGCCAGCGGCCCGCCGGGGGCGGCGAGTTCACCCGTGGCGATGGGGAACCACGGGATGAAGCCGATGTTCTCCTGCTCGGCGTAGTTCAGCACGTCCTCGTCGGCGCGGTTGGCGAGGTTGTACAGGTTCTGCACCGAGACGATGGTGGCGAGTTCGCGCACCTGGCGCAGCTGCTCGACGGTCACCTGCGAGACGCCGATGTGCCGGATCTTGCCCTCCTGCTGGAGCGCGACCAGCTCGCCGATCTGGTCGGCCAGCGGCACCTTCGGGTCGATGCGATGCAGCTGGTACAAATCGATCCGGTCGAGGCCGAGATGGCGCAGGCTGAGTTCGGCTTGCTGGCGCAGGTATTCGGGCCGGCCGACCGCACTCCACTCGTTGGGGCCCTGCCGCGTGAGACCGGCCTTGGTGGCGATGACCAGGCCCTCCGGATACGGATGCAGGGCCTTGCGGATCAGTTTCTCGCTGACGAACGGACCGTAGGAGTCGGCGGTATCGATGAAGTTCACGCCGAGCTCTACCGCCCGGCGCAGCACCCGTACCGCCTCGTCCGGGTCCTTGGGGTCACCCCAGACGCCGGGGCCGGTCAACTGCATCGCGCCGTATCCCAGCCGATGCACCGGAAGATCGCCGCCGATGGCGAAGGTTCCGGATGCCGCGGCGGGTTGCGCGTCGAGATCTGTGCTCATGAGAATCGTCCTTCCGAAGTCGGAAACCGTGCCGATGCTCCACAAGCGTCGCGCTGCGCGGGCTCTTCCTGCCGCAACAGCGCTGCCCCGAGGTCGATTCCCCCCGCGCTGTTCGCCGGTGGCGTAAACCCGGCCGTGCCCCTCGAACCGACCCACGACCTACTCCCGAGGCCCCGGCGCATCGGCAATGCCCAGGCAACTGGCACGCCACCCACCGTACCCGGACCCGCCACCACCGCGAAGAAGTCCGTGAGTGGCACACCACCGGGGGCATACTCGCGAAATGCCGTAACCATGTGCCACTCGTGCACATGATGTCCGTGTGGTGCTGAGCCCGATGGGGTGGATCGCGGTGCGCGATACGGCGGCGGTGGTGGCTAGTTCGTTGGGCGGCCGAAGAGGATGACTTGCATCAGACGGATGACGCGCCGGGGGGAGCAGGCCGGGTCGGCGGAGCCGAAGCGTTCGCCCAGGTCGACTACCAGGGCGAAGGCGGCGTGGACAAGCAGCCGCGCTTCGGCGGCGGACAGCTCGGGCCGCACGCCGACCAACAGTTTGGCCCATTCCTCGACGTTGAGGCGCTGGATATTGCGCAGTACCGTGCGCTCCTCCGGCGGCACGTTGCTGATCTCGGCGTAGTAGACGAAAGTCAGCTCGCGCTCGGCGAACGAGCCGGCCACATACAACTCGATCAGGGTGTGAAGCGCTTGTTCGGGTGTCTCGGCCGCGGAGACGGCGGGCCCGATGGCGGCCGACACCCGATCCGCGGCCCGGCGGAACGCCGCCGTGAGGATGTCGCCCTTGCCGCGGTAGAACCGGTACACCGCCGAGGATGCGGGCAGTCCGGCGGCGTTGGCGATGTCCTCCACGCTGACGTTCGGGTATCCGCGCCGGTGGAACAGTTCGACCGCGCGCATCAGCAGCAACTCGTGTTTGAAGGTCAGCGGGATCTCGGTCGCGGTGAAGGACTCGGCCTCGGCGCTGCCGGGCGGCGGCAGCTCGCACGCGGCGAGTGCGTGGCAGGCCGCGGTGAGGCGCGCGGTGAGCGTCCGCACCGGGATCGACACGTGGTGATCACCGACGCTGCTCAGCACGCTCAGTTCCGCCGCGGCCAGCACGGCGCGATCGGCGTTCGACAGCGCGGGCCTGGTCTCGGCGAACAGTGCGGTGAGCGTCGAGTTCACGCCCGCGAGCTGATCGTCGAGCGTGGCCGCGTCGTCTTTCTCCAGGTAGCGCCGCTGCCAGCGCAACAGCGCCGCGCTGCGCCGGTTGACGATGGCAGCCTCGATCAGGGCGTCGAGCACACGCGCGAGCCGTTGCTCGGCGGACAGGTCCGTGGCGTCGGGCAGCCGGACCGCTTCGGCGCTGACCGCGCCCAACCGCAACACTTCCTCGCGGAACAGCGCATATTTGCTCGGATAGTGGCGGTACAGCGCCGCGGAGCTGATGTCGAGCCGAGAGGCGATGTCGTCCATGCTGACGCCGTGGTAGCCGAGCGCCCCGAACGCCTCGGCCGACGCCGCCGCGATCTGGGCGCGGCGGTTACGTGGTCGGCGCCGGATCACCCGTGCCGGTGTCCCGTCGGCCGCCTTGTCCGCGGCATGGCGGTCCTGGGCACCCATGCCGCGATGGTAGTCCAATACAACGTTCGGTACAGCAACGCTACCCGGTCCCGGGAAGAAATGAATGGTAGATCACAAAAATATGGTGATCAGCCTTGCATGTCGCACTATGCGCCCATCGAACTGAGAATCTAGGCTAACTTATCCGACTATCGCGCGGGCCGTCCGAAGAGCACCAGCTGCATCAGCAGGCGCACCCGGTCCTGGGCGGCCAGCGGTTCGTTGCCGAAGGCGCGGCCCAGGTCGACGACCACCGCGAAAGCCGCGTGGACGAGGATGCGCGCCTCCGCCGGAGCGAGTTCCGGACGCACCTCGCGCAGCAGCCGGGCCCACTCCTCGACGCTGAGTCGCTGGATATTGCGCAGTACCGTGCGGTCCTCGGTGGGGACGTGCTGGAACTCGGTGTAGTACACGAAGGTGAGGGCGCGTTCGGCGAACGATCCGGCGACGTACTGCGTGATCAACGCGGTGAGCGCGTCCTCGGAATCGCCGGCCGCCGCCACGGCCGGGCCGACGGCGCCGGAAACCCGTTCGGCGGCACGGCGAAACGCGGCGGCCAGGATGTCGCTCTTGCCGCGGTAGAAGCGGTACACCGCCGAGGCCGCCGAAAGCCCTGCGGCGGTGGCGATGTCCTCCACGCTGACGTTGGGGTAGCCGCGCTCGTGGAACAGCTCGACCGCTTTGCGCAGTAGCAGTTCGTGTTTGAACGAATCCGGGATCTCCACCACCGCGACCGGCTCGACCGCGCGCATCGCGGGCAGCTTCGCGTGGGCGACCGCCCAGCACGCCGAATGCAGCAGGCGGGCAAGGGGTTTCGCCGGGAGGGCGGCGTGATGGTCGGCGATGCTGGTGATCGTGCTGAGCAAGGCGGCGCGCAGCACGCGCACGTCCTCCTCGATGAGTTCCGGGCGCAGCGCGGCCAGCTGGCTGCCCAGCGCGCCGAGTACCGTGGCCTGCTGGTCGTTGAGCGTGGTCTGGTCGTCGGGCTCGAGGTACCTGACTTCCCAGCGCACCAGCGTGACGGTGGGGCGGTTGTCGATGGTGACCGCGATGAGCGCGTCGAGCACGTGCCGCAGCCGCTGCTCGGCGGGCCAGTCGGCCGCCTCATCGGGCAGCTCGACCGATTCGGTCATCGCCTGGCCGACGCGCAGCAGTTCCTCCCGGAACAGCGCGTATTTGCTCGGATAGTGCCGGTACAGCGCCGCCGAACTGATGCCGAGCCCGGAGGCGATGTCGTCCATGCTGACGCCGTGGTAGCCGAGCGCGCCGAACGCGGCGGCCGACGCGGCGGCGATCTGGGCACGGCGGTTCTTCGGTCTGCGCCGGATCTCGCGAGGTGCCGAGTCGCCGCTGCTCGCCTTCCGCGCCGTACGGCGATTGTCGACACTCATGACGAACATCGTAACGACCTGGCCGTATGGCCTGGCTGGCCGTGTCAGGGGATACGACTCCCGGGGATGAGCGGCCCCCGGGAGCCGTACCTGTTCTCCGGTGCGCGCCGGCATGCGACGAGGCGGGATGTGCGCGCCGGTGCGTCCGGAAGTCGACAACCGGACTCGGCCGAAGCGCGGGGCACCATGCGCGCCGTGCCGAGAGTAGCTGTCGAACAGAGACAAACTTACACCAATATAAATCCAGTACAAGGGCTAATCGAACACAGAATCATTGTTCACATACTGGTTGACCGCCGGTCGACCACCACCCGCGCCCGGCCGCGCGGCACCGTGGTGATGTTGCGGATCTTGCCGCGCTCGGGCGCGCTGCCCGCCGGGAGCGAAAGGGTGTCGCGGACGAGGATTTCGCGCAGCACCGTGGTGCCCTCGAGCAGTGAGAACCCCGCGCCGATGCATCGCCGCACACCGCCGCCGAACGGCAGCCAGGTGTTCGGCGCCACTTCGCCGTCGAGGAAGCGGGCCGGGCGGAACACGGCGACGTCGGGGTAGGCCTCGGTACGGTGGTGTGCGAGGACGATCGACGTGGCGACCACGGTGCCCGCGGGCAGCCGCTGTCCGCCGATCGTCATGTCCCTGGTCAGTTTTCGATTGGTGCCGGAGATGATGGTGTGCAACCGCATGGCCTCCTTGAGCACCGCGTCCAGGTATCGGTCGTCGCCGGTGCGCGCGGCCTCCGCGGCCTGCCGCTGGATCTCGGGGTCGGCGGCGAGTTCGTAGAGTGCCCAGGACAGCGCCGAGGCGGTGGTCTCGTGCCCGGCCAGCAGCAGCGTGATGAGCTGGTCGCGCAGTTCGGCATCGGTGAGCGGCGCGTCGCCGTCGCCCGCGCCGACCTCGAGCAGGCGCGACAGCACGTCGGTGCGCCCGGCCAGATCGGTCGCCCTCCGCCGCTCGGCGATCTCCGCGTAGAGCAAGGCGTCGACCGCGGCGAGGTTCTCGGCGAAGTTCTTCCACGGGCCGACCCGCCGCAATCGGCCGCTTTTCAAACCTAGGAAGACCAGCGGATTCAGGTGGACGATCCGATTCAGGCGCGGGTTCAGCTCGGCCCTGGTCCGCGTATCGGTGACGCCGAAGACCACCCGCGTGATCACCTCGAGGGTGAGCGCGTTCATCCGGTCCAGCATGCGCACGGTGGATCCGGGCGCCCAACCGCCGATCTCCGCGGCCGCGATCTCGGAGATCAGCGCCCGGTAGCCGCGCAGCGCGGCGCCGTTGAACGCGGGCATGAGCAGCCTGCGCGCCCGCGCGTGCTCGGCCTCGTCGGTCAGCAGCAGCGAGTGCGGGCCCATGATCGCACCGAGGATCTGGTTGCCCTCGCCCGCGTGCAGGTCGTGCGGATCGCCCGCGAAGATCTCCTTGATGTGCTCGGGGCGGGAGTACACCACGACGCGGTCGGCGAACGGCGGGATCCGCAGGGTGAAGACGTCACCGTAACGGCGCGCCATCGCGGTGAGGAACCGGGCCCGGTCCCGCTGGAACAACGCGCTCTGCACGAGCGGCGGCAGCGCGGGCCCAGGCGGAAAACCCACGGGGTCGGTACGTTCTCGGACGTCCTGTGCGGCCACGATGCCACCTCCACGCGCATGTCGAACCGGCTGTCGCCTCCACGCTAGGAGAAACCCGGACGCCGGTCCACGACGAATCGCGGTCGCCCACGGAAACCGGATCGCCATTCGGCACTCCGATTGCCCGAAACCGACTGTCCCCGTGCGTCTTCCCTCAGCCTCGCCCGCCGGGCCGGATCGTGCCGTACCAGTCGAGCAGGTCCGGGTTGTCCACGGCGCTGCGTTCGACGACGCGGCTCGGGTCGGGCGCTGTGGAATAGTCTCTCGAGCGGAACCTCGGGTTCTCGCCGGTGCGGGATGTCGGGTCGTGGCTGGCTCCGACGGTGGAGATGCGGTATTGCTGCGAAGGTTTATTGCGGCATATCCTTATATATATGAAGACGATGATCGATCTAAACGACGAAGCCCTGGCCCTGGCTGCCAAGGAGCTGGGAACCACCACCAAGAAAGACACGGTGAACGCGGCGCTGGAATTCGTTGCCGAACGGCGACGCCGGATCGAACAGGTCTTGACCGATCCGTACGGGTTCGGGGTCGGCCCCGATATCGGTGAGGCCGAGATCATGCGCGAGGCTCGCCGTTGAGCGAGGCCACTCCTCTTCGACTGCATCTCGTCGACACCTCCGCGAGCGCCAGACTCGGGCACGAGCCGGTGCGCGCGGTGATCGCGGGGCTGATCGCCGATCGTGCGGCCGCGACATGCGTCACGGTGGATCTGGAAGCCGGTTACTCCTGGCGGAACCTCGCCGACGTGCAGAACATTGCACAGCGCCGTCGCGCTCTATACGTCAACCTGCCGATCAATGAGTCGATCGCCGATCGTGCGCGAGAAGTCCAGCAATTGATGGCACGCAAAGGTCACCACCGAGCGGCGGGGATAGTGGACCTGCTCACCGCGGCCGTCGCCGAGTTCCACGGGGCAGTACTGGTCCACTACGACGCGGATTTCGAACATATCGCCGCGGTGACGAGGCAGCCCCAAGTCTGGGTCGCGCCGCAGGGCAGCCTCAACTGAGTCAGCCGCGTCACGCGTGAAACACACCGCATCGCAGCGAGGCCAGCGGCGCCCTCAGCCTCGCCCGCCGGGCCGGATCGTGCCGTACCAGTCGAGCAGGTCCGGGTTGTCCACGGCGCTGCGTTCGACGACGCGGCTCGGGTCGGCGCCCTGGAACAGCTTCTTGATCGGTACCTCGAGCTTCTTCCCGGTGCGGGTGTGCGGGATGCCGGGGGCCAGGATGATCTCGTCGGGCACGTGGCGGGGGGAGACCTCGGTGCGGATGGTGCTGTTGACGCGTGCTTTCAGCTCGTCGGTGAGTTCCGCGCCGGGCGCGAGGGTCACGAACAGCGGCATCCAGTATCCGCCGTCGGGCTGCTCGGCGCCGATCACCAGCGCTTCGGCGATCTCCGGGAGCCGTTCGACGGATTGGTAGATGTCGGCGCTGCCCATCCGGATGCCGTGCCGGTTCAGCGTGGAGTCCGACCGCCCGTGCACGACCACGCTGTGGTGGTCGGTGATGGTGATCCAGTCGCCGTGCCGCCACACGCCGGGGAACATGTCGAAATACGCATCGTGATAACGCTTCCCGTCCTCGTCGCGCCAGAAGTAGACCGGCATGGACGGCATCGGCGCGGTGATGACGAGCTCGCCGACTTCGCCACGCACCGGCTGCCCCGCCGGGTCGTAGGCGTCCAGCGCGACGCCGAGGAAGGGCGCCGACAGCTCACCCGGCCACACGGGCACGGTGCGCGCGCCCCCGATGAACGCGGACACCACGTCGGTGCCGCCGCTGATCGAGGAGACCTGGACGTGCTCGCCGACGTTCTCGCCCAGCCACAGCGCCGAGGAGGTGGGCAGCGAGGAGCCGGTGATGCCGACGGTGCGCAGGGCCGACAGGTCGTGCTCGGTGCGCGGCACCGAGCCCGCTTTGATGCAGGCCAGCACATAGCCGGGGCTGGCGCCCAGCACGGTGGCGCCGACCTCGGCGGCGATCCGCCACAGCGCGTCGGGGGTCGGCGCGGTAGGGCTGCCGTCGTAGGTGACGATGGTCGCCCCGGCCAGCAGGCCCGCGATCTGGAAGTTCCACATCATCCAGCTCGGGCTGGTGTACCAGAAGAAGGTGTCCTCGGGTCCGATGTCCGATTGCAGGGCAACGGCTTTGAGGTGTTCGAGCAGCACGCCGCCGTGGCCGTGCACGATGCCCTTGGGCAGGCCGGTGGTGCCGGAGGAGAACACGATCCACAGCGGATGGTCGAAATCCACCGACTCCGTGGTGATCACCGGAGGCAGCGCGTCGGTGGTGGTCACCGCCTCGTCCCACGAGGTCGCGTCCGGCACGTCCAGCCCGAGCCGGGAGATCGCGATCGTGCCCTTCAGCGAGTCCAGGCCCGCACGCAACGCGGCGATGTCGTCGCGCTTGTCGTGCGCCTTGCCGCCGAAGCGGTAGCCGTCGGCGGTGACCAGGACAGTCGGCTCCAGTTGCCCGAGCCGGTCCAGCGCGGCTTTCGGCGAGTAGTCCTGTCCGCAGGCGCTCCAGATCGCGCCGATGCTCGCGGTGGCAAGGAACGCGATCACCGCTTCCGGGATGTTCGGCAGATACCCGGCCACCCGGTCGCCGGGCCGCACACCCAGTGACCGCAGCGTCTGTGCGAAAGCGGCGGTGTGGTCGATCAGTTCGGCCCAGGACACCTCGCGGATCGGAGCGTCCTCACTGACCGCCTTGATCGCGGGCCGGTCGGTGCGCAGCTGCCGGATCACCTGGTCCACATAGTTCAACCGGGTACCGGGGAACCACTGCGCGCCCGGCATCTCCGCGCTCGCCAACACTTCGCCCGCGATGTCACCGAGTTCGAAGTAGTCCCAGACCGCGTGCCAGAACCCGGCGAGATCGTCGACCGACCACTGCCACAGCGCGTGATAGTCGGTCGCGTGCACACCGGTGCGTTCCGCGACGAATCGGGCGAAGTCGGTGATCCTCGCCTCGGCGATGTCTTCTTCGGTCGGCACCCATTGTGGTTGCATCGCGGTCCTCTCGACTGTGGGAACTCTGCGTTCAGGCGCGGTCGGCGCGCCGCACGATCTGCTCGGCGTGCCGGAACACGGGGCCATCGACCATCCTGCCCTCGAAGGCGAAGACGCCGCGGTGGTTCGGCGCTTCCGCCAGCACCCGCCGGGCCCAGGTGAGCTCTGCCTCCGAGGGCGCGTAGGCGGCGCGCAGCACCGGCACCTGGCTCGGGTGGATCGCCACCTTGGCGTCGAAACCCACCGCGACCGCGTCCTCGGCCTCGGCCCGCAGCCCGTCCAGATCGCGAATGTCCAGGTACACCGAGTCGAGCGCGAACTTGCCGTACGCCTTGGCGGCCAGCAGCGCGGTGGAGCGGACGTGGCGGGCCACGTCGCGATAGCCGCCGTCGGCGTGCCTGCTCGCGGTGCCGCCGAGCCCGGCGACCAGATCCTCCGCCCCCCACATGACGCCGATCGCGTTGTGCGCCGTCATCGCCGCGCCGACGGTGAGCGCGCCGACCGGCGACTCGATCAGCGCGATCACCTCGTAGTCCGCCAGCGCGGTGACCTGTTCGGCCGACTCGCATTTCGGCAGCATGAGCCTGCGGTAGGCGGTCGCTTTCAGCGCCGCGAGATCGAGCGCGTGGTCCTCGGTACCCGCCGCGTTGACGCGCACCACCGTGGTCGCCGGATCGAGCGGTGTATCCAGCAGCGCCTTGCGCGCCGCCGCTTTGTCGTGCGCGGCGACGCCGTCCTCGAGGTCGAGAATCACGACGTCGGCCGCAGCCGCCGCCTTCGCGAAGCGCTCGGGACGATCGGCCGGGCAGAACAACCAGGCCGGCCCCGCCATCTGCCAATTCATGCGGCATCGCCTCCGGCATGAACGCGACCCCGCCGACTCCGGGCCGGACGCCTCATGCCACGCCCTCCGGAGCTTTGCGCACCAGCGTCTTGCGCACCGCCGTCGCGACGACCTCGCCGTGCTGATTGCGCGCCGTGTGCGCGAAGGTCACGATGCCCTCGCCCGGACGGCTCTTCGATTCACGCTTGTCGGTGACCACGGTTTCGGCGTACATGGTGTCGCCGTGGAACAGCGGCTTGGGGAAAGCGACCTCCGAGAAGCCGAGGTTGGCCACGATGGTGCCCTGGGTCAGCTGCGCCACCGACAGTCCGATCAACGTGGACAGGGTGAACATCGAGTTCACCAACCGCTGATTGAACGGAGGCAATTGTTCGCTGAACGCCGCGTCCAGGTGCAGCGCCTGGGTGTTCATGGTGAGCGTGGTGAACAGGACGTTGTCCGCCTCGGTGATGGTGCGGCCGGGGCGGTGCTCGTAGACCACCTCGGTGTCGAACTCCTCGAACCACAGGCCGCGCTGCACGACCGTCCGCCGGGTCACAGACCCAGCTCCCGTCCGATCAGCATCAGCTGCACCTCCGTCGTCCCCTCGCCGATTTCCAGGATCTTGCTGTCGCGATAGTGCCGGGCGACGGCGTACTCGTTCATGAAGCCGTAGCCGCCGAAGATCTGTGTCGCGTCGCGAGCGTTGTCCATGGCGGCCTCGCTGGCCACCAGCTTGGCGATGGACGCCTGCTTCTTGAACGGCTTGCCCGCCAGCATCAGCGCCGCCGCGTCGTAGTAGGCCGTGCGCGCGGCGTGCGCCCGCGTCTCCATCCTGGCGATCTTGAACGCGATGGCCTGATTGCGCCCGATCGCCTGGCCGAACGCCTCGCGCTCCTTGGCGTAGCGCACGCTCTCCTCCACACAGCCCTGCGCGGCGCCGACCGCGAGCGCGGCGATGGCGATGCGGCCCTCGTCGAGGATGCGCAGGAAGTTCGCGTAACCGCGCCCGCGCTCGCCGAGCAGATTCTCCTCGGGGACGCGGACGTCGGTGAAGCTGAGCGGATGGGTGTCGGAGGCGTTCCAGCCGACCTTGTTGTACGCGGGCTCGGCGACGAAACCGGGCGTGTCGGTCGGCACCAGGATCGTCGAGATCTCCTTCTTGCCGCCGGTGTTCCCGGTCACCGCGGTCACCGTGACGAGCTTGGTGATGTCGGTGCCGGAATTGGTGATGAACTGCTTGCTGCCGTTGATGATCCATTCGCCGCCGTCGATGACCGCGGTGGTCCTGGTGCCGCCCGCGTCGCTGCCCGCGCCCGGTTCGGTGAGGCCGAACGCGGCGAGGTTGCGGCCGCTGGTCAGCTGCGGCAGCCATTCCTGCTTCTGCTTGTCGTCGCCGAAGCGGTAGATCGGCATCGCGCCCAGCGAGACGCCCGCCTCCAGCGTGATCGCCACGCTCTGGTCGACCTTGCCCAGTTCCTCGAGCGCCAGGCACAGCGCGAAGTAGTCGCCGCCCATGCCGCCGTACTCCTCCGGGAACGGCAGGCCGAACAGGCCCATCTCGGCCATCCCCGCGACCACTTCGTACGGGAAGGTGTGGTTCGCGTCGTGCTCGGCCGCCACCGGAGCGACCACCGACCGCGCGAAGTCGCGCACGGTCAGCGCGAGATCGCGATACTCCTCCGGCAGCGTGCCGGTGGACAGGAAGTCGGTCATGCGGGGATTCCTTCTCGTTCGGTGGGATTCGTTACGTCCTGCGCGACGACGCGCGCCAGCACTTGGTCCAGGCGCACCTGCGCGCCGGGTTCGACCAGTAGTTCGACGGTTCCGGCGACCGGTGCGGTGAGCGAGTGCTCCATCTTCATCGCCTCCACGATGACCACCGGATCGCCCGCGGCGACGGCGGCGCCGGAGGCGACCGGCACCGCGATCACCGAGCCGGGCATGGGAGAGCGGATCTCGGCGTCGCCCACGTGCTCGTCGCCGCCGCGCACGTTGACCTCGGCCACTTCGCGCAGCACCGCGATGCCGGACGGTCCGGCCACCCACAACAAGCCGTCCTGCTCGGCGACCCGGTAGGTGCGGCGCAGGCCGTCCAGGGTGAGGGCGAGTTCGCCCGCGCATCGATCGCCGGAGGCGGTGAATACCGCGGTCAGTGCGCGGCTTTCGCCCCCGTCGACCCGCACCGTGCCGTCGTCCGGCGTGCCGGACAGGTAGACGTGCTCGACCCGCTCGCCGCCCGCGAGCCGGATCGGCGTTGGCGCGTCGGCCCCGATCCGCCAGCCGGAGGGCACCTCCCAGGGGTCGCGCGGCGCGGCGGGCCACCGGCGCACCCAGTGCCAGGCCGCCGCGGCGACGAACTCGTCGTCGCCGACGGCGGCGGGCCGGAAGTCGGCGACCCGCCGGTCCAGCAGGGCGGTGTCCAGCCGTCCTTCGGCCACGTCCGGGTCGGCGAGCAGGAAGCGCAGGAATTCGATATTGCTGGTCACGCCGAGCAGCACGGTGTCGGCCAGCGCCCGATCGAGTTTCGCGAGCGCGGCGGCGCGATCACCGGCGTGCGCGATGACCTTCGACAGCATCGGGTCGTAGTCGCTGCCGACGCGCGTGCCGATCCGCAGGCCCGAGTCGACCCGGACACCGGGGCCCTCCGGCTCGTCGAGGTCGAGCACCGTGCCGCCGGTGGGCAGGAACCCGCGCCCGGGATCCTCGGCGTACACCCTGGCCTCGATCGCGTGCCCGACCATGCGAATGTCGTCCTGCGCCACCGCCAGCTTCTGCCCGGCCGCCACCCGGACCTGGCATTCCACCAAGTCGACGCCGGTGACCAGCTCGGTGACCGGATGCTCGACCTGCAGGCGGGTGTTCATCTCCATGAAGAAGAACTCGTCGGGCTGGTCGGCGGAGACGATGAACTCCACCGTGCCCGCGCCCACATAGTCCACGCTGCGCGCGGTGTTGCAGGCCGCCGCGCCGATCCTGGCCCTGGTGGCCGCGTCCAGCAGCGGTGAGGGCGCCTCCTCGATCACCTTCTGGTGGCGGCGCTGCAAACTGCATTCACGCTCGCCCAGATGCAGCACGTTGCCGAACTGGTCGGCGAGCACTTGCACCTCGATGTGCCGCGGCCGGGTGACGAACCGTTCCAGGAACAGCGTGTCGTCGCCGAACGCGGCGGCGGCCTCGCGCCGGGCGCTGCGCAGCGCCTCCGGCAGGCGGGCCGGATCGTCCACCCGGCGCATGCCCTTGCCTCCACCGCCCGCGGACGGCTTGACCAGCACCGGATAGCCGACTTCGGCGGCCGCGGCGATCAGCTCGTCATCGGTCAGGCCGGGCGTGGCGATGCCGGGCACCACGGGGACCCCGAAGGCGGCCACGGTGTTCTTCGCGGTGATCTTGTCGCCCATCACCTCGATGGCGCGGGCCGGCGGTCCGAGGAAGACGATGTCCGCCTCCGCCAGCGCGGCGGCGAAAGCGGCGTTCTCCGAGAGGAACCCGTAGCCGGGGTGGACCGCTTGCGCGCCGGTGCGCACGGCGGCGGCAACCACGCGGTCGATGGCGAGGTAGCTCTCCCGGGCGGGAGCCGGGCCGAGACGCACCGCCGTGTCGGCTTCGTGGACGTGGCGGGCGTCGGCGTCGGCGTCGCTGTAGACGGCCACCGAGCGAATCCCCAAGGCGCGCAGCGTGCGGATCACCCGCACCGCGATCTCGCCGCGGTTGGCGACGAGCACGGTGTCGAATCCGACGGGAACGGAGCTGTTCAACATCGTCATCACATCCGGAAAACGCCGTAGGAGACGGGTTCGAGGGGGGCCTGCGCGCACACCGACAGCGCCAGCCCGAGCACGGTTCTGGTGTCGGCGGGATCGATCACGCCGTCATCCCACAGCCTGGCCGTCGAGTAATAGGGGTTGCCTTGGCTCTCGTACTGGTCTCGGATCGGGGCCTTGAACGCCTCCTCGTCCGCCACCGACCAGGGCTGCCCGCTGCTGTCGAGCTGGTCGCCGCGCACCGTCGCCAGCACCGACGCCGCCTGCTCGCCGCCCATCACCGAGATCCGGGCGTTCGGCCACATCCACAGGAACCGCGGCGAATACGCGCGCCCGCACATCGAGTAGTTGCCCGCGCCGTAGGAACCGCCGATGACGACGGTGAGCTTCGGCACGCGGGCGCAGGCCACCGCGGTGACCATCTTCGCGCCGTGCTTGGCGATGCCGCCCGCCTCGTAGTCGCGGCCGACCATGAAGCCGGTGATGTTCTGCAGGAACAGCAGCGGGATGCTGCGCTTGTCGCACAGCTCGATGAAATGCGCGCCCTTCATGGCGGATTCGCTGAACAGCACGCCGTTGTTGGCGACGATGCCCACCGGATGTCCATGGATGTGCGCGAACCCGGTGACCAAGGTCTTGCCGTATTCGGCCTTGAACTCGTGGAACCCGCTCTCGCCCTCGACGGTCCCGTCGACGAGGCGATGGATCACCTCGCGCACGTCGTAGGGAGTGCGCAGGTCGGTCGGCACCACGTCGTAGAGCTCGGATTCCGGCGCGGCGGGCGCGATGACGGGTCGCACGTCCCACGGGACCGGCGTGCGCGGGCCGAGCGTGGCCACGATACGGCGCACGATGCGCAGCGCGTCCTGGTCGTCCTCGGCCAAGTGGTCGGTGACGCCGGAGGTGCGCGAGTGCAGCTCGCCGCCGCCGAGTTCCTCGGCCGTGACCACCTCACCGGTCGCGGCCTTCACCAGCGGCGGGCCACCGAGGAAGATGGTGCCCTGGTTGCGCACGATCACGGCCTCGTCGCTCATCGCGGGCACGTAGGCGCCGCCCGCGGTGCAGGAGCCGAGCACCGCGGCGATCTGCGGAATCCCTTTGGCGCTCATGGTCGCCTGGTTGTAGAAGATGCGCCCGAAATGCTCCCGGTCGGGGAACACCTCGTCCTGGTGCGGCAGGTACGCGCCACCGGAATCGACCAGGTAGACGCACGGCAGCTGGTTCTGCAACGCGATCTCCTGCGCGCGCAGATGCTTCTTCACCGTCATGGGGTAGTAGGTGCCACCCTTGACCGTCGCGTCGTTGGCCACGATCACGCATTCCCGGCCGGACACCCGGCCGATCCCGGTGATGATCCCGGCGCCGGGGGAGTCGTCGCCGTACATTCCGGTCGCGGCCAGCGGGGACAGCTCGAGGAACGGGCTCCCCGGGTCCAGCAGCTGGTCCACGCGCTGCCTGGGCAGCAGTTTGCCCCGCGCGACGTGGCGATCGCGTGCCTTCTGGGGCCCGCCCAGCGCCGCGGCGGCCAGCCGGGCGCGCAGATCGTCGACCAACGCCGCGTGCGCGGCGCGGTTCCCGACGACCTCTTCGGTAACGGTCATCACGTAATCCTGTCGTCCAGTTAGTCGACGATAACTGAAATTCAGGTTAGTCTTGATTAACCGAGTTGTCCAGATCGGCCGAAAGGACCGCGTGTGACCAGTGCCGAATCCGTCGCGCCGACGCGTCGTGAGCAATTGAAGGCGCAGCGCAGGGTGCAACTGCTGGAAGCGGGAGCGCGGTTGATCGCCGATCGCGGCTTCCTCGGCATGCGCCTGGACGACCTGGGCGCCGCCGTCGGCATCAGTGGCCCCGCGGTCTACCGGCACTTCCCGAACAAGGAAGCGCTGCTGATCGAGCTGCTGGTCGGGGTGAGCCAGCGCCTGCTCGACGGCGGCAAGAAGGTGGTCGCGGGCACGAACTCCCCAGAGGAGGCGCTCGCCGGGCTGGTCGATCACCATCTGGACTTCGCGCTCGGCGAGCCGGAGCTGATCCGCATCCAGGACCGCGACCTGGACAACGTGCCCGCTGCGGCCCGCCGCGAGATCCGCCGCACCCAGCGCCAGTACGTCGAGATCTGGGTGAGCGTGTTGCGCGAGCTGCATCCCGAACTACCCGAGGAGGCGGCGCGGGTGCAGGCCCACGCCGTCTTCGGTCTGATCAACTCCACCCCGCACAGCGCGAGCGAGGCGACCGCGGCACGCGCCCGGCCGGTGCTGCGCGGGATGGCGCTGACCGCGCTCGGGTGAGCGCGCCCTCATCGCGCGCTCCACCCGCCATCCATCGTGTAGGCCGCGCCGGTGACCATGCCCGCCTCCGGCGACACCAGCCAGGCCACCAGCGACGCGACCTCCTCCGGCTCGACGAGCCGTTTGATCGCGCTCTCGGTGAGCAGGATCTTCTCCACCACCTCCTGCTCGGGCACGCCGTGCGCCCTGGCCTGATCCGCGATCTGCTTGTCCACCAGCGGAGTCCGCACATAGCCCGGGTTCACGCAATTGCTGGTGACGCCGTGCGGGCCGCCCTCCAGCGCGGTGACCTTGGACAGCCCCTCCAGGCCGTGCTTGGCCGTCACGTACGCGACCTTGTATTCGGAGGCACGCAGGCCGTGGACCGAGGAGATGTTGACGATCCGTCCCCAGCCCTGCCGGTACATGTGCGGCAGCGCCGCGCGCACCAGCAGGAACGGGGCCTCGACCATCAGCGTGAGCAGATCGCGGAAGCGCTGCGGCGCGAAGTCCTGGATCGGGCTGACGTGCTGTACCCCGGCGTTGTTGATCAGGATGTCGACGTCGAGTTCCAGCTCCTCCAGCGCCGCGACGTCGAGCAGGTCCACCGCCCACGACTTGCCGCCCAGCTCCCTGGCCACGGTCTTCGCGCCGACGTCGTCGACGTCGGCCACCGTGACCGTGGCCCCCCGCGCCGCGAGCGCGCGGGCGCACGCCGCGCCGATGCCGCTCGCGCCGCCGGTGACCAGGGCGCTGCGCCCCGCCAGATCGCTCACCGCACGGTCACTTCGGTGCGCGCGCCGAGGGTCTCGGCGTCGGCGTGATCGATGCTCTCCAAGGTCAGTCCCTTCGTCTCTCGTGCGACGAGCACGGCGATCGCGCTCACCGCCGCCGCGCCCGCCAGATACCACGCGATCGGCACCGCGGAGTGGTAGGTGTTCAGCAGCCGGACGGCGATGATCGGCGCCAGCGAACCGGCCACGATCGAGGTCACCTGGTAGCCGAGGGACACGCCGGAATAGCGCATCCGGGTGGGGAACATCTCGGCCATGATCGCGGGCTGCCCGGCGTACATGAAGGCGTGGAAGATCAAGCCGATGACGATGGCGGACATGATGACCACGTTGTGGCCGCTGTCCATCATCGGGAAGGCGAAGAAGCCCCAGGTGCCCGCGGTGAGCGCGCCGATCAGGTAGACCGGCCGCCTGCCGATGCGGTCGGACAGACTGCCCACCAGCGGGATCGCCACGAAGTGCACCGCGTGCGCGGCCAGCAGCCACCACAGGATCACTTGGGTGTCGGCGTGCACCTGCGTCTTCAGATAGGTGATGGTGAACGTGACCACCAGGTAGTACATGACGTTCTCGCCGAAACGCAGCCCCATCGCGGTGAGCACGCCGCGCGGGTAGCGGCGCAGCACCTCCACCACGCTCAGCGAGGTCGCCTTGATCTGCTCGGCCTCCCGCTGCGCCGCGACGAAGATGGGCGCGTCGGTGATCTTGGTGCGGATGTAGTAGCCGATCAGCACCACGACCGCCGACAACCAGAACGCGACCCGCCAGCCCCAGCCGAGGAACGCCTCGTCCGACAGCGTGGAGGTGAGCACCAGCAGCACGACCGTCGCCAGCAGGTTGCCCGCGGGTACGCCGGCCTGTGGCCAGCTCGCCCAGAATCCGCGGCTGCGGCTCGGGCTGTGCTCGGCGACCAGCAGCACCGCGCCGCCCCACTCTCCGCCGACCGCGAAGCCCTGGATGAAGCGCAGGGCCACCAGCAGCGCGGGCGCCCAGTATCCGATCTGCCCGAAGGTCGGCAGGCAGCCCATCAGGAACGTCGCGCTGCCCACCAGCACCAGGCTGAACTGCAGCAGCTTCTTGCGGCCGTACTTGTCGCCGAAGTGCCCGAACACCACGCCGCCCAGCGGCCGCGCCGCGAAACCGACCGCGTAGGTGATGAACGCGGCGAGGATGGCGTCCAGGTCGCTGGTGCCCTTGGCGAAGAACACCTTGCTGAACACCAGCGTGGCGGCGGTGCCGTACAGGAAGAACTCGTACCACTCCACCACCGTGCCCGCCATCGACGCGGCCACCACGCGGCGCAGGCCGCTGGTCATGCCGCCCGAATCCGCCGCTACGGCGTTGTGCTCCCTCATCGCACTTCTCCTTCGTGCCCGGGGCCACACTTCGTTCTCGATGTGACGGCCCCCACAATGCTTTGGCTGCACCGAGTATTGGTGCAGAGGAATTACGCCGCAATGACTATTTGTGCAGTGCGTCTCTGCAAAGATGCAGATATGCGCCCGGCCACCCCTGGTCGTCCCAGCGCGGACGACCTCCTCGTCCTCCTGGCTGTCGGGCGCTCCGGCCGATTCGTGACGGCGGCAGACGAACTCGGCATCAACCACACCACCATTTCCCGGCGCATCGCCGCGCTGGAGCACACCCTCGGCGGCCGGGTGCTCACCCGGGTGACCGGTGGCTGGGAGCTGACCGATCTCGGCAGGGAAGCCCTGGCCGCGGCCGAGGCGGTGGAGTCGGCGGTGAAGTCGCTGGCCGCGGACGCCGACGGCAACCGGGTGCTGGAGGGGGTGGTCCGGCTCTCGGCGACCGACGGCTTCAGCGCTTACATCGCCGCGCCCGCGGCGGCGGAGGTGCAGCGGCGGCACCCCAAGATCTCGGTGGAGATCGTGGCGATCACCCGGCGCGCCTCGCAACAGCGTTCGGGGCTGGATCTGGAGATCGTGGTGGGCGAGCCGCAAGTGCACCGCGCCACCGCCACGCATCTGGCCGACTACTGTCTCGGCCTCTACGGTTCCCGCGAATACC
This sequence comes from Nocardia sp. NPDC004260, assembly GCF_053603155.1. Lineage (NCBI taxonomy): Bacteria > Bacillati > Actinomycetota > Actinomycetes > Mycobacteriales > Nocardiaceae > Nocardia > Nocardia sp. NPDC004260. The sequence continues at coordinate 239,250 of NZ_JBSGEZ010000001.1, read as the reverse complement.
TATACGAGAACGGCGCGCCCGCGACGATCGACGACCTGTCCCGGTACCCGCTGGTCTACTTCATCGATTCCATGCTGCAAGTCGACGATCTCGACTTGGCCTCCAGCTTCGTGCCCGCGATGCGCGAATCGGTCACGTCGACCAATGTATTCGTGCACGTCGAGGCCACGCGCGCTTCCGCGGGCCTGGGCCTGCTGCCTTGCTTCATGGCCGATCGCCACGCGGACCTCGTTCGCGTGCTGGCCGATTCGGTGACCGTCACCCTCGGCTACTGGCTCGTCGCGCGCACCGAAACCCTTCGCCGCCCGGAAGTGGCCGCCGTCGTCGCCGCGATCCGCGCCGTGGTCGCCGATCAGCGCGACATCCTCCTCGGTCGTCAGTGATCCGAGTTGCTTCGGCTGACTCGGGATTCCAGCTGCGATCTTGACATTGCTAGTCATTTCAGTTGAGACTGAAACAACTAGCAGTGAAGGGAGCTTTAATGGATCTCGAGATCGAGCACGTGACGTTCAACAGCCTCGGCACCGCGTGTGCGGGCGATCTGTATCTGCCCGCGGCGGACGGCCGCGTCCCCGGTCTGGTGCTGGGGCACTCCGGGGTGATGGTGAAGGAGGCGTTGCGAGTTTTCGCGCCGTATTTCGTGCGGGCGGGGTTCGCGGTTTTGGCGATCGACTATCGCACGGTCGGAGCCAGCGCGGGGCAACCTCGCGGCCAGGACTACCCACAGCGACAGGCAGAAGATTTCCGTAGCGCGGTGTCGTACCTGCAAACCCGCCCGGAGGTGGACCCGGATCGGATCGGAGTCTGGGGAGTCAGCATCGGGGGCTCGGTGGCGACGCAGGCCGCGGTATCGGACCGGCGCGTGAAATGTGTTGTGGTGCAGAGCCCGAGCGTGTGGAACGGATGGCGGTATCTGGAGCGGTTGCTCGGCAGGGATGGCGTCGGCGCGCTGCGGGACCGGTTGGACGAGGACTGGCAGCGCCGATACGCCGGCCATGACAGCGCTCGGGTGCCGCACCTGACGCTGCAGGGGGAAAACGTCGAGAGCACGCCGGATCTCGCCGCCGAGATGTTCCCGAACTACCGGAACGAGAAGACCCTCGACTCCGCGGAACATCTCCTGACTTTCGCGCCGGAGGACCTCATTCATCGCCTGGCGCCGACCCCGCTGCTGATGATCGCCAACGGCGGCTGGGATCCATACCACATGCTCGAGGAGGCGCAGAGCGCCTTCGCCAAGGCAGGCGAGCCGAAACGACTCGAGGTGCTGCCTTACGACGTGCTCGGTCTCTACACCGGTCCCGGGCTGGAGGAGGCCATGGCTCTGGCCGTCGAGTGGTTCGACCGGCACCTGCGCCGTACCCGCCTCATCACTCCCACCCCGGCGCCGACCTGGGAGTCGGTGACCGCTGTGCCACAGTAATCGAGCCGAATACAGCGCAGGAGGACACAGCATGCCGGACACGGACCGACAGGACGCCACACTGAAGTGGGTGGAGCGAGTCGCTACCTTCTGCGTCGATGAATGGGGACTGCCCCCCATCACCGGACGAATCCTCGGCCTACTGATGATCTGCGATCCGCCGGAGCAATCCGCAGGCCGGATCGCCGAGGCGATCCACGCCAGCCGCGCCTCGCTGACCTCCAACATGCGCCTGCTGACCACCATCGGCCTCGTCCGCAAAGTGCGGATCCCCGGTGACCGCACCGCCTACTACCGCATCGAGGACGACGCCTGGGAGAAGGTCATCCATCGCAAGATCGCCGGCCTCGGCGCCTTCGGCGACATCGCCGAGGACGGACTCGCCTTGGTCGGCGGCGCCGATCCCGCGCTCACCGAACGCATCCGGGCTGCTCAGCAGGCATTGACCTGGCTGCGCGACATCGCCGCCCGGTCCAAGGACACCACCACATGAAGGACCGATCGTGCATCGAATCCGACCCGACCTGGACCCGATTCAGGAAACCGCGCTCCTCACCCTGCGAGCCCGAGCGCTGGACGCGACCACGCGCACCCCGATCCTGGGCGACAACCGCCAAGCCGAGCTGGCCGACCGAATCGACTACGACTTCGCCAAACTGAAGCTGAAACCCAGCCTCATCTGCGGAACGGCGCTACGCGGCAAGAAACTCGACGACGCGGTGCGCGCGTTCACCGCGACGCACCGCAATGCGGTGGTACTCGATCTCGGCTGCGGCCTGGACACCCGCATGCTCCGATGCGATCCATCCGCCGATGTCGACTGGTACGACCTCGATTACCCGGAAGTCATCGAACTGCGCGGGCAATCGCTTCCGCACAGCTCCCGTCTGCTGGGCGTCGATCTCACCCATCCGGGCTGGACCGAGCAGTTGCCCGCCGATCGCCCAGCCATGATCGTCGCCGAGGGCCTGCTGCCTTTCCTGCCCGGCGACACCTTCCACACCCTGATCCGCGAGGCGACCACACACTTCCCGGCCGGTGAACTCGCCCTCAACGGCTACACCCGTTTCGCCGCCTGGGCCATGAAATACCACCCCTCGATCAAAGCCCTCGGCATCAGCGCCGCCCAAGGATTCGACGACCCCCACGAACCCCAAACCTGGGGCGCCCACCTGACATTGATCGAAGAACAACTCCTCACCCGAGCCCCCGAAGTCGCCCTCTTCCCACAACCGCTCCGCGCCATAACCCGCGCCACAGCCCTCAGCCCCACACTGTCCCGGCAAGCCAACCGGATACTCCGATACGCCTTCTAAGGTCTCGAGTCGTTGTTCAGCGCTGTGGGGGTGTCGGCTGCACTGCGACCTCACAGGTTCGGAGCCCAAGGTCACGCCGTGCGAGCGAGTGCGTCGAAGCGGTGGCGAAAGTGTTCGGCCCCGGAGGGCGATGCGACTCGTCTTCATCCGCTCCTGGCGGCATCCTTGGCCTCACTCCTGCTCGTGCGGCATCGGTCGCTCAGCGGGCGAGGTATCCGGCCGGGCGGCGCTCTGAGATACAAATCACACGTATTCGACCGTTCGGAGAGTGCGCAGCTATCTCAAAGAAAACTCACAGCAATCGGCTGAACTGATGTTGTGTCGCTGTCGGCTCCGGCGGCGCCGGTGAGGTGAACAGGCCAGCGTACAACGTGGTCAGACATGCGGGCATTTCTCATTTCGGGGAAGAATTGCCAGTGCTGGGAAGGTGCATACTCGGCAGTATGAGGGATAGATCACGCGCTACCTGAACGCACAAACATTCTCCTGACCAGATGATTCTCCGCCGCGCTGCCGGGCGCGGGCGGAGTCGTAACTCTGTCTTCGTCTCCGGCGCCTTATTCGAGTTCAGTGAGCCGACTTCAAACGGAGGAATCTGTGCTACCACACGTGACCGTGATCCACCGCGTACGTGGTGTCGATGTTCCGTATACCGAGCGTATCGATCACGTTCGTAATCTTGTTACCTATGTTTGCGCGAGCGGCCTGCTCGACGGCATACCCGAGCAGGCGGCGGCGGTCACGGTTCTCGACGGCGCGACTCCGGTGCACGGCGCCGTGCGCGATCTCGCGGCACGGTTCGGCACGCCGGAACGCATTGTCGCACTGCACGAGTTCGACCTCTTCGCGGCGGCGGAGTTGCGCGCGGAATTCGGCATCCCCGGCGACCGGGCGGAATACGTCACCCGGTTCCGCGACAAGCTGACGATGGCCAAGGCGGTCGCCGCGCGGAACGTCTCCGTTCCCGCTTTCCGCGCCGCACCCGACCTGTCCTCGGTCGCCGAATTCGCCGCGGCGTCCGGATTTCCGCTCATCGTCAAGCCGAGATTCGGCGCCGGCAGCCGCGATGTGGTCAAGCTGAATTCTGAAGCAGATTTCTCCGCATTGCCGGACCTCGCGTCCGAACCATTTCTGGTGCAAGAATTCTGCCCGGATGAAGTCGGCGCCATCGACGGCGTGTGGACGGGTTCCGAACTCGGACCGTGGCGCGCTTCGAAATATCTCGGAACATGCCTCGATTTCGCCAACGATGCGGAAAGCCTGGGCTATATCGAGGTCGACGATCCCGCATTGACCGGTAAATTGACAGAGTTCGCCGAATCGGTTCTTTCCGCACTCAGCTCCGGTGTCCCGACCGTATTCCATCTCGAATTCTTCGTCGGCGACGACGGCGATTCTCCCCGTGTCCAGTTTCTGGAGGTCGCCGCGCGCGCGTGCGGCGGGCAAACCACCCATATGTGGCGCGAGGTGCACCGATACGACCTGCTCGGCGCGGCGGTCGACATCCAGCTCGGCCGGACGCCCGCCACGGCGCCGCTCACCGACGGCGAGGTGGTCGCCGAACTGCTCGTCCACCCGCCGGTGACGCCGCCGTGCCGGGTGGTGGACGTGCACTGGGCGGTCCCGGAGGCCCACGCCCCGTACCACTGCTCGATTCCGCAGGTGGGGTCGGTGATCACCGAAACGTTCGGCTATGCCGATATCGGTGCGGCATTCCGCATCCGCGGAAAATCGACCGCGGAAGTGCTGGAATCGGTGCGGCGCACCGTGGCCGGGTTCCGAATGGTGTGCACGGCGCTCGATTCACCTGTGGCGGCGGTCGCCTGATCTGCTCGGACTTCTCTCGTGTCTCGGCTCTCCGTAGCTCTACCGCCGCCGGGTCCGCAGCGCATGCTGACCCTGATCACCGCGGCATCCGCTGTCTCCAGCGGAATCTATTTGTCCACCGTGGTCTTGTATTTCACCAGGATCGTGCGTATTTCGCCGATGCGTGTCGGTGTGGGGCTCAGCATCGCGGGCGCCGCGTGCGTTGTCGGCGGAGTACTCGTCGGCAAACTCTCGGATCGGCATGATCCGCTGTTGGTATTGCGTCGCAGTCTGATCGTCGCCGCCGTCGCCACGCTCGGATTCCTCGCGGTCGACGGATTCGCGATGTATTTGCTCGTCGTTCCCGCGGCGGCCGCGGGGCAGGCCTGCGTGCAATTGCTGACCACGGCGATCATCACCAAGATCGTCACCGACCGGGCCAACGAGTTCCGGGCGTACACGCGGTCGGTGCTCAACGTGGGCATCGCTGTCGGCATCGGGATGTCCGCGCTGGCGGTGCAATTCGACTCCGCCCTGCTCTATCGCGCGGCGATCGTCGTCGGCGCGATATTTCTCGCCCTGGCGGCGCTGCTGGTCGGCCGACTGCCCGCGCTGCGACCCGTCGATACCGAGTCGCCCGGCGGCCGCAGCCGGTGGGCGGCATTACGCGACCGGCCGTATCTGGCATTGACGGCGCTCGACGGTGTGCTGTCGCTGCAATACCGCGTCCAGTCGGTCGCCATTCCCTTGTGGATCATCGGCGCGACCACGGCGCCGCGCTGGTCGATCGCCACGCTCGACATGCTCAACATCGCCATCGTCGTGTTGTTCCAGGTCCGCGCCAGCAGGCGCGTCCTCGACGTCCCAGCGGCGGGCGCGGCGCTGCGGCGCTGCGGCTGGGCGTTCCTGGTCGCCTGCGTCCTGTTCGCGTCCGCGCACGGCCACGGCGGCTGGATAGCGGTGCTCATCCTGGTCGCCGGCGGCGCGATCCTGAGCGTGGGGGAGCTGTGGCAGACGGCAGGCGGCTTCGAAGCGTCGAACCTGCTCGCGCCGCCGCGGGAAATCGGCGCGTATCTGGGTGTTTTCAGCATCGGCTTACGGATGGCCGACACCGTCGGTCCGGCGCTGCTCGCCTGGCTGTGCGTCGATATCGGCGTCGCCGGCTGGTACATCACGGGATTCGTTCTGCTGGCCGCCGGGCTGGTGTCCCCCCTCGTCGTCGCTTGGGCCGAATCGACCCGCGACAGGTACGCGCTCGCTCCGGCGTCGTGAAACCGGACGCGAAACCCCTGTACTGGCATTGGAAGGGAACCATCCCGATGGAAGCGACGATCGACATCCGGATCACCGAGGCGGATCTGGCCGAAGCACTGCGCACGGATGTCCTGACCGGACTGTCCGGACCGCGGAAATGGCTGCCGCCCAAGTGGTTCTACGACACCCGTGGCAGCAAACTGTTCGAGGCGATCACCGACTTGCCCGAGTACTATCCGACCCGCACCGAGCGCGCGCTGCTGCACGCTTGTGCTCAGGAGATCGCGGTCGGGGCCTCCGACGCGACGGAGCTGATCGAACTCGGTTCGGGATCCTCGGAGAAGACCGGTCTGCTGCTGCGTTCGTTCAGTGAACACGGCTCGTTGCGTTCGTATGTGCCCTTGGACGTCTCCGAGTCCGCTCTGCGGGACGCGGTCGGGTGGATCAACGCGGAGTTCCCCCGGATCGAGGTCCATGGCCTGGTCAGTGATTTCACCAACGGGCTCGACTGGCTGCCACGCCGTGGGCGGAGGATCGTCGCGCTGCTCGGCGGCACGCTGGGCAACCTCGTCCCGGCGGAGCGGGCCGAATTCTTCGGGCGCCTGCACGACGTGCTCGAGCCGGGGGAACAGTTGCTGCTGGGCGTGGGCCTGGTGACCGATCCAGCCGTCATGGTGCCCGCCTACGACGACGCCGCGGGCGTGACGGCCGAGTTCAACCGGAACATCCTGCACGTGGTGAACAACCGGCTCGGCGCGAACTTCGAACCCGAGCGGTTCGCGCACGTCGCCGTGTGGGATCCCGGCAACCGGTGGATCGAGATGCGGTTGGAGGCCACCGCCGACATGACGGTCACCGTCGCGGACCTGGATCTGGTGATCGAGTTCGCCGCCGGTGAGCAGATGCGCACCGAGATCTCGGCGAAGTTCCGGCTGGCGGACTTCCACGCCGAGCTGGCCGCGGCCGGGCTCCCGGCGCAGCGATCCTGGACCGATCCCGCCGAGCGCTTCGCCGTGGTGCTCGCGGGCAGATGAGCGACGTCATCGCGGCGGCCGGGGCGACGTTCGCCGAACGTCCCCGGCTGCGGTCCGGCACGGGCCGGTGGATCATGGCCACCGCCGTGCTCGGTTCGGCGCTGGTCTCCCTCGACACCACCGTGGTCAATCTCGTCGTGCCGCGGATCGGGGCGGACCTCGGCGCCGACATGGTGGATCTCCAATGGGTGGTGAGCGGCTACACCCTCGCCTTGGCGTCGCTGATCCTGGTGGGCGGGGCGTTGGGTGACAGGTACGGCCGTCGCGCGGTATTCGTCTGGGGGAGTGTGGTGTTCGCGCTGGCCTCGGCGTGGTGCGGAATCGCGCCGGACGTCGCGACGCTGGTGGCGGCGCGGGTGGTGCAGGGTGTCGCGGGTGCGCTGATCACACCCGGCAGTCTCGCGCTGATCGCGGCGTCGCTGGATCCGCGTGATCAAGGCGCGGCGATCGGCATGTGGTCCGGTCTCGGGGGCGTGGCGGGTGCGGTGGGGCCGATCGTCGGCGGCTGGCTGGTGGAACTGGCCGGATGGCGCTCGGTGTTCCTGATCAATGTCCCTTTGGCCGTGGCCGTGGCCATCGTGTCGATGCGCCGCGTCCCGGAGTCACGGGATCCGTACGCGCCGCGGCGGCCGGATCTGCTCGGCACGGCGGTGGTTGTCACGGGCTTGGTGGCGCTGACCTACGGCTTCATCGCGGGGCAGGTGGGGATGCAGGCGGCTGGTGCGGTGCTGGTGGCCGTCTTCGCGATCGTGCAGACCCGCGTCCGCAACCCGCTGGTGCCGCCCGCGCTGTTCCGGTCGCGGCAATTCACCGCGGTCAATCTGGTGACGTTGCCGGTGTATGCCGCCCTGGGATGTGTGCTGTTCCTGCTGCTGCTCCAGTTGCAGATCGTCGCCGGGTATTCGCCTCTCGTCGCCGGAACCGCGACGATCCCGATCACCGCGATCATGCTGCTGTCGTCGGGCTGCATCGGGCGGTGGGCGCAGCGGCACGGTGCGCGCCTGCCGATGACGATCGGGCTGCTGCTGTCGGCTGCCGGATCGGTGTCACTGGCCGGAATCCATGCGAACGGTTCATATGCCACCGCAGTGCTGCCCGGCGTCGTCCTGCTCGGCGCGGGCATGGCGGTGTTCGTGGCCCCGCTGACCGAATCCGTGTTCGCGTCGGTGCCGATCGAGGAGGCGGGCATCGCCTCCGGCGTCAACAACGCGATCGCCCGCATCGCCCAGTTACTCGCCATCGCCGCGATCCCCGGCCTGGTCGGCATCTCCCGTACGCCGCTCACCGACGGCGTCGCGTTCGGCGCGGGCTACCGCGCGGCCATGTGGATCTGCTCGGCCCTGTTCGCCTCGGGCGCCACACTCGCCGCGACCCTCATGCCCAGACCGGCAAGGGACACGGTGGCCGCCCCACCTGCGGCGCGATGGCCGAGCGACATGCTTCCCTTTTCGGCGGACGCGGTGGACATCGGCGAGTCGCGGACCACCCCGTCGCGAGGTCGTCGGCTGGGCTGCGGCCGGGGTCCGCGTCGGCAACCGGGCGGCGGCCCGTCGGACCACGACGCTCGCCGCCCGCGACCTGCCCACCCGACCGCGCGGCCGGAAAACCGCTCCGGTCAACGTATGCGGAACGAGTGAGTGCGGGTCGGCGCTTACGCCGTGCGTGCGAGTCGGCACGCGTTCGCGCGACTCGGACGGTGCAGCGCAGCCGGAACGGAAGTCCGTTCAAATAGCGAGCGGCGGTGACACCGCGACGGGCTGGTCAGGTGGTTCGTAGGTCCGCCATGCCTCGGCTAATCGGCGTGCGGCTTCGCGCAGGTCGTGGGGTTCGGCGACGAAACTGATCCGTATGCGGTCGATGCTGCCGCCGGAGGCATCCAGCCCGGCACCGGGCAAGATCGCGACCCCGTGTCGCAGTGCGCGCTGAGCGAAGGAGGCGCCGTCCCCATGGGGCAGTCGGATCCACAACGTCTGGCCACCGGACACCGTGGGGATCTCCCATTCCGGTAGACGCGCGGCCAGTTCGGCCACCAGCAGGTCGTGACCTTCTCTGCGCTGGCGCGAGATTCGTTCCCGCAATCGGTCGAGATCGCGGAGCAGCCAGGTGGCGGCCAACTGTGCTGGGATGTTGCCGCCGAGATCGTGCACCGCGCGCAGCCGAGACAACCGGGCGATCACCGGGACCGGTGCCCGCACCCAACCGACACGCAACCCGCCCCAGACGACCTTGCTGAGCGAACCGAGGGATATTACCGATTCGTCATAGTGGGCCAACGGCGGCGGTGGCGGATCGGTGCCAGGGAATCCGAGATCGGCCAGCACCTCGTCATCGACCAAAGGCACCGCGGCCCTTCTCGCCGACTCGACCAGGGCCCGCCGTCCCGACGCGGGAAGCACCGTACCTGTGGGGTTGTGGCATGTCGCAACGACATACGCGAGCGCCGCCGAGGCTACCGTGCCCAAGCCGACCGGGCCCGTCCGCAGTACCGTCGCGGCCTCGCGAAACGCCTCGAGCGCGCCCGGGTACGTCGGCGCCTCGACCAGGACGTGGTCACCGGGCCGGAGCAGTGCGCGGGCGAGTAGCGACAGCGCGTGTTGTCCGCCGCCGGTGACGAGAATCTGCTCCGGATCGGTTGGCACGCCACGCGCTCGGTATCGGTCGGCAATCGCCCGGCGCAGCCGCGGATGTCCGGTTGGGTGATAACCGATGTCGCCCTCGACCGCGGCGAGCTCGGGCGCGATGTGCCGATATGCCTGGGCCAACTCGGGCGGCGGTTTCCCCGGAGCGGCACAAGCGAGCGCGATGACATCGGCGCTCGGCTCGAGCAGTTGCAGAAAGGCCGAGGAATGGGTGGTCTCGCGAGCCGGGACCGTCTCGGGTCCCGCGACCCGGGTGCCACTGCCCTGTCGGCGCACCACGCGACCTTCCGCGCCGAGCAGATCGTATGCCGCTACCACCGTACTGCGCCCGACCGCGAGAGCCTTCGCCAGTTTGCGCTCGGGCGGCAGCCGCATGCCCGACCGCAGCTCACCGTCATCGATCAACACCCGCAGTCGCCGCGCCAGCAGGACATAGAGCGGACCTCGGTCGGTCGACCAGCGACCGAGCCGATCAGCAAGTTCCATTGGCTCCATATGCAAACCAATTCTGCCTGATCGGCTCTAGGGTCCCGACCTCGCCGCGGCGAGGATGAACCCATGAGCAAGATCTCCATTACCGATGTCGTCGACGATCTGAGCGGTCCCTGGCAGCCGCGCGACCTGGCCACCGCCAACGACGCCGTGGTGCGCATCGGGCGCATTCCCCTGGCATCACCACGACGAAGACGAGTTGTTCCTCTGCTGGAACGGCACCTTCCGCATCGAATTGCAGGACCATGCGGCGGTAACACTCGGTCCCGGCGAGATCTTCGTGGTTCCTCGCGGAGTCGAGCACCGACCGGTGGCCGAGGAACCAGCTCACGCGATCATGATCGAACGGCCGGAAACCAAGCAATACGGCAACTAGCCGAGGACGCACGCGACAGCGGTAGAAGCTGCGACGCGCTGAATGGCTTCGACACACTCGCCCGCACGGCATGACCTGAGCGCCCGGCGAGGATCAGGCTTCATATCCGTGGCAGTCAGGGAAGTAGCCACAGTCGTTCACAAGGCAGCCGATCGTATTCAGTGCTTTGATCGCCGACTTCGAATGCCGATACTTCCGGACAGTGACTCTCGGACCACTTTCGCAACAGGTTTCGGACTGCTGTTCGGCAAGCTATGTAGTCGAATACGCCGGCAGGTCCGGTAAACCTGATGTGGACGTCGGGTTCGCGGGGAAGCGGGGATTCCGCTGAAGAGGTATACACCTGTCGTCACGCAGCTTCCGGTGGCCTACTCCGCATCCGGACCGCTGGTCTTCCCGCAGGGTAGGAGTGCGTTGACAACCCTGGCAGAACGATCATGGTCGGGCTGCTGGCCGGTGATGAGCCCGAGGTAGGTATAGGACTCCATGACGCGGACCAGTACGTACGGCAGATCTTCGGAAGGAATCGACGACCGGAGGCGACCGGCGGCGGTCTCCTCGCGGACGATCTCGGCGATCAGCTCGATCAGTCGAGCCTCGAAACCGGACGCCTTGGTTGTCAGCAGGCGCAGGGCCAGGTCGCCCTCGCGGTCGATGAAGCGCTGCATGCCCGGATTCGTGTTGACGGCGCGCATGGCCTCGTTCATGACGGCTGCGGCCGGGGACTGACCGGGCGCGGCGGGGGGTCCGGAGTGGCAGTGGGCCTTCCGCGAGCGGGCGAGGGTCGGTTCGATCAGTGACCAGAGAATCTCGGTGAGCAATTGGTCGCGGGAGCCGACCCAGCGATACAGGGTGGCGCGGTCCACGGCGAGACCCTTGGCCAGCGCTTGCATGTCCACACGGTCGCCGGCGAGGAAGGTTTTGCGGGCTTCGCGGAAGGCGTCGAGAGCGGTCGGACGCGACGTCGCGGAGCCGTCGAGATGGCGCCGCAACGGTGTGTCGGCGGAGCGAGGGGCCTGCCTTGCCATGCTGCGCACCTCCCTGCGGTTGTCTCGGAATACATGCCGACCGGCACAGTATGCTACATTTCGGAGAAACATTGCAATGCAGCCACGGATGATTATTTTGGTGCAACACTGAACCGCTATCCGCGACTTCGGCCTCCTGACCCGAACGCTGTGTCATAAGCGGTCTTTGCGCACGATCGTGCAGGTGTGAAGGGGCAACCGCCGATCTGACGCATTTGGTCTCGGCGGTTGCGCTGCGCAGTTACATGTCTTGTCGAGCCCAGGTCACGCCGTGCGGGCGAGTGTGTCGAAGCGGTGGCGGAGGTGTTCGGCGTTGTCGCCTCGGGTGTGGGTGGCGGCGGCGCGGACAGGGCGTAATTCGGCCAGGAGGCGTGGGGAGTTGACGGGTCCTTCGAGGAGGGTGAGGGCGGTGTGTGCTTCGGCGATGGCGGAGGTGGTGTCGCCGAGGCCGGCGAGGGCTGCGGCGTAGTAGGCGCGGTACGACGCTTCGTCGCGCGGACGCTGAGTGCCGCGGGTACCGATAGTTTCCCGGTAGATGCCCACCGCCCGGTCGTGCTGGCCCAGATAGACCCGGCCTCTGGCCTCGATGGATCGGATCTCGAACGGCGTCACGTGGTGCAGCCATACCGGCTCGTCGACATCGTCGAGCCCTCGATCGACCTCGCGCCAGGCGCGCGTCATCGCCCGATCGAAGTCCTGTCGTTCGCCGATCGCCGCATGCGCCACGGCCTCCCGCGCGGAGCGAACGGCATTCAGCCGAGCCGATGGGATCCGGCGAGCAAGGTGACTGGCCCGCTGTGCCAGCCGCACCGGTTCTCGGCTGGTCGGCCGGTCTGTGGTCAGAAACGTCAAGCTGGCCAGCGCATTGGCGAGCAGTTCGTCGTTGTCGGCCTGCTCGGCCATCAGCACCGCTTCGACGTAGCACCGCCGGGCGACGGCTGGGCGACCGGCGTCCAGGCAAAGCCAGCCCGCGCACCGAGCGAGTCGGCTCGTCTCGGCCAACAGCCGCACGCCGGTTTCCCGGCCGTAGGTGCCGTGGTCGAGCAGGCGACGAGCCAAACCGTATTGGCGAAGCGCGAATTCGGCGATGTCTCCGCCTCCGAAGTGATTGTCGTGCTGCCACATGCGTCGCGTCAGCGTCTGCAAGTAGTCGACATGGCTGGACCCGACTCGCGTCGGCGCCGTGGCCGCCGGAGCGGTTGCCGCCAAGGTTGTGATCGTCGCAGCGAGGCCGAATTGTCTGCGGTCCATGTCGTCGGCTCCTTCACCCCCATCTTCGATGGTCCTCGGATCGGCCGGACCCAGCAAGATTGGCAGCAACGCGGTGCGCGGCACGCCAAGCGCGTCGGCGGCGCGGACGAGCTCGCGGATGTCGAAGATGGTTCCCACTTCTCCGCGCTCGACTCGTCCCGCGTGGGTGCGGTCCCAGTGCAGCAGCGCGCCGAAATCGGCTTGAGACAGGCCCATTTCTTTGCGGACGAGGGCCAGGGCCTGACCGGGCCGTCCTTCGGCGAGCAACTTGCGGAATTGCGGCGACTCCCATACGCCGTCGATCTCGTTGTCCCTCACCTTCGGCCCCCTGACCCCGAAATTTGCTGTGATGGAGCGACTTAAGCACGATCGCGCAGGTGGGGAGCGACAACCGCAGATATCGCGCACCTGGTCTCGTGCGCTTGACAGCGTGGCTATCCGCCTCTCGTTCCTCGAGGCTCGGGATGCGCGCGCCGTCGGGGTGATGCCGTGCGGGGCAAGGCACTCCGGACGCGGTGAGCCGCGAATGGTGGCGAAAGCCCCCGGCGGCGGGCGTTCCCATCGAACGAGAGGTGATGATGAAGCCGAAAGTGATCGGGTACCTGCGCCGCGACATCTCCGGGCAGCGCACGCGCAGGCACGAGATGGAAATTCGCGCTATGGCGAAGTCGTCGGGTTTCGATCTGGCGCGAACGCTGGTCGCCGGTCCGACCGCGCCCGCTTCGCTCGCGGCGCTGCTCACCGTGGTCGGCCGCGTCGGCGCGGTCGCGGTGATAACGCCCGCGCTCGACCATGTGCAATTCCGCGCGGACGAGATCATGGCGGTGTGCGCGCTGATCACGCTCGATTCCCGGTACCTCCCGCCGCCCGGCATGGTCGGTCGGCGTCCGGCCGCATCGCCGCACCCGGGTTTCCGGGGCCCGGGCTGCCTGCCCTGGCAGCGCTGATCCGCGAACTCACCCGGCCCGTGGGCACGGCCGCCGTTCGATCGCGCTGAGCGCGCGGGACCTTGCCGCGATAAACAGACCGTTCGGTAGTAAATTCCCTCATGAGACGTCGACATTTCGCTCCGGCAGCTTCGCTCCGGTCGGATGTTGGACCGCTGCCGGGCGGTTCGTCGCAGGTGAAGGTGAGGGTTCATGGCCGAGTACACGCCGACTCTGGTCGCGATCTACGACGTGGGTTATTCGCGGACGCGCCGCGTAGCCGAGTTCAGGTTGGATCCCGGCGGTGGCGTGACGCTCGCGGTGACCGATCGGAACGGATGCCCGCTCGCTGAAAGGCTGTACGAGCGCGGTATCAAAGTCTTCGATTCGCCTGCGCGAATAACGCCGGACGAAGGTCCGCGTTTCCTGCGCGCGCTGCTCGATGCGCAGGCGATGAGCTATTACCGCGTCATCGATGAAACCCCGGACGAGCCGGAGCGGCCCGGCGTGCGCACGCCTTGGTCCGCGATCCCGGCACCGGGCTCGGACGGCGCGGCCCCGCCGCCCGCTCGGTGAGAGACGCTGTCACCCCTCTACTTCGCAATATCACCCGGCGCTTGACCAGAACCCTCGATCTGGGGACCCGGACCGCGGCGGGCACCTACCGGCGCACCAGCAGCACCCTGGATCTCGGTGCTCGCGAGTTCCGGGCAGTCGACGAGCGGTCCGCGCGTCTGGTGGAAGAAGCGCGCACCCAGGTGCGGTCGCACCCGGCGCAGGCGGCTCGGCAGAGGTGGAATTACCAGCCCAGTGCCGCCGAATCCGCCATGCGTGCGCGCCGGTTGACGACCGATGTCGGCTTCGACGGCGATATGAGAGAAGCCGTGGCGAAAAGCTCCACCACAGTGCGGAAGATGCTCTCCGACGACGGGCAATTGAACGTCTACAAACCGATTGATGGCGAGAGATACGACGCGGGATTACCTTTCGTGCACGCGCCTGGTGCGCTCACGAGCCGGGAGATCGCGGCATACCGTGTGGACGAACTGCTCGGCTTCGGCAGAGTGCCGCCGACCGCACGGACCGACGGCGTGATAGGACCCGACGGCCGTCCCAGGCCGGGCATGATTCAGCAATTCGTCGAGTCCGAGCCGTTCAGGCCGGTGGGCGAGTATTCGAGAACTCAGCAACAGCAGGTCGGAGTACTCGACTACATCATCGGGGCCATGGATCGCCATCCCGGCAACTACCGCACTGTCGAACGCGGTGGGCAGTTGGAAGTGGTGGCCATCGATCACGGTCGATCGTTCCCGCTGTCGCCTCGGCCGCTCGAAATCGAGATCGATTCCGACTTCGTCACGGCGCAGAAGGGTGAACGTCTCGAAGACGATGTCTTTCGCGCGGTGCAGAATGTGGACATGGACCGCTTTCGGGCGGCGCTCGGCGACGCGGGTCTGCACGACAACGCCATCAGCGGCGCGGTGACCCGGCTGGAGAAGATACGTGAGCTCGGCATGATCCCGGCCGACGCCAACGTGCTGCCACCCTGATCCGCTGAGTCATCCGGCCTGCGGGTGCGGGCGCCGTTCGATCGTGTCGCGCGCCCGGCCCACACTTCTTGTTTCTCGAACGTGGCGGCCTGCCACGAGTCGGTGGCGAGACCGACCCGGCCGCGCCACTTCCGCATGATGTCGGCGTGCACCGGCCAGCGCACGAACCGCCGCATGTCCTGCTCGGTTTCCCACACCGAGATCGAGCCGCCGCGTGACTCCGACGGCCGAGCCCACAGCCACAGGCCGACCGCGCCGTGCATCACCGGCCAGTTCCGGCCCAGTCGCATTCCCGTCTTGTAGATCGCCTGAACATCCTCTTCGGAGGCGGCCAGAAAGTCGGTCACGCTGACGAACACCGGGCCCCGGCTGTCGTGCAGCGGCCCGGCCTGCCAGGGCATCAGCACGGTTTCGTCGGAAAACGGCTGTTCATCCGTGCCGCTGTGCCGGTCGCCGGAACGGTTCTCGCTAGAGTTAGTAAGCATGAGCAGATGATATGCACACGCTTATTGAATACCAACCCGACAGCCTCGACGTCTATCCGTCGGTGACGCATTGGGCGCCCAGTTCTTCGTGCCCGACCGTTCCCTATCCGACCTTCTCGCCGGGCGCCCGCCGGCGTGCGGGTCGCCCCACTCGGGGCGCACTTCGCCGGGAACCTGGACCGGGCCGCAGCGCAGGCCGCGCTCTCCACCGAAGTCACCCGTAGGCATCCCGAGCGATCATCGGCGCCATGGCAACCGCCGTCGCGGCGAGCCATGCCGCAGCCACTCGCGAAACTGGCTGTACACCAATGGGATTGCTATCCGCCGTAGCCATACCTGGTCGACGGACTAACCGCGACAGGTGTCCGCCGAGCTCGAAAGGGTCAGAGGCGCGAGGAGTCCGCTGCGTTCTGTTGTCAACCCGGGCGGTCCGTCAGCTGTCGACCTATGGCGTCACTGGGGCCGCGGCCGCTGCGGTCTCCGGGGTGAGGCGTCCGTCGACCATGCGGTAGACGGCGTTCATGCGGTGTAGGTGGGAGCGGTCGTGGGTGACCAGGAGGGTGGCGGCCTCGTGTTCGTGGGCGACGGACAGGATCAGGTCGATCACCGCGGCGCCGCGTTCG
The DNA here is from genome assembly GCF_053603155.1 of Nocardia sp. NPDC004260. Classification (NCBI taxonomy): domain Bacteria; kingdom Bacillati; phylum Actinomycetota; class Actinomycetes; order Mycobacteriales; family Nocardiaceae; genus Nocardia; species Nocardia sp. NPDC004260. The sequence goes on along the minus strand of NZ_JBSGEZ010000001.1, from coordinate 223,047 downwards.
GTGTCCAGTGCGCTGGTGGGTTCATCGATCACCAGGAGGGACGGTGCGTTCATCAGGGCGCGGGCGATGTTCACTCGTTGCCGTTGACCGCCGGACAGTTGCGCGGGGCGCTTGTCTCGCTGGTCGGCGAGCCCGACCGAGTCCAGTAGTGCCAGTGCGCGGTCGCGGGTCGTTCGGCGGTGTCGGCGTGACGTGATGATCCGCTGTCCGAGATGCGCCATCGCCTCGAGTTGCTCGACGGCGGTGAGTGCCGGAATCAGGTTCGGTTGTTGGAAGACGATGCCGATCGACGAGCGACGCAGCGCGGCGGCTTCGCGACGGGTCACGTCAGCGAGATCGGTTGTTTCCTGGGGGGTTACGAGACGGATGCGCCCGGACTCCGGGCGGATCAGGGTGGCTGTCACAGCCAGCAGGCTGGACTTGCCGGAGCCGGAAGGGCCGGTGATGGCGGCGATCTCGCCGCCGGAGACCCGCAGGTTCACTCGGTCCAGGGCGGTGAGCCGGCCGGTGCCGTCGGGGTAGGTGAGCGTCACATCCGCGAGGGTGAGCGTGGTGGTGGGTGTCATCGAAACTCCGTGCTGAGGGCGGTCGGGCGGTTCGGGTGCGCTGATGAGGCGATCCGGGTGCAGCGGTTGGCGATCGTGCCGTGCGGACGCCTGCGTTCAGCGGCCCGCGCCGAGCGCGGTGAGCGGGTCGGCGGTGAACAGGAAGCGCAGGGCGAACGCCGCGCCGAGTAAGCCGAGCAGGATCAGCGCGAGCGAGGGAAGCAGCGTGGTGGCCGGGCTCAGCACGAACGGCACCGCATCGCCGAGCAATGTCGCCGCGGCGACGGTGATCCCGAGGCCGGTCGCGATACCGGCCGTGAGCACGGTGGCGGCTTGGACGAGTGCGTCGCGGACGAGTGACCCCGAAGTCGCCCCCAGCGCTTTCAGTGTGGCGATGTCGGGCATCCGCTGAATCGTCCACACGGTGAAGAACGCGCCGATCACCAGCGCGGAGATGGCGAACAGCAGGGCGGTCATCAGGGTGAGCGAGCCGTTCTCGGCCTGGTAGGAGCCGATCGCCGAGCGCGCTCCGGACAAGTCGGTGGTCCTGGTGTGCGCGGTGGCGTTCACCGCGTCCGGATCGGTCGTCCCCGACACCGCGAGCACGGTGGCCGCGCCGGAACGGGGGTTGAGCGCCTGCCAGTCGGCGAGCGTCAGCCAGACCACGGGCGTATGGCTGTACCAGTCGTCGCCACGAACGGCGGACACGACGAACGCGCGGCCGCCGATCACCACGGAACCGCCGGGCACGGCACCGAGATCGGCGGCCGCGCCGGTACTGAGCAGCACCGTGCCCGCATCGGTCGCCGGACGGTTGCCGAATGCCGTGTCCGTGCCGAACAGGGCGACCTGCGCGGGGGCGGAGCCGTCACCGTTCGCTTTGCCGCGGGCGATGCCCACCGGCGTCACGCCGCGGGCGGCGGCGCGCCAAGTCGCGATCTGCTCTCCGGTCAGCATGGACCCGTCGAACGAGGGAGCGCCGCCGGTGTCGGCGAAGACGACGGTATCGCCGGGCAACGACTCGACGGCCGAGACGTTCTGGTGCGCGAGCCCGGCCGTGAGCCCGCTGAGGAAGCTCACCAGCACCGCCACCAGCGTGACGACGAGTGTGATCAGTGCGAACCGGCCGCGGGCGGCGCGCAGGTCTCGGAGTGCGACGAACATGTCTCCACCCTCGCGCCGCGCCGGGCCGTTTCCATCGCGCCGGGGGAGGAAGCGCGGATGAGCGAAAGTCGGCGGTGGTTTTCCACCTTTCGATGGATGCCCCGGCGATAGCCGTACATAAGCTGGCACCGTGCACTCGTCCCCGTTGACCCCGGTTTTCACCACGTTGCGGCTCGGCCTGCACGTGCTGATGACCGGTCTGGCGGTGGTGGTCGCCGTGCGCGCGGCGCTGCCCGGCGCGGCACATCCGGCCGCGACCGTCGGTCTCGTCGCGGCCTTCCTCGTGGCCTATTTCGCGGGTGCATGGTTCGCGGGGAAACGGCGCGCGATTCCGGTGTGGCTCAGTGCGCTGACGGCCCTGTGGCTCGGGCTGGTCGTACTCGCGCCAGACGCGGGTTATCTCGCCTTCGGCCTGTTCTTCCTGTACCTGCACCTGCTGCCGCGTCCATGGAACCTCTGCGCCGTGGCCGCCGCGACCGCCGTGGCGGTAGTCGGCTTCGGCCTGCATCGGGGCTGGTCGGTAGCCGGTGTGGTCGGCCCGGTCATCGGAGCCGCCGTCGCGGTCGGGATCGGGCTCGGTTATCAGGCGTTGTTCCGCGAGGCCGCGGAACGACAGCGACTGATCGACGAATTGCTCAGCACCAGAGCGATACTGGCCGAACAGGAACGCACGGCGGGCAAGCTCGCCGAGCGGGAGCGGCTGGCCGCCGAGATCCACGACACGGTCGCGCAGGGGCTGAGTTCCATTCAACTGCTGCTGCACGCGGCCGAGCGGGAAGCGCCGGATCACCCCGCGCTGCAAAGGATCCGGCTGGCCAGGGAGGCGGCCGCGGAGAACCTCGCCGAGACCAGGCGACTGATCGCCGAACTGGCTCCCGCCGCGCTGGAGGGACAGTCACTGGCCGAGGCGCTGGAGCGGATCACTCGGCGCGCCGCCGCGCCCGGGTTGAATGCCAGGTTCGTGGTGGAGGGTCCGCCGGAGCGACTGCCCATGCCGATCGAGGCCGCGCTGGTCCGGATCGCGCAAGGCGCGGTCTCGAACGTGATCCGGCACGCCGGTGCGGGCCGGATGCGCGTGACGCTCACCTATGCGGACGACGCGATCCATCTCGACGTGGTGGACGACGGCGTCGGCATCGCTCCCGAACTGCTGGAGCGCAGCCCGGCGGGATCGTTCGGGCTGGCCGCCATGCGATCGCGGGTACATGAGCAGGGCGGCGTCATGGCGGTCGAGTCGGAGCCGGGGCACACGGCAGTCACCGTGTCCTTTCCGCTCGACACTGTCTCAGGTTGCGCCGAACCCGAAGCGGGCGAACATGGCGCGGTGCCACTCGGCATGGCACATCCGCCGCGCACGGAATCGGCCCGGACGGAATCAACTGCCTCGGACCCGGTCGGGCCGGTCTCCGGCAGCCACGGCCGGCCCGAGACCGGTCCGCCCGACCAGGGCAGAACGGACACCCGAGGCACGGACTCGCGCGACCTCGGCGCGGAGGATTCCGAGTGATCCGCCTGCTGCTCGCCGATGACCACGCGATCGTCCGCGCCGGTTTGCGCGCGCTGCTGGACGTCGCCGACGACATCACCGTCGTGGGCGAGGCGGCCACCGCGGAGGCCGCCGTCGCGTTCTGCGCGACCACGCCGGTCGACCTCGTGCTGATGGACCTGAGTTTCGGGTCCGGCCGGTCGGGAGTCGAGGCGACCGCGCGGCTGCGTGAGTTGCCGAGCCCGCCGAACGTCCTCGTGGTCACCAACTACGACACCGACGCCGACATCCTCGGCGCGGTCGAGGCCGGCGCGTGCGGCTACATCCTCAAGGACACACCGCCCGGCGAATTGCTCTCCGCGGTGCGGTCGGCCGCGGCGGGAGACAGCGTGCTCTCGCCCGCGGTCGCGTCCAAGCTGATGACCAGGGTGCGCCGCGCCGACACCACGCTGAGCAGGCGCGAGATCGAGGTGTTGCGGCTGGTGTCCGACGGCCGGTCCAACCGCGAGATCGCCAAGCAGTTGTTCCTCAGCGAGACCACCGTCAAGTCCCACTTGGTGCATATATACGGAAAACTCGGCGTGCGTTCGCGCACCTCCGCGGTGGCGCGGGCTCGCGAGCGCGGCATGCTGTGACGCGGACGCGCGACCGCCACTGCCCGGATGACTGCACCCTTGTGACCGCGGGAACGGCCGCTCTTCACTGGAGCCGAGGCCGCGCCGATCGACTACTGTGACCGGCATCGGATTTTCTATCTTCGGGGGTTTCACATGCTGATCTGGGGCTGGCAGAAGCGTATCCACACGCTCGCCATGATCACCTTGATCTGCGGCCGCTGCGGCAATCCCGCCGCGCACGCGCTGCGCAGCTCGTCACCAAGTTCACGCTCTTCTTCATTCCGCTCTTCCCGCTCAGCACCAAGCATCACCTGGAGTGCACCTGGTGCGGCGCATCGTCACCGGTCGCCGGACCGCAGGTGGCCGACCTGCTCGCCCGCGCGAACGCCGAGACCATGGGCCCCGCCCAGTACCAGCGGCCTGCCGCGGGCGGCCCCAACGCCCAGTGGCCCCAACAGCCCGCTCCCAACCCCGACACCAACTGGCAGCGCTGACGAAAGTCCACCGCAGACAGCCAGTGGGTCGGCAGTCCGGCACGGTGCGCGCTGATCGCCTTCCACCGCGGTCGATACCGACGCAACGAGTGAATCGCGCGGCCGAACCCAGCCGAACGAACCAACCGAGCCGAGCTGTCGGCAGTCACCACCTAGGGTGAGCGGATGGCCTCTCTTTCCGATCCCGAAGTGCGCGAGTTTCTGACCCATGGCACCCGCACCGGCAAGGTGGCGTTCGTGACGGCTGACGGCAGGCCGATGGTGACGCCGGTGTGGTTCATCGTCGACGGCGACGAACTGGTGTTCAACACCGGCAAGTCCACCGCGAAGGGCAAGGCGTTCGCCCGGGACGGCCGCGTCTCGGTGTGCGTCGACTTGGAGGAACCGCCCTACGCGTCGGTCCAGCTGCGCGGCACGGTGACGCTCTCGGAAGACCCGGAGGAACTGCTGCGCACCGCCACCGAGATCGCCGGCCGTTACATGGGCGCCGACCGTGCCGAGGAATTCGGCAAGCGCAACGGCGTCCCCGGCGAACTCGTCGTCCGCCTCCGCCCCGAGAAGGTGATCGCCCACTTCGACGCCACCGCCTGAGCGCGCACGCTGATCGGAGTGGCTCGACCGGCGAGTCCGCCTCCTTCGGTGGCCGGTCAAGTTGCTGTGCGAGCATCGGACTCGGCGACAAGTAGCGGGCCTCGGAGAACACTGGCCGCATATGCTGACGTTGTGATCCCATCTCGCCTCATCGAGTTGCGTCTAACCGCGTTCAAGTCTTTTCGCGGTGCGACTCTGCCGCTGAAGGGCACGACGATTCTGATCGGCCGCAACAGCTCTGGAAAGTCGAACGCCTTCGACGGGTTGGAGGTACTGGCGCGTCTCGCCGAAGGTGAGGACTTGGCGGACGCGCTCGACGGCCGCAGGCGTGAGGGAGGAACGGTCAGGGGCGGATCAGCGGGTTGTCCACCGCATGGGACGCAGCGCTTCGAACTCGGGTGCTCCGTCGAACTCGATGGCGATCGATACGACTACGACCTCGCGGTCGAGGTGCGGCCCGATCTGCGTGTGGTGGCGGAGAAACTGTGCGGTCCGGCAAAGGCGGTGCGAAGCGGCAAGGTCACCTACGGATCGCTCGTCGAGACTCGCGAACCTGGTGCGCCCGGCACCGGGATCGTGGCAGAGGTACACAACGGTAAGCGCGGCCCGAACACGCCATTTACTTTTCGGGACAGTCGGCTGATCATCGGTCAGGTACCGCTCGCGCTTGCTGGGACAAACGGCGCTGAGCTATCTGTCATAAGAGGAGTGGAGGCGGTGCTACTAGCGCTGAGGGGAATATTCCACCTCGATCCCGTGCCTCATCTTATGCGAGGGTTCGTTCCTGAGCGAGATGCGGAGTTGCGACGGACGGGTGAGAATCTTTCGGCCGCACTGCAAACGTTGATGATTCGTGATCCAGCCGCATTCGATCGTGTCCAGGATCTGGTTCGAGCGGTTGCCGACGATGAGGGTGTCCAAAGTATAAGTTTCGTTTCGTCGGAGTTGGGTGACGTGATGCTTGCCCTCGACGAAAAACATGGGAAAGTGGGAATAATCGAACGGACTCCGGCGCGCGAGATGAGTGACGGCCTCTTGCGATTCACCGCGATTGCGACCGCACTACTGTCGTCTCGATACGGCTTGGATGTCGATTCTTTGGTCCGGGCGCGCACGGAATCGGCCGACGACGAAGAACCCGGTGGCGGTGTGCTCATCGTCATCGAAGAACTCGAGAACGGCCTGCATCCGTCGCAAGCTCGGCGCGTGCTCGACCTCGTCAGGACGAGCAGTGCGACGCCGGGAACAAGTGTGCTCGTGACCACGCACAGCCCGGCGATCCTCGATGCCGCCGAAGGGTCCCTCAACGAAAATGTCGTCGTTTGCCATCGAGATCCGGAAACCGGCCATAGCCTCTTGACGCGATTAATGGAAGTTCCGGGGTACACCACAGCGCTTGCCGAAGGGTCGCTTGGAAATGCGGTAAGCGCCGGGAAGCTGGTCGGTGGACCCGAAGACGACGCGGGTGACTTCGGTGAATTCGAGAGATTGCTGGGTATCCGTTGATGCGGCAAGTCGTCTTCATAGATACCACTATTTTGTGCAATCTCGTTCCAGTGCCCGGGCGTGATCAGCACGCGGAGTCGGTCCGCGAAGAACTGAAAAAGCGCATCGATCTGGACCAACGATTCATCTTGCCGATTACCGCTGTAATAGAGACAGGTAACTTCATTGCGCAATTGTCCAATGGCGGGCTGCGTAGGAAAACCGCCCAGAGGCTGGAAGGCATCCTGAAACTGATCTGCGCTGGGAAGGCGCCGTGGGTGCTGCACGATGTGCCTTGGAATCGGGGATTTCTGGAGAGACTTCTTGAAGGCGCTGATTCCGGGGCGGATTACGTTACACACGCCCAGAATGGTGTCGGATTGGGGGATCTGTGCGTGCTGGCAGAACGCCAGAGTTTCGAGATGCGTTCGCGAATACCGACCACCATATGGACCCTCGATCATGGGCTGAGCGCCTACAGTCCCCAGGCGGGGACGGACTGACAGCGCTGGGTTGGAGGTGGAGGCGTTCGCCGCGCAGCACCCGTAGCCGGACATCTGGCGATAGGCGTCGGCCTACACTCGCGCGCATGACCGTGCACTTCATCGGGGCCGGGCCGGGCGCGGCCGATTTGTTGACGGTGCGCGCGGTCGAGTTGCTCCGCGCGTCGCCGGTGTGCCTGTACGCGGGGACCTATCTGGATCCCGGCGTGCTGGCGTACTGCGCGCCGGACGCCGAACTGGTCGATACCCAGCGCTTGGATCTCGACCAGATCACCGAGCGTCTGTTGCGCGCGGACCGGGCCGGACAGGACGTGGCCCGCCTGTGCTCGGGCGACCCGTCGCTGTATTCGGCGCTGACCGAGCAGACCCGCAGGTTGGACGCGCACGGGGTGCGGTGGGATGTCACGCCGGGCGTGCCCGCCTATGCGGCCGCGGCGGCGGTGCTGGGTGCGGAGTTGACCGTGCCGGAGCTGGTCCAGTCGGTGGTGCTGACCCGGGCGCAGGCCCGCTCCACCGCGATGCCCGAGTCGGAAGCGCTGGCGAACTTCGCCGCCACCGGCGCCACTCTCGCGCTGCACCTGGCCGTCACCCGCACCCGCGCATCGGTCGCCGAACTGGCCGCCGAGTACGGCCCGGACTGCCCGGTCGCTGTCGTCTACCGCGCCAGCCAGCCCGAGCAATTGATCCTGCGTGGGACCCTGGCCGACATCGCCGACCAGGTCGAGGCCGCCGGACTGCGGCAGGCCGCGGTGATCCTGGTGGGCCGCGCGCTCACGCCGGCGGTGTCGTGCGCGGAATCCCATCTCTATGACCCGGCGCGGGTGCGCGGGTCGTGACGGCGGGTGCCATAGGCGCCCGCCTCCAGCGGCGCGAAAGCGCCGGTTTGGGGCGGGGGTGACGCATGTGAGAACCGCAACATCCTCCTGGCAAACCTCTTACGGCCCGACTACCTGCGTTGATGTGTAGCTGCTATGACGATTGGTTGGTCGGCTGCCGGGGGCGACGGTAGATTGATCCGGTGATTCGCAAAGAAGGTCCCGGCGGAGCCGGTCGGTGGGTTCTGGGCACGGGCGGGCCCATGTAACGTGCCCGGCCGGTTGGACAGATAGTTCAATTGAACATTTTTGCCTGATTTGATGTGAGAACTGAACCTGGAGACGCAGGCGCCACGCTCGGATAGGTGGAGCGCCCTCTCCGGGTGTGGTCGGGGAGCGCTTGCGTGGTGTTCCGGAAGCGAGGTTACGGTTGGACCGGCTGGATTTCGGCGGAAACGGCGAAACTGGTGGCGAACGGGCACACGCTGCGTCTGGGGTAGCACCCGACCTGTCGGGTGCGTTCCCGTTGTCTCCCGCTCAGCTGGGCATCTGGTACGCGCAGCACGTCGACCCGCAGGTGCCGGTCACGATCGCGCAGTACGTCGACCTGCACGGTGAGCTGGATGTCGATGTGCTCGAGCGGGCCAGCATCGACGCGTCGCACGAGTTGGGTTCCGGGTTCCTGCGGATCGTCGAGCGCGATGGTGAGCCGCTGCAGTTCGTCGACCATTCGATCGCCGATTACGACAAGGTCGTGTACGTCGATCTGCGCGGCGAGGCCGATCCGGCCGCCGCAGCGATGGCGTGGATGCGCGCGGAGTACAGCCGTCCGCTCGACCTGCTGAACGACCGATTGATCAAGGTCGCGGCGCTGCAGTTGGCCGACGATCACTGGTACTGGTACTCCCGCGCTCACCACATCGCGCTCGACGGCTTCGGCGCGATGACCAACCTCAACCGCATCGCCGAGCTCTACACCGCCTACGTCAACGGCACCGAACCGGCTGTTTCCAAAGCCACCGACCTGCACACGCTGTACGAGCAGGAGATCGCCTATCGGGAGAGTTCCCGCTTCGCCTCCGACAAGGAGTATTGGGCGCAGCGGGTGGCGGGGCTGGAGGAAGGCACCAGCCTGACCGGCCGTTCCGCGCCGCCCGCGGCGATCAACGGCATCGCCAGCGCCGCGCTGTCGGATGAGCAGAACAGTTTGCTGGACGCGGCGGTCGCGCGGCACGATTCCTCGCCCGCCGGTCTGCTGCTGGCCGGTTTCGCCGCGTATCTGGCGCAGTGGAACGGCGTCGAGGACGTCATTCTCAGCCTGCCGGTGACCGCGCGCACTACCGCGGCGATGCGCCGCTCGGGTGGTGTGTCGTCGAACATCGTGCCGCTGCGGCTGCACGTGGGCCACGACACGACGGTGTCGGAGCTGCTCAAGCAGGTGGCGGTCGAGGTGTCGGGCGCGTTGCGGCACCAGCGGTACCGGCACGAGGACATCCGCCGCGACGCGGCCGGTGACGGTGTGGTGACCACGGAGTTCTTCGGGCCGTGGGTCAACATCATGCTGTTCGGTGACGAGATCGTGCTCGGCCCGATGGTCGGCCAGCTCAGCGTGCTGTCGACCGGCAGCATCGAGGATCTGGGCGTCAACTTCTATCAATCGGTCGCGGGCACGCGTTCGCATATCGACTTCGAGACCAATCCCAACCTCTATACCGAGGACGAGGCGCGCAGCCACCACGGCCGCTTCCTGGAGTTCTTCGATCGTTTCCTGGCCGCCGAGGCGGACGCCACCGTGTGGGGCCTTCCGGTCGCCACCGTCGAGGAGCGCGAGCGGACGCTGCTGGAGTGGAACGACTCGGAGCAGGACGTTCCGCAGACCACGCTCGCGGCGCTGCTGGACGCGCAGATGTCGCGGACGCCGGACAACATCGCGCTCGATTTCGAGGGCGCTACCTTGGCCCACCCGTCGCCCGACCACCACCCCTCATCGAGTCGCTCCGCGACGCTGACGTATCGGGAGTTCGACGCGCGGGTCAACCGGTTGGCCCGTTTCCTGATCGCCGACGGCGTGGGCCCGGAGTCGCTGGTCGCGCTGGGCATGCGCCGCTCGCTCGAGCTGGTGATCGGCATGCACGCGGTGCTGAAGGCCGGTGGCGCGTACGTGCCGATCGATCCGGACCATCCGGCCGAGCGCACCGCCTACATCCTCGACAGCGCCGCGCCGGTGTGCGTGCTGACGCTGTCGGCCGACGAGCTGGAGCTGCCGGAGTCGGTGCGGCGGGTGGAGATCGACACCCTGGACACCTCGGCGTACTCCGCCGACCCGGTGACCGACGCCGACCGCCTGGCGCCGCTGCGTCCGGACAACACCGCCTACGTCATCTACACCTCGGGTTCGACCGGCCGCCCCAAGGGCGTGGCGGTCACCCACCACGCGATCGTCAACCAGCAGCTGTGGATGCTCGACGAGTACCGGCTGACCGCGGAAGACGTGTACCTGCAGAAGACCGCGACCACGTTCGACGTGTCGCTGTGGGGCTACTTCCTGCCGCTGATGGTGGGCGCGAAGTTGGTCATCGCGTCGCCGGACGGGCACCGCGACCCGCTGTACGTGGCGGAGATGATCTCCCGGCACGGCGTCACCGTGACCGACTTCGTCCCGTCCATGTTGACGGTGTTCGTCGCGCACGCCACGCAGGCCCAATGCGCGACGCTGCGTGCGGTTTTCGTGATCGGCGAGGCGTTGCCGCCGGAGACCGCGGCGGGCTTCCGCGCCATCACCGACGCGGGGCTGCACAACCTGTACGGCCCGACCGAGGCCGCGGTCTCGGTGACCTACTGGGAGGCGACGGCCGCCGACACGGTGACCGTGCCGATCGGTATCCCGGAGTGGAACGTCCAGGTCTACGTGCTGGATTCGCGGTTGCGCCCGGCCGCGATCGGCGCGCCCGGTGAGCTGTACCTGGGCGGGCGTCAGCTCGCCCGCGGCTACCGCGGCCGTCCCGACCTGACCTCGGATCGCTTCGTCGCGAACCCGCTGTCGAGCACAGGTGAGCGGATGTATCGCACCGGCGACCTCGTGCGCTGGAACGAAGCGGGCACGCTGGAATACATCGGCCGCACCGACTTCCAGGTGAAGTTCCGCGGCCAGCGCATCGAGCTGGGGGAGATCGAGACCGATCTGCTCGCCCACCCCGCGGTCAGCCAGGCCGTCGTGCTGGTGGTGGACACCGCGACCGGTCAGCAGTTGGTGGCCTACGTCGTGCCCGCTCCCGGCCACAGCGTGGAACCGGTGGAGCTGACCAGGTTCGCCGCCGAGCAGCTGCCCAGCTACATGGTGCCCGCGTCGATCATGGTGCTGGACGCCTTCCCGCTCAACACCAGCGGCAAGCTCGACCGCAAGGCGCTGCCGGAGCCGGTGTTCAGCGCCGACGCAGGCGACTTCCGCGCGCCGCGTACCCAGGCCGAGCAGATCGTGGCGGGCATCTTCGCCGACGTGCTCAGCCAGGACCGCATCGGCATCGACGACAACTTCTTCGACCTGGGCGGCAACTCGCTGGTCGCCACTCAGGTGGTGGCGCGCATCGGCGCCGCGTTCGGCACCCAGATCGGGGTGCGCGCGCTGTTCGAGACCCCGACCGTCGCCGGTATCGCCGCGCGCGCGGAAAACGCCGCGCCCGTGGGCGAATCGCGTCCGCCGCTGGTGGCCCAGCAGTTGCCGGAGCGGGTGCCGCTGTCGCTGGCACAGCAGCGCATGTGGTTCATCAACCAGTTCGACCCGACCGTGCCGACCTACAACCTGCCGTTCGTGGTGCGGTTGCGCGGCCAGGTGGACCTGGAAGCGTTGCAGTCGGCGCTGCTGGACGTGGTCGAGCGGCAGCAGTCGCTGCGCACGATCTTCCCCGAGTCCGGCGACGGCGGCTACCAGCAGGTGCTTCCCGTCGATCAGGTCGATCTCGGCATCGAGGTGCAGCCGATCGACGAGGCCGAATTGCACGGCGCGCTGGCCGAATTCGCCGCGCGCGGCTTCGACGTCTCGACCGAGCTGCCGATCCGGGTTCGGGTCTTCGCGGTCACCGGCGGGCGTGGCAACGGCGCGGCCGACTACGCGTTGGCGTTCGTCGTGCACCACATCGCGGCCGACGGCTTCTCCTTCGGCCCGCTGGCGCGCGATGTGGCCGCCGCCTACCTGTCCCGCAGCGCGGGCGAGGCGCCGAGCTGGGCGCCGTTGCCGGTGCAGTACCAGGACTTCAGCGTCTGGCAGCGCGAGCTGCTCGGCGCGGAATCCGATCCCGCGTCCATGGCGGCGCGCGAGATCGCCTATTGGCGCAGGGCATTGGCGGGCCTGCCGGATCAGCTCGACCTGCCCGCGGACCGCCCGCGCCCGCCGGTGCAGAGCTTCCACGGCAGCCGGGTGAGTTTCGACATCGACGCCGAGTTGCACCAGCGGCTGGTCGCGCTGGCCCGCGCGCAGGGCGTGAGCCTCTTCATGGTCATGCACGCCTCGCTGGCCGTGCTGTTGGCCCGGTTGTCGGGCACCAGCGACATCGCGATCGGCACCCCGGTGGCCGGGCGTGGCGAGCAGGCGCTCGACGACCTGATCGGCATGTTCGTCAACACCCTCGTGCTGCGTTCGGAAGTGGACGGCAGCGAGTCGTTCGCCGAATTCCTCGGCCGCACCAGGGAAACCGATCTCGCCGCGTTCGCGTTCGCGGACGTGCCGTTCGAGCGGCTGGTCGAGGTGCTCAACCCGACCCGTTCCCAGGCGCGGCACCCGCTGTTCCAGGTGATGCTGTCGTTCCAGGAGATGTCGCACGCGACCCTGGAACTGCCCGGGCTCTCGGTCACCGCCGACGAGCTCGAGGTCGACATCGCCAAGTTCGACCTGCAATGGACGGTCACCGAGGAACGCGGCGCGAACGGTGAGCCCGCCGGCATGGGCGCGGTCATCTCCTTCGCCACCGACCTGTTCGACGCGCCCACCGTCGCCGAGTTCGGCCGCCGCTACCTGCGCGTGCTGGAAGCCGCCGTCGCCGCGCCGGGAACCACGGTGCGCGACATCGAGATCCTCGACGAGGCCGAGCGCGCCCGGGTGCTGACCGAGTGGAACCACACCGGGCACGACGTGCCCGCCGCCACCGTGCTCGAGCTGTTCGAAGAGCAGGTGCGGGGCAGGCCGGACGACCCGGCCGTGGTGTTCGACGGCGGCACGCGCGGCGCGGAGGAGTTCGGCGCGCCGATCGAGCTGACCTACGCCGAGTTCGCCGCGCGGGTGAACCGCTTGGCGCGCAAGCTGATCGAGGCGGGTGTCGGCCCGGAGACATTGGTCGCGGTCGGCATCCGCCGCTCGGTGGACATGCTGGTGGCGATCTACGCCACGCTGACCGCCGGTGGCGGCTACGTGCCGATCGACCCCGACCACCCGGCCGAGCGCACCGAATACGTGCTCGACAGCTCGTCTCCGGTGTGCGTGCTCACCACCACCGGCGACAACGTCACCGCCGCCGACATCCCGGTGCTGACGCTGGACACCCTGGACCTGAGCGGATTCGGCGACGAGCCCGTCACCGACGCCGAGCGCCGCGCCCCGCTGCGCGCCGCGAACACCGCCTACGTGCTCTACACCTCCGGCTCGACCGGCCGCCCCAAGGGCGTCGCGGTCAGCCACGCGTCGGTGGTCAACCAGATCGCCTGGATCACCGCCGAATACCGGATCGGCCCGGCCGATGTGATCCTGCAGAAGACGCCGGTCACCTTCGACGTGTCGGTGTGGGAGCTGTTCGGCACGCTGGCCGTCGGCGCCCGCATGCTGATCGCCGCGCCCGACGGCCACCGCGATCCGATCTACCTGTCGGAGATCATCGGACGGCACGGGGTCACCATGACCTCGTTCGTGCCGTCCATGCTCTCGGTGTTCGCCGGATCGGCGGACACCGCCGAATGCGCCTCGCTGCGCGCGGTTCTGGTCGCCGGTGAGGCGCTGCCGCCCGCGACCGTCACCGCGTTCCGGCAGTTCTCCACCGCCGCGGTGCACAACCTGTACGGCCCGACCGAGTTCACCGTGCACGCCACCGCCTGGCAGCTCAACGAGGTCGCGCCCACGTCGGTGCCGATCGGCCGGCCGGTGTGGAACGCGCAGACCTACGTGCTGGACGAGGGCCTGGCCCCGGTTCCGGTCGGCGTGCCCGGCGAGCTGTACCTCGGCGGCGTGCAGACCGCCCGCGGCTACCACGGCCGTCCCGACCTGTCCGCCGAGCGCTTCGTCGCCGACCCGTTCGGCCCGCCCGGCTCCCGCTTGTACCGCACCGGCGACCTGGTGCGGTGGGTGCGTCCGCGCGATCCGGAGGTGGGCAGCGCGGGCGTGCTGGAGTACATCGGCCGCACCGACTTCCAGGTGAAGTTCCGCGGTCAGCGCATCGAGCTCGGCGAGATCGAGACCGCCCTGCTCGACCATCCGGCCGTCACCCAGGCCGTGGTGCTGGTCATGGACACCGTCGCGGGCGACCAGCTGGTCGCCTACGTGGTCACCGGCGGCGGTCCCGTCGACCTGGACAGCATCAAGAACGCGCTGCACCGCACGTTGCCCGCGTACATGGTGCCCTCGGCGATCGTGGTGCTCGAGGCGTTCCCGCTGAACGCCTCCGGCAAGCTGGACCGCAAGGCGCTGCCTGCGCCGGTGTTCGAGGTGCGCGAATTCCGCGCTCCGACCACGCCGATCGAGGAGATCGTCGCGCAGATCTTCGGTGAGGTGCTCGGCATCTCCCGCGTCGGCGTGGACGACGACTTCTTCGAGCTGGGCGGCAACTCGCTGATCGCCACCCAGGTGGCCTCCCGCCTCGGCATCGCGCTGGACACCAGGGTGCCGGTACGCATGCTGTTCGAGGCGTCCACGGTCGCGGCGCTGGCCGCGCGGGTGGAGTCGCACGCCGGTGACGGCGCGCGCAAGGCGCTGGTGGCCAGGCATCGTCCGGAGCAGGTGCCGTTGTCGCTGGCGCAGCAGCGCATGTGGTTCCTCAACCGGTTCGACACCTCCTCGGCGGTGAACAACATCCCGGTCGCGATCCGGTTGTCCGGCGATCTGGACATCGCCGCGTTGCAGGTCGCGGTCATCGACGTGATCGACCGGCACGAGTCGCTGCGGACGGTGTTCCCGGAGACCAAGACCGGCCCGGTGCAGGTGGTGCTGGACGCGGCGCAGATCGTGCCGGACCTGACCCCCGTGCGGGTGACCGAGCACAACCTGATCGATCACCTGGTCGAGCTGGCGTCGATGGCGTTCGACGTGACCAGCGAAGTGCCGTTGCACGCGCGGCTGTTCGAGATCAGCGAGACCGAGTACGTGCTGGGCATGGTGGTGCACCACATCTCGGCCGACGGCTGGTCGATGGGTCCGCTGGCCCGCGACGTGATGGTGGCCTACGCCGCGCGCACGTCGTGGGAGGCGCCCGCGTGGTCGGCGCTGCCGGTGCAGTACGCCGACTACGCGCTGTGGCAGCGGGAGGTGCTCGGCTCGGAGGACGACCCGAGTTCGCTGATAGCCAACCAGATCCGGTACTGGACGCGCGAACTGGCCGATCTGCCCGACGAATTGACGCTGCCGTCGGACCGGCCGCGCCCGGCCGTCGCGTCCTACCGCGGCGGCACCTACCCGTTCGTGATCTCCGGCGAGACCCAGCGCGCCCTGATCGAGCTGGGCCGCAGGCACAACGCGTCGCTGTTCATGGTGCTGCACAGCGCGCTGGCGGTCCTGCTCGCCCGTGCCAGCGGCACCAGCGACATCGCCATCGGCACCCCGGTCGCGGGCCGCGGTGAAGCCGCGCTGGACGACCTGATCGGCATGTTCGTCAACACCCTGGTGCTGCGCACCGAGGTGGACGGCGCGATGAGCTTCGCCGATCTGCTCGCCCGCGCCCGCGAGACCGACCTGCACGCCTTCGCGCACGCCGATGTGCCGTTCGAGCGCCTGGTCGAGGTGCTCAACCCGGCGCGTTCACAGGCGCGGCATCCGCTGTTCCAGGTGATGCTGACCTTCCAGAACACCCGGCAGGCCAGCTTGGAACTGCCCGGACTTTCGGTCAACGGCATCGACTACGACGCCCGGCTGGCCAAGTTCGACCTGCAGCTGACCCTCTCGGAGACCCAGGACGACCACGGCGATTCGGCGGGCATGTCGGCCGAATTCTCCTACGCCCTGGATCTTTTCGACGAGCCGACCGTCGCGGCGTTCGCCCGGCGCCTCGACCGCATCCTCGCGGCCGTGACCGCCGACCCGGACGTCCCGATCGGCGACATCGACCTGCTCGCGTCCGAGGAACGCGCGCGGGTGCTGATCGATTGGAACGACACCGGACATCCGGTGGACCAGGTCGCGACGCTGGTCTCGCTGTTCGACGCGCAGGCGGCGGCGACGCCGGACGCGATCGCGCTGGACTTCGAAGGCGAGCGGCTGACCTACCGCCAGTTCCAGGAGCGGGCCAACCGCATCGCCCGCCAGCTCATCGGCGCGGGCGTGGGCCCGGAATCGCTGGTGGCGCTGGCGCTGCGGCGTTCCACCGAACTGGTCGTCGCGATGTACGCGGTGGTGCAGACCGGCGCGGCCTACGTGCCGCTGGACCCGGATCAACCCGCCGACCGGATCAACTACATCATCGAGACCGCCCGCCCGCGGATGATCCTGTACCGCTCGGCGGACGGATTCGGCCTGGACCCGCAGCCCGCGGTGACCGCGCTGTCGGTGGAGGGCATCGAGGGCGTGCCCGGTTTCGCCGAGACCAGCGGCGCGCCGATCACGGATGCCGAGCGCACGCGCCCGCTGCGGCCGGAGAACACCGCGTACGTCATCTTCACCTCCGGTTCGACCGGACGCCCGAAGGGTGTCGCGGTCAGCCACGAAGCGATCGTGAACCGGTTGCTGTGGATGCAGCACGAGTACCCGATCGGTCGCGATGACGCGGTGTTGCAGAAGACGCCCGCCACGTTCGACGTGTCGGTGTGGGAGTTCTTCTGGCCGTTGCAGACCGGGGCCAGGCTGGTCGTGGCGCGCCCGGACGGGCACCGCGACCCGGTGTACCTGTCCCAGATCATCGCCGAGAAGCAGATCACCACGGCGCATTTCGTGCCGTCGATGCTCTCGGTCTTCGTCTCCACGCTGGGCAACGAGAACGGCGACGGATTGCCCGCGCCGCGTCTGCGGCAGGTCTTCGCCTCCGGTGAGGCGCTGCCCGCGCAGACGGCGCAGCGGCTGCGCGAGCTGACCGGCGCACGGCTGCACAACTTGTACGGCCCGACCGAGGCCGCCGTCGACGTGACCTACCACGAGGCGACCGAGGCCGACACGGTGTCGGTGCCGATCGGACGCCCGGTGTGGAACACCCGCGTCTTCGTGCTGGACAGCCGCCTGCACCCGGTCGCGCCGGGTGTCGCGGGTGAGCTGTATCTCGCGGGCGATCAGCTGGCGCTCGGCTACCTGGGCCGCTCGGACCTGACGGCCGACCGGTTCGTGGCCAACCCGTACGGCGCGCCGGGCGACCGGATGTACCGCACCGGTGACCTGGTGGCCTGGACTCCGGACGGCGAGCTGGAGTACTTGGGCCGCACGGACTTCCAGGTGAAGCTGCGCGGCCTGCGTATCGAGCTGGGCGAGATCGAGTCCGCGTTGCTGGCGCAGCCCGGGATCGCGCAGTCGGTGGTCGTACTGCGTTCCGACGCGCACGCGGGCGACCAGCTGGTGGGCTACCTGGTCTGCGAACCGTATGTGGCCGTGGACATCGACGAGGTGAAGACCGCGCTGGCCGCGGCGCTGCCGGGCTACATGGTCCCGGCCGCGCTGGTCGTGCTGGACGCCTTCCCGGTGAACGCCTCCGGCAAGCTGGACCGCAGAGCGCTGCCCGCTCCGGTGTTCGAGGCCAGGGTGTTCCGCGCTCCCTCGACTCCGATCGAGGAGATCGTCGCGGAGATCTTCGCCGACCTGCTCGGCGTGCCGCGCGTGGGCGTGGACGACGACTTCTTCGAGCTCGGCGGCAACTCGCTGGTCGCCACGCAGGTGACCGCCCGCGTCAGCGCCGCGCTGAACACCGAGGTCGGCGTGCGTGTGTTGTTCGAGGCCCCGACCGTGGGCGCGCTCGCCGCGCGGATCGAGTCACACGCGGGAAGCGGTGCGCGCCAGGCGCTCACGGCACAGGTGCGTCCCGAGCACCCGCCGCTGTCGCTGGCGCAGCAGCGCATGTGGTTCCTCAACCGCTTCGACGCCGACTCCGCCGCGAACAACATCCCGGCCGCGGTGCGGCTGGAAGGCGCGCTGGATCTGGACGCGCTGCGCGGCGCGGTCGCCGACGTGGTCGGACGGCACGAGTCGTTGCGCACCATCTATCCGTCTCGCGACGGCGTGGCCTACCAGCGGGTGTTGAACGCCACCAGGGCGATTCCCGAGCTGGACGTGGTCGAGGTGGCCGAGGGGCAATTGCTCGGCGTGCTCTACGAGTTCGTCGAGCGCGGCTTCGACGTGACCGCCCAGCCGCCGGTGCGCCTGCGCGCCTACCGGCTCGGACCGGACGACTACGTGCTGGTCGTCGTGGTGCACCACATCGCGGCCGACGGCTTCTCCATGCGTCCGCTGGTGCGCGACCTGATGACCGCTTACGTGGCGCGGACCTCGGCGGCTGAGCCGGGCTGGCCGCCGCTGGCGGTGCAGTACGTGGACTTCGCGCTGTGGCAGCGCGACACGCTCGGCTCCGAGGACGACCCGACCTCGCTGATCTCCGAGCAGCTCGACTACTGGCGTGAGACGTTGGCCGGGCTGCCCGACGAACTGCGCCTGGCCGGTCGTCCGCGGCCCGCCGTCGCCTCCTACGGCGCGGGCACCTACCGGTTCCGGGTGCCGGGCGAGCTGATCGAAGACCTGAACCGGGTCGCGCAGACGCATGGCAGCACGCTGTTCATGGTGGTGCACGGCGCCTTCGCCGCCCTGCTGGCGCGGTTGAGCGGCTCCGAGGACATCGCTATCGGCATCCCGGTCGCCGGTCGTGGTGAGCAGGCGCTCGACGATCTGGTCGGCATGTTCGTCAACACCCTGGTGCTGCGCGCCGAAGTGGACACCGCCGAGTCGTTCGCCGATCTGCTCGCCCGGGTCCGCGAACGCGACCTGCAGGCGTTCGCGCACGCGGACGTGCCGTTCGAGCGGCTGGTCGAGGTGCTCAACCCGGCGCGTTCGCAGGCGCGGCATCCGCTGTTCCAGGTGATGCTGTCGTTCCAGAACCTCGGCCGCACCGCGCTGGAACTGCCCGGCCTCACCGTCTCCGAGCTGGGCATCGACCAGCCGACGGCGAAGTTCGACCTGCAACTCACGCTCAGCGAGGTCCCCGGGGCCGAGACGGCGATGGACGCCGAACTCGTCTACGCCACCGACCTGTTCGACGGCGTGTTCGCCGGGACGTTCGCCGAGCGGTTCGTGCGCGTGCTGTACGGCATCGCCGCCGATCCGTCGGTCACCGTCGGCGACATCGACCTGCTCGACGACGCCGAGCGGGCCTTGGTGATCGAGCGCTGGAACGCCACCGAATTCCCGGTCGACGCCGCGCTCACCTCGCCGGTCGGCGACGCCGCCGCGACCCTGGTCTCGCTGTTCGAGGCGCAGGTCGCGCGCACCCCGGACAGTCCCGCGGTGACGTTCGAGGGGACGAGTCTGTCCTACGCCGAGTTCGCCCAGCGGGTACATCGCCTGGCGCGCTGGCTCAAGGTCAACGGCGTCGGGCCGGAATCGTATGTGGCGCTGGGTATGCGCCGCTCGATCGACCTGGTGGTCGGCATGTACGCGGTGAACGCCGCGGGCGGCGCGTACGTGCCGCTGGATCCGGACCATCCGGCCGAGCGCATCGACTACATCCTGGAGACCGCGCGCCCGGTGTGCGTGCTGACCTCCGGCTCCGATTTGGAGACCACCGTTTCCCGGCAGGTGCGCATCGACCAGCTCGACCTGTCGGAGTTCTCCGACGGGCCGCTGACCGACGCCGACCGGCACAAGCCGCTGCGTCCGGCCAACACCGCGTACGTGATCTTCACCTCCGGTTCGACCGGCCGCCCGAAGGGTGTGGCGGTCTCGCACGCCGCGATCGTCAACCGTCTGGTGTGGATGCACGCCGAATACGGTTTGGCGGCCTATGACGTGGTGTTGCAGAAGACGCCCGCGACGTTCGACGTGTCGGTGTGGGAGTTCTTCTGGCCGTTGCAGGTCGGCGCGCGCCTGGTGGTGGCGAAGCCGGACGGGCATCGCGATCCCGCGTACCTGGCGCGGCTGATCGTCGACGAGCAGGTCACCACAGTGCACTTCGTGCCGTCGATGCTGTCGGTGTTCGTGGCCGAGGAGCGTGCGGCCGAATGCACCACGCTGCGTAATGTCTTCGCGTCCGGTGAGGCGCTGCCCGCGGTGACCGCGCAGAAGTTGCGCGAGCTGACCGGCGCGCGGTTGCACAACCTGTACGGCCCGACCGAGGCCGCGGTCGACGTCACCTTCCACGAGGTGACCGACCACGACACGGTGTCGGTGCCGATCGGCGCTCCGGTGTTCAACACGCAGGTGTACGTGCTGGATTCGCGGCTGCGGCCGGTTCCGGTCGGCGTGCCCGGCGAGCTGTACCTCGCGGGCGCGCAGCTGGCGCACGGCTATGTGGGCCGCCCCGATCTGACCACCGAGCGTTTCGTGGCCAACCCGTTCGGCACTGCCGAGCGGATGTACCGCACCGGCGACCTGGTGTCCTGGACCGAAGACGGCGAGCTGGAGTACTTGGGCCGCACCGACTTCCAGGTGAAGGTGCGCGGTCTGCGCATCGAGCTGGGCGAGATCGAGTCGGCGCTGACGGCGCTGGAGTCGGTGGCGCAGGCGGTGGTCGTGGTGCGTACCGATGAGCGGACCGGTGACCAGCTGGTCGCGTACCTGGTGGCGGACCCGGACCGGGTGGTGGAGGTCGAGTCGGTCAAGGCCGAACTCGGCGCGAGCCTGCCGGGGTACATGGTGCCCGCGGCCTATGTGGTGCTGGAGGAGTTCCCGCTCAACGCCTCGGGCAAGCTGGATCGCAGGGCGCTGCCGGAGCCGGTGTTCGAGGCCAAGGTGTTCCGTGCGCCCGCCACGCCGGTGCAGGAGATCGTGGCCGCGACCTTCGCCGAGGTGCTCGGCGTGGAACGGGTCGGCTTGGACGACGACTTCTTCGAGCTGGGCGGCAACTCGCTGATCGCCACGCAGGTGGCGGCGCGGCTGGGTGAGGCGCTGAACACGCAGGTGCCGGTGCGCACGCTGTTCGAGGCGTCGACCGTGGCCGCGCTGGCGGCGAAGGTGGAATCCGTCGCGGACGAGGGCGGCCGGACGCCGCTGGTGGCGCGGGAGCGTCCCGAGCTGGTGCCGTTGTCGCTCGCGCAGCAGCGGATGTGGTTCCTCAACCGGTTCGACAACCGGACCGCGGTGAACAACATCCCGGTGGCGCTGCGGCTGAGCGGTGCGCTGGACGTCGAGGCGCTGGGTGCGGCCATCGGCGACGTGCTCGCGCGCCACGAGGCGCTGCGCACGATCTACCCCGAGGTGGAGGGCACCGGCTACCAGCGCGTGCTGTCGGTCGGTGAGGTCGGGTTCGGCCTGGTCGCCGAGCCCGTCGCCACGGAGGAGCTGCCCGCGCGGATAGTGGAGCTGGCGAGCGTCGGGTTCGATGTGACCGCCGAGATCGGGTTCCGGGCGAGCCTGTTGTCGCTGTCGGCGACCGAGCACGTCGCGGTGCTGGTGCTGCATCACATCAGCGCGGACGGTTTCTCGCTGCGGCCGTTGCTGCGCGATGTGGTGCTCGCCTACACCGAGCGCGCTCGCGGCGAGGTGCCGTCCTGGGCTCCGCTCGAGGTGCAGTACGCCGATTACGCGCTGTGGCAGCGTGAGGTGCTCGGCGCTGAGGACGACGCCGAGTCCGTCGCGGCCCGGCAGATCGCCTACTGGACCGAGCAGCTGCGTGACCTGCCCGATCAGATCGAGCTGCCCGCCGACCGGCCCCGGCCGGAGGTGGCCTCGAATGCCGGTGGCACGCACAACTTCTCGGTCGACGCGCAGGTGCACGAGGCGCTGGCCGAGCTGGCGCGCGCCCGCGGCGTGACGCTGTTCATGGTGGTGCACGCCGCGCTGGCGGTGTGGGCGGGCCGGTTGTCGGGCAGCACCGACGTCGCGATCGGCACGCCGATCGCGGGTCGCGGTGAACGCGCGCTCGACGACGTGGTCGGCATGTTCGTCAACACGCTCGTGCTGCGCAGCGAGGTCGAGCCGGGCGCAGGCTTCGACGAGCTGCTCGAGCAGGTGCGCCGCACCGATCTGGCCGCCTTCGCCAACGCCGACGTGCCGTTCGAGCGGCTGGTGGACGTGCTCAGCCCGGCGCGCTCGCAGGCGCACCACCCGCTGTTCCAGGTCGCGCTGACCTTCGAGGCGGCCTCGGCGGCCGCTCTCGGTGCGGTCGCGCTGCCCGGTGGCGTCGAGGTCGCCGCGGTCGAGTTCGATCCGGGCACCGCGAAATTCGACGTGCAGCTCACCGTGGGCGAGGCCGCCGACGGCGGGTTGACGCTGTCGTGGAACTACGCCACCGAACTGTTCGATCCCGAGACGGTGGCCGCGTTCGCGGATCGTTTCGTGCGCGTCCTGCGCGGGGTCGCCGAGGATCCTCGGGCGGCGATCGGCGATATCGATCTGCTCGGCGAGGGCGAGCGGCTGGACGTCTCGCAGCGCTGGGTGTCGTCGGGTTCCGAAAGCGTCGCAGGGCTTTTCGCCGATCCGAACATCACCTTGGTGGGGCTGTTCGACGCGGCGGTGGCCGCGCATCCGCATCGTGTCGCGGCCCGCTTCGGCGTGGAGACGCTGACCTACGCGGAGCTGGACCGGCGCGCGAATGTTTTGGCGCGCAGGCTGATCAGCGACGGCGCGGGGCCGGAGACGCTGGTCGCGGTGATCCTGCCGCGGTCGCTGGATTTGGTGGTGGCGCTGCTAGCGGTGGTGAAGACCGGCGCGGGTTACGTGCCGGTGGACCCGACCTATCCGGCCGAGCGCATCGCCTACGTGCTCGCCGATTCGCGGCCGACCAGCGTGGTGCTCGACTCCACGGTGCAGGTCGAGGTGCCCGCCGGGCTGCCGTCGGTCGTGCTGGACGGATTCGCGGTGGAGACCGGCAACGTCGAGGACGCCGACGACGCCCCGATCACCAACGCCGACCGCAACTCCGCGCTCACGCCGGACAACGTCGCGTACGTGATCTACACCTCCGGCTCGACCGGCCGCCCGAAGGGCGTCGCGGTGGCGCACCGCAACGTGGTGCGGCTGTTCGCGAACACCGACCGCGACTTCGGTTTCGGACCCGGCGACGTGTGGACGCTGTTCCACAGCTACGCCTTCGACTTCTCGGTGTGGGAGCTGTGGGGTCCGCTGCTGTTCGGCGGCACCCTCGTGGTGGTCGACTACTACACCTCGCGCTCGCCGGAGCAGTTCCTGGAACTGCTGCGCGCCGAGCGGGTCACGGTGCTCAACCAGACCCCGTCGGCGTTCTACCAGCTGGCCGAGGCCGACCGGAACGCCGCGCCCGACGCCGCCGCGCTGGCGCTGCGGTATGTGGTGTTCGGCGGTGAGGCGCTGGAGCTGCGCAGGCTGTCGGATTGGGTGGCGCGCCACGGCGACGGCACCGGCGCGACGGCTGGTACCGCGCCGCTGCTGGTCAACATGTACGGCATCACCGAGACCACGGTGCACGTGTCCTACCGCGCGCTGGACGCCGCGACCATCGCCGCCGCCTCCGGCAGCGTGGTCGGCCGCGCCATCGCCGGTCTGCGGGTGTACGTCCTCGACAGCAGGCTGCGCCCGGTGCCGGTCGGCGTCGCGGGCGAGATGTACGTGGCGGGCCCGCAATTGGCGCGCGGTTACCTGGGTCGTCCCGATCTGTCGGCGACCCGTTTCGTGGCCGACCCGATGGGCGGCACGCCGGGCGGGCGGCTGTATCGCTCCGGCGACCTCGCCCGCTGGAACCGCTTCGGTGAACTCGAGTACCTGGGCCGCGCCGACGACCAGGTGAAGGTGCGCGGTTTCCGCATCGAACTCGGCGAGATCGAGTCCGCGATCCTCGCCCAGCCTGGCATCGCCCAAGCCGCGGTCATCGTGCGCGAGGACCAGCCCGGCGATCAACGGATCGTCGCCTACGTGGTGTCCGAGCCGGATACCGAGCCCGTGCTGGACGCGGTGCGCGACGGCGCGGCCGCGCAACTGCCCGCCTACATGGTGCCCTCGGCCGTGGTGCGGCTGGAATGGATCCCGCTGACCGTCAACGGGAAACTGGACCGTCGTGCGCTGCCCGCCCCGACGGCGACCTCGCGCGCCTTCCGCGCGCCGGTCACCCCGGTGCAGGAGACCGTGGCGGCGGTGTTCGCCGACGTGCTCGGCCTGGAGCGGGTCGGCGTGGACGACGACTTCTTCGACCTCGGCGGCAACTCGCTGATCGCGACCAGGGTGGTCGCCCGCATCGGCGCGGCGCTGGGGACGACGGTCGCGGTGCGCACCCTGTTCGAGGCCTCGACGGTGGAAGCGCTCGCCGCTCGGGTGGAATCGCACGCCGACGGCGCGGCCCGCGCCCGGCTCGTCGCCCGCGAGCGCGCGGCGGGCGAATTGGTGCCGCTGTCGTTCGCGCAGCAGCGCATGTGGTTCCTGAACAAGTACGACACCTCCTCGGCGGCCTACAACCTGCCGATCGCCATCAGGCTCACCGGTCGATTGGATGCGGCCGCGCTGCGGCTGGCGGTGGCCGACGTGGTGCGCAGGCACGAATCGCTGCGCACCCGTTACCCCGAGCACGGCGGCACCCCGGTCCAGGTGATCGTGCCCGCCGAGGACATCGCCCTGGACCTGCGTCCCGTGGCGGTGGACCCGGCGCGGTTGATCGAGACGGTGACCGAGTTCGTGACCACCGGATTCGATGTGGCCGAACAGGTTCCGCTGCGCACCCGGCTGTACGCGGCCGGGCCGGACGAGCACGTGCTCGTCGTGGTGGTGCACCACATCGCGGCCGACGGTTTCTCGATGGGGCCGTTGACCCGCGACGTGATGGCCGCCTACACCGCGCGCAGCACGGGCAGCGCTCCCGGCTGGGCGCCGCTGGCGGTGCAGTACGCCGACTTCGCGGTGTGGCAGCGCGAGATCCTCGGTTCCGAGGACGATTCCGACTCGCTGCTGGCGAAGCAGGTCGCCTACTGGCGGCATGCGCTCGACGACATCCCCGACGAGCTGTCCTTGCCCACCGACCGCCCGCGTCCGGCCGTCGCCTCGCACCGCGGCGCGACGCTGCACCGCGAGTTGTCCGGTGAACTGGTCGCCGCGCTCGAGGAGATCGCGCGGCAGCACGGCGCGTCGCTGTTCATGGTGATGCACGGCGCGCTGGCGGTGCTGCTGGCGCGGCTGTCGGGCAGCGACGACGTCGCGGTCGGCACCCCGGTGGCGGGCCGTGGCGAGGCCGCGCTCGACGACCTGGTCGGCATGTTCGTCAACACGCTGGTGCTGCGCACGGGAATCGAGCCGGGCGAGTCGTTCGCCGACCTGCTCGGCCGGGTGCGCCGCACCGACCTGGACGCCTACGGCAACGCCGACGTGCCGTTCGAGCGGCTGGTGGAACTGCTCGCGCCGGAGCGCTCGCAGGCCCGCAACCCGCTGTTCCAGGTGATGCTGGCGTTCCAGAACTTGGAGCGCACCACCCTGGAACTGCCGGGACTTTCGGTGTCCGCGCTGGACCTGGAAGAGAACGTCGCCCGCTTCGACCTGCAGTTCACCCTCGCCGAGCGTGGTGAAACCGGCCCCGGCGCTATGGCTTTGGCGCTCACCTACGCCACCGAGCTGTTCGACTCCTCGACCGCCGCGGCCATCGTGGATCGTTGGGAGCGCGTGCTCGCCGCGGTGGCGGCCGATCCGTCGGTCGCCGTCGGCGCGATCGACGTGCTCGACGCCGCCGAGCGCGCCGACCTGGTCGCGCGCACCGGTGCGCCCGCCACGCCCGCGCGGACGCTGCCGGACCTGCTCGCCGAGGCCGCCGCCATCGATCCCGAGGCGCCCGCCGTGGTGTTCCAGGGGAGAAGTGTGTCCTATGGCGAGCTGGACACGCGGTCGAACCGCTTGGCCCGTTTGCTGATCGAGCGCGGTATCGGCACCGAGGATCTGGTGGCGGTCGCCGTGCCGCGCTCGGACGAGTCGTACTTCGCCGAGTGGGCGGTGTCGAAGTCCAGTGGCGCGTTCGTGCCGATCGACCCCGCCTATCCGGCCGACCGCATCGCGCACATGGTCACCGACTCCGGTTCCCCGATCGGCCTGACCGTGGCGTCGGTGCGCGCCGAACTGCCGGAATCGGTCGAGTGGCTGGTGCTCGACGAACTGGATCTCGACGGGTTCGACAGCGCCCCGGTGACCGACGCCGATCGGGTGCGCCCGGTGCGGCCGGAGCACCCGGCCTACGTCATCTACACCTCCGGTTCCACCGGCGTACCCAAGGGCGTCGTGGTCACCCACGCCGGTCTCGCGAACTTCCGCGACGAGCAGAACGCCCGCTACGACGTCGACTCCGACACGCGCGCACTGCATTTCGCCTCGCCCAGCTTCGACGCCTCGATCCTGGAGTTCCTGCTCGCGATCGGCCGCGGTGGCGCCCTGGTGGTCTGCCCGCCCGGCGTGTACGGCGGCGAGGAACTGTCCGAGCTGATCCGCTCCGAGCGGGTCACGCACGCCTTCATCACCCCGTCGGTGCTCGCGTCGCTGGATTCGGCCGCGCTGGCCGGCATGCGGGTGATCGTGGCGGGCGGCGAGGCCGTGCCGGCCGATCTGGTCACCAAGTGGGGTGGCGCGCCGGACGGCTCGGGCCGCCGCTTCCACAACGGTTACGGCCCGACCGAAACCACGATCATGACCAACATCAGCGACGCGCTCGCGCCGGGCGACCGGGTCACCATCGGTGGCCCGACTCGCGGCATGCAGTCGCTGATCCTGGACGCCCAGCTGCGGCCCGTTCCGGTGGGTGTCGCGGGTGAGCTCTATCTGTCGGGCGTCCAGTTGGCGCGTGGCTACCACGCCCGCCCGGGTCTGTCGGCGGAACGGTTCGTCGCCAACCCGTACGTGCCCGGCGCGCGGATGTACCGCACCGGCGACGTGGTGCGCTGGACCCGGGTCGGGCACTCCGCGGGCTCCGCGCCCGCTGGAGAAGTCGAATCGCTTGTCGTCGAATACGTAGGCCGCTCCGACTTCCAGGTGAAGGTGCGCGGTTTCCGCATCGAACTCGGCGAGATCGACGCCGCGCTCGCCTCGCACGAGACCGTCGACTTCGCCGTCACCGTTGGCCACAAGAGCGCCGCGGGCGCTGTGTCGCTGGTGTCGTACGTCGTTGCCGCGCAAGGTCGTACGATCGACGTCGCGGCGCTGACCGCGCACGTCGAGGAGCGCCTGCCCGCCTACATGGTGCCCTCGTCGATCATGGTGATCGACCATGTGCCGCTCACCCCGGTGGGCAAGCTGGACCGTAAGGCGCTGCCGGAGCCCGTGTTCGCGACGGAGGTCGTGTTCCGTGCGGCGCGCACGCCGGTCGAGCAGACCATCGCGGAAGTGTTCGCCGAGGTGCTGGGCGTGGAGCGGGTCGGCGTGGACGACTCCTTCTTCGCGCTGGGTGGCGACAGCATCGTCTCCATCCAGTTGGTGTCGCGGGCCAAGGCGCGCGGCGTGGTGTTCACACCGCGGCACGTGTTCGAGCAGCGCACCGTGGCCGGGCTGGCGTCGGTCGCGGAGACCACCGAGGCGGCCGAGGCGTCGGCGACGACGCTGGCCGAGCCGCCGGGCGGCGGTATCGGCGTCATGCCGTTGACGCCGGTGGTGCGGTTCATGGCCGAGCGGCGCGGTTCGTTCGGCCGGTTCAATCAGACGCTGGCGCTGGAACTGTCGGTCGGTATCGATCGGGCGGGTATCGCCGCGACGGTCGGCGCGGTCATCGATCGTCACGACATGCTGCGCGCGAGCCTGCGCCGCGACGGCGACGACTGGGTGGTGGAGACCGCCGCGCCGGGCACGGTCGCGGTGGACGCGCTGATCGATCGCACCGAGTTCGACGCGAACGTCACCGACGCCGAACTGGTCGAGATCGCCTCGGCCGCATTGGACGAGTCGCTGGACCGGCTCGATCCGGCCGCGGGCGTGGTCATCCGGTTCGTCTGGCTCGAACCCGATTCCGCCGAGCGCGCCGGTCGCCTGATCGTCGTCGCCCACCACTTGGTGGTGGACGGCGTCTCCTGGCGCATCCTGGTGCCGGACTTCGTCGCCGCGTGGGGGCAGCGCACCGCCGGGCAGACGCCCGAGTTGGTCGCCCCGGCCACGTCGATGCGGGCGTGGGCGCACGCGCTGGAGCGCGAAGCGGTCAGCCCGGAGCGGGTGGCCGAGCTGGACTACTGGCGTTCGGTGGTCGGTACGGCCGATCCGCTGCTGACCGAGCGTGCGATGGATCCGGCTCTCGACACCTCGGGCGTCATCGCCAAGCATCAGGTCGAGGTGTCCGCCGAGGTCACCAAGGCCCTGCTCACCACGGTTCCGGCGCTGTTCCACGGCGGTGTGAACGACGGCCTGCTGACCGCGCTGGCGCTGGCCACCGCCAAGTGGCGGGCGCGGCGGGTTGCCGCTCGCGGCGAGGATTCGCTGCTGATTCGCTTGGAGGGTCACGGCCGCGAGGAAGACGTGGTGCCGGGTGCGGATCTGTCGCGCACCGTCGGCTGGTTCACCGCGATCTACCCGGTCGCCTTCGACCTGTCCGGCATCGACGTCGACGCCGCGTTCACCGGCGGCCCCGCGCTGGGCGCGGCCGTGAAGGCGGTCAAGGAGCAGTTGCTGTCGGTGCCCGACAAGGGCATCGGCTACGGCCTGCTGCGGTACCTGAACACCGAGACCGCGGCCGAGTTGCCGCGTGAGCTGCCCGGCCAGGTGAGCTTCAACTACCTCGGCCGCGTCTCCGAGGGTGACGTGCCGGAGTCGCTGCGCGGCTTCGGCTGGATCCCCGCGCCGGAACTCGGCGCGCTGGGCGGGGCCTACGACGCGGACATGCCCGCGATGGCGCCGCTGGACGTGAACGCGATCGTGGTCGGCGACAAGCTGACCGCCAACATCGGCTACCCGTCGACCCTGCTGTCGGCCGCCGAGGTGCGCGAGTTCGGCGAACTGTGGACCGCCGCGCTGGAAGCTGTCGCGCGGCACGCCAATTCGGCGGGCGCGGGCGGGCACACACCGTCGGATTTCGCGCTGGTGCGCAGCACGCAGCGCGACATCGACGTCTGGGAGCGGCGCTTCCCGGCGCTGGCCGACGTGTGGCCGCTGTCGGCGTTGCAGGCCGGTCTGCTGTTCCACGCCCGCCTCGCGGCGACCTCGGTGGACGTGTACACCGCGCAGGCGGTGCTGACGCTCACCGGCCGGGTGGACGCCGCCCGGTTGCGCTCGGCCGCGCAGGCTCTGGTGGACCGCTACGAGAACCTGCGCACCGCGTTCGTCAGCGACCACGACGGCAACCCGGTACAGATCGTGCTGGACAGCGTCCGGGTGGCGTGGGCCGAGCACGACCGGATCGAATCCGGTGTGGCTGAGGACCTGATCGAGGCCGACCGCATGAGCCGGTTCGATCTGGCCGCGCCGCCGCTGATCCGCTTCACGCTGATCCAGGTCGCGGCCGACCGCTGGCAGTTCGTGGTGTCCAACCACCACATCCTGCTCGACGGCTGGTCCATGCCGCTGCTCATGCGGGATCTGCTGGTGCTCTACGCCGCGCACGCGGACGCCTCCGCGCTGCCCGCGGTGCGGTCCTACCGGCACTTCCTGGACTGGACCCGGCAGCAAGATCAGGCGGCGTCGCTGGCCGCGTGGGCGCACGCGCTGCGCGGCGTCGGCGAGCCGACCCTGCTGGCGCGGCCGGACGCCGGTCGCGAGATCACCTCGCTGTCCGGCGAGTACTTCTTCGACCTGGACGAGGCGACCACCGCGCGGCTGACCGCGCTGGCCGGCTCGCTGGGCGTCACCCCGAACACCGTGTTGCAGACGGCGTGGGGCATTCTCGTCGGCCGCATGACCAGCCGCGACGACGTGCTGTTCGGCACCACCGTCTCCGGTCGTCCCGCGCAGCTGTCCGGCGTGGAGGCGATGGTCGGCCTGTTCATCAACACCGTGCCGGTGCGGGTGCGTTTCGATCCGTCGGAGTCCGTGCGCGACCTGCTGGTCCGCACTCAGGGCGAGCAGGCCGACCTGCTCGACCACCACTACGTGGGCCTGGCCGACATCCAGGCCGTCGCGGGCGTCGGCGGGCTGTTCGACACCCTGGTGGTGTTCGAGTCCTACCCGGTCGACGCCGCGGGCTTGCAGGCGCAGGCGGCGGACATCGACGGCATGGCCGTGGTCGGCCTGGACGCGGCCGACGCCACGCACTACCCGCTGACCCTGATCGCGCAGCTGGATTCGCGGCTGCGGGTGCGCGCGGGCTACCTGCGCGACCTGTTCGACGAGCAGACGGTGCGCCGCATCGCCGACCGCTTGGTCCGGGTGCTCACCGCGATCACCGCCGAACCCGAGGCGGTGGTCGGTGACATCGAGTTGCTGGATGCCGCTGAGCGCGAGCTCGTGGTGTCCGGGTGGAACGACACCGCGCATCCGGTGGACACCGGCGCGACGTTGGTGTCGATGTTCTATGACCAGGTCGAACGCACTCCGGACGCGACGGCGGTCACGTTCGAGGGGACAAGTCTGTCCTACGCCGAGTTCTCTTGGCGGGTGAACCAGCTGGCACGTTGGCTGATCGCGCGCGGCGTGGGCGCGGAATCGTTTGTGGCGCTGGGAATGCGGCGTTCGATCGATCTGGTGGTCGGCATGTACGCCGTCGCCGTGGCCGGTGGCTCGTACGTGCCGCTGGATCCGGATCACCCGGCCGAGCGCACGGAATACATTCTCGGCACGGCCGATCCGGTGTGTGTGCTCACCTCCGGTAGCGATCTGGACATCGATACCGCGCAGGTGCGCATCGATCTGCTGGATCTGAAGGGTCTGTCCGAGGCCCCGGTCACCGACGCGGATCGTCGTGCGCCGCTGCGTCCGTCGCACACCGCGTATGTGATCTTCACGTCGGGTTCGACGGGTCGTCCGAAGGGTGTGGCGGTTTCGCATGCGGCGATCGTGAACCGTCTGGTGTGGATGCAGACGGCCTACCAGTTGACCGGCGCTGATGTGGTGTTGCAGAAGACTCCTGCGACCTTCGATGTGTCGGTGTGGGAATTCTTCTGGCCGTTGCAGATCGGTGCCCGCCTGGTCGTGGCGAAGCCGGACGGTCATCGCGACCCGGCCTACCTCGCTGAGATCATCAGCGCCGAAAAGGTGACCGTCACCCACTTCGTGCCCTCGATGCTTGCGGTATTCGTCGCCGATGCCGCCGCCGCGCAGTGCGATTCGCTGCGACTGGTGTTCGCTTCGGGTGAGGCGTTGCCACCCAAGCCTGCGCACCGCCTGCGCGAGCTGACCGGCGCGGCCTTGCACAACTTGTACGGCCCGACCGAAGCGGCGGTCGACGTCACCTTCCACGAGGTCGTCGACGCCGACACCGAGACGGTGCCGATCGGTGCTCCGGTGTTCAACACGCAGGTGTTCGTGCTGGACGCGCGCTTGCGTCCGGTCCCCGTTGGTGTCGCGGGTGAGCTGTACCTCGCGGGTGTTCAGCTGGCGCGGGGTTACGTCGCGCGCCCGGATCTGACGAGTGACCGGTTCGTCGCCAACCCGTACGGGGAGCCCGGCGCGCGGATGTACCGCACCGGCGACCTGGTGGCGTGGACCGAGCACGGCGAGCTGGAGTACCTGGGCCGCACCGACTTCCAGGTGAAACTGCGTGGTCTGCGTATCGAACTCGGGGAGATCGAGCAGGCGCTGACCGGCCTGGACGAGATCGCGCAAGCGGTCGTCGTGGTGCGCTCCGACGCGCACGCGGGCGATCAGCTCGTCGCGTACGTCATCCCCGCGCCGGACGCCGCGCTGGACACCGACCTGGTGCGCGAGGACCTCGGTCGGCAGCTGCCCGCCTACATGGTGCCGTCGATCGTGATGGTGCTGGAGGAGTTCCCGCTCAACGCTTCGGGCAAGCTGGACCGCAAGGCGCTGCCCGCGCCGGTGTTCGAGGCCGCGGTGTTCCGCGCGCCGACCACGCCGGTCGAGGAGATCGTCGCCGCCACCTTCGCCGACGTGCTCGGCCTCGAGCGGGTGGGTCTGGACGACGACTTCTTCGCCCTCGGCGGCAACTCGCTGTCGGCCACCCAGGTCGCCGCGAGGCTGTCGGCCGCGCTGGACACCGACCTCGGCGTGCGCGAGCTGTTCGAGGCCTCCACCGTGGTCGCTTTGGCGGCGCGCGCGGAGACCAAGGCGGGTGTGGGCGGTCGTGCGCCGCTGGCGCCGCAGCAGCGGCCGGAGCTGGTGCCGCTGTCGCTGGCCCAGCAGCGCATGTGGTTCCTCAACCGCTTCGACCCCGACTCGGCGGTGGACAACATCCCGGCCGCGGTGCGGCTGTCGGGTCTGCTGGACCGTCAGGCGTTGCAGATCGCCGTCGCCGACGTGCTGGCCCGCCACGAGTCGCTGCGCACCTTCTACCCCGAGGTGGACGGCGCCGCACATCAGCAGATCGTGGCCACGGCCAAGGTCATTCCGGACCTGACGCCGGTCGACGTCACCGAAGCCGAACTGCCCGAACAGCTCGCGCGGCTGATCGGCACGGCCTTCGACGTCACCGCCGAGGTGCCCTTCCGCGCCCGGCTGTTCGAGATCAGCCCCACCGAGCATGTGCTCGCCCTGGTGGTGCACCACATTTCGGCCGATGGTTTCTCCATGGGCCCGCTGACCCGCGACGTGATGACCGCCTACGGGGCCCGCGTCGACGGCGGCGAGCCCGCCTGGCGTCCGCTGGAGGTCCAGTACGCCGACTTCGCGCTGTGGCAGCGTCAGGTGCTCGGCGCCGAGGACGATCCGGCTTCGGTGATCGCCGAGCAGATCTCGTTCTGGTCGGACTCGCTGCGCGGGCTGCCCGAGCAGCTGGATCTGCCGTCGGATCGGCCGCGTCCGGCGGTTGCCTCCGGTCGCGGCGCCACGCACGTTTTCGAGATCGACGCGCAGACCCACGCTCAGCTCACCGAACTGGCCCGCACCCGGGGTGCGACGCTGTTCATGGTCGCGCACACCGCGCTGGCCGTGCTGCTGTCGCGGCTGTCCGGCGAGGACGACATCGTGATCGGCACTCCGGTCGCCGGACGTGGCGAGCGCGCGCTCGACGATCTGATCGGCATGTTCGTCAACACCCTCGTGTTGCGGACCCCGATCCGGGCCGGTGCGACGTTCACCGAGTTGCTGCGCGCGGTGCGCGCCACCGACATCGCCGCGTTCGGGCACGCGGACCTGCCGTTCGAGCGGCTGGTGGAGATCCTGAACCCGGCGCGCTCGCAGGCGCGGCATCCGCTGTTCCAGGTGATGCTGTCGTTCCAGAACACCGGCCAGAACAGCCTGGAGCTGCCGGGTCTGACGGTGAGCGGTGTCGAATTGCCGATCGACGTCGCCAAGTTCGATCTGCAACTGGTGCTGTCCGAACGCGACGCCGAGAATTCCGCGGGCGCGAACTCCGCGGGCATCGCGGCCGAGCTGATCTACGCCACCGACCTGTTCGACCCGGCCACCATGGCCGAGTTCGGGCGGCGCTTCGGCCGGTTGCTGAAGGCCGTCGCCGCCGAGCCGGACCGGCCCATCGGCGATCTCACGCTGCTGGAGGAGTCGGAGGCCGAGCAGGCGCTGCGCGGCTGGAACGACACCGCACGCGACCTCGGCCCGGCGAGCACGCTGGTCGAGGAGTTCGCCGCGCAGGCGGCGGCGACGCCGGACGCGGTCGCGGTGATCGATCCGGCCACCGGGACGCAGCTCTCCTACGCCGAATTCGCCTCGCGGGTGCGGCGGTTGGCGCGTCGCCTCATCGAGGCGGGTGTGGGTCCGGAGACGTTGGTCGCCTTGGGCCTGCGCCGCTCGGTGGACTTGGTCGTGGCCGCTTACGCGGTGCAGGCGGCGGGTGGCGGCTATGTGCCGCTGGATCTCGACCAGCCCGCCGACCGGGTGCACTACGTGCTGGACTCGGCCGACCCGGTCTGCGTGCTGACCACCGCGCGCGACGCGTTCGACGGCGCGGGCCGCGCGACGCTGCGCATCGACGAGCTGGAGTTGTCCGGTTACGCGGACGACCCGGTCACCGACGCCGAGCGCGTCGCGCCGCTGCGCCCGCAGCACCCGGCGTACGTGATCTTCACTTCCGGCTCCACCGGCCGCCCCAAGGGCGTCGCCGTGCCGCACGCCGCGGTGGTCAACCAGATCCGTTGGATCACCGGGGAATTCGGTATCGACGCCGAGGATGTGGTGCTGTTCAAGACCCCGGCTACCTTCGATGTGTCGGTGTGGGAGCTGTTCGGCCCGCTGAGCACCGGTGGACGGATCGTGGTGGCGAGCCCGGACGGGCACCGCGACCCGCAGTACCTGGCCGAGGTGATCGCGGCCGAACGGGTCACGATGACCTCGTTCGTGCCGTCGATGCTGACCGTGTTCGCGGCCGGGATCGACCCGGCCGACGCGGACGCGCTCGCCTCGCTGCGCACGCTGTTCGTCGCCGGTGAGGCGTTCACCGCCGACGCGGTGGTGGCGATCCGTCGTGTCAGTGATGCCGCGTTGTACAACCTGTACGGACCCACCGAGTTCACCGTGCACGCCACGCACGCGCCCGTAGCCGAGCAGGTGGACGGGGCGGTGCCGATCGGCCTGCCGGTGTGGAACGCGCAGGCGTACGTGCTGGATTCGCGTCTGCACCCGGTGCCTTCGAACGTCGCGGGTGAGCTGTACCTCGCGGGCGATCAGTTGGCGCGCGGATACTTCGGTCGCACGGACCTGACCGCCGACCGCTTCGTGGCCAACCCCTACGGCGCGCCAGGTGCTC
Source organism: Nocardia sp. NPDC004260 (assembly GCF_053603155.1). Classification (NCBI taxonomy): domain Bacteria; kingdom Bacillati; phylum Actinomycetota; class Actinomycetes; order Mycobacteriales; family Nocardiaceae; genus Nocardia; species Nocardia sp. NPDC004260. The sequence continues at coordinate 188,312 of NZ_JBSGEZ010000001.1, read as the reverse complement.
GGATGTACCGCACCGGCGACTTGGTGCGCCGGGACGACACCGGCGCCATCGAGTACCTGGGCCGCACCGACTTCCAGGTGAAGCTGCGTGGTCTGCGCATCGAGCTCGGCGAGATCGAGACCGCGTTGACGGCGCATGAGTCGGTCGCGCAGTCGGTCGCGCTGGTGCGCTCCGACGCGCGCACCGGCGACCAGCTGGTGGGTTATGTGGTGCCCGCGAACGGCGCGACGGTGGACGTCGAGGTGCTGCGCGCGCATCTGGCCGCGCAGCTGCCGTCCTACATGGTGCCCGCCGCGATCGTGGTGCTCGACGCCATGCCGTTGAACCCGAACGGCAAGCTGGATCGCCGCGCGCTGCCCGAGCCGGTCTTCGAGGCGCGGCAGTTCCGCGCGCCGTCGACGCCGGTGGAGGAGATCGTCGCCGATGTCTTCGCCGAGGTGCTCGGCCTGGCACAGGCGCAACGCGCGGTCGGCTTGGACGACGACTTCTTCGACCTGGGCGGCAACTCGCTGATCGCCACCCAGGTGGTGGCCCGGCTCGGCGCCGCGCTGGACACCAGGATCCCGGTCCGCACGCTGTTCGAGGCGCCGACCGTGGCGGCGCTGGCCGTGCGGGTGGAGGCGCACCAGGGCACCGGCCGCCGCCGGGAACTCGCCGCGGGCCCGCGCCCGTCGAAGATCCCGCTGTCGCTGGCCCAGCAGCGCATGTGGTTCCTGAACCGGTTCGACAACCAGACCGCGGTGAACAACATCCCGCTCGCGGTCCGGCTCACCGGAACCCTGGACACCGAGGCGCTGCGCCAGGCCGTGGCCGACGTGGTCGACCGGCACGAGGTGTTGCGCACGGTCTACCCGGAGACCGCCGACGGCCAGGGCGTGCAGGTCGTGCTGCCCGCCGGGCACAGCGCGGTCGACCTCACCCCGATCGAGGTGTCCGAGGCCGAGATCTCCGAGCGGATCAGCGAACTGGTGCTGACCGGCTTCGACGTCACCGCCGAGGTCCCGGTGCGCGCCGCGCTGTTCCGCATCGCGGGCTCGATGGACGGCTCGCAGCCCGACACCCACGTGCTGGTGTTCGTGGTGCACCACATCTCCGGCGACGGCTGGTCGGTGCGCCCGCTGGCGCGCGACGTGATGGTGGCCTACTCGGCGCGTTCGCGCGGCGAGGCGCCCGCGTGGGCGCCGCTGCCGGTGCAGTACGCCGATTACGCGCTGTGGCAGCGCGAGACGCTGGGGTCGGAGGGCGATCCCGCCTCGCTGATCGCCCAGCAGGTCGCGTTCTGGTCCGACTCCCTGGCCGGGCTGCCGGATCAGCTGGATCTGCCGTCGGACCGGTCGCGTCCGGCGGTGGCGTCCAACCGCGGCGGCGTGTACGAGTTCGCGCTCGACGCGCAGCTGCTGCGCGAGCTGAACGCGCTGGCCCGCGCGAACGGCGCCAGCCTGTTCATGGTGGTGCACGCGGCGTTCGCCGCCCTGCTGGCCCGGTTGTCCGGCAGCGACGACATCGCCATCGGCACCGCGGTCGCGGGCCGTGGCGAGGCGGTGCTCGACGACGCCATCGGCATGTTCGTCAACACCCTGGTGCTGCGCAGCGCGGTCGATCCCGCGATCGCGTTCACCGAATTGCTGGCGCGCACCAAGGACACCGACCTCGCGGCGTTCGCGCACGCGGACCTGCCGTTCGAGCGGCTGGTGGAGATCCTGAACCCGGCGCGTTCGCAGGCGCGGCACCCGCTGTTCCAGGTGATGCTGTCGTTCCAGAACACCGGTGAGGCCACCTTCGAGCTGCCCGGCCTGGAAGTGGCCGGGGTGCCGCTGGACGTGGTGACCGCCAAGTTCGACCTGCACCTCAACCTCGCCGACCGGTTCGACGCCTCCGGCTCGGCCGACGGCATGACCGCCGAATTCGCTTACGCCACCGACATGTTCGACCCCGACACCATCGCGGGCGTCGCGTCGCGGCTGGTGCGGATGCTGACGGCGATCGCCGCGGATCCGTCCGTGGCCGTCGGCGATGTCGAGTTGCTCGACAGCGTCGAGCGCACCGAGGTGCTCGAGCGGTGGAACGACACGGCGCACCCGGTCGACCCGGACGCCACGCTGGTGTCGATGTTCGCCGCGCAGCTGGCGCGGACCCCGGACGCGCCTGCGGTGACGTTCGAGGGGACGAGTCTGTCCTACGCCGAGTTCGCCGCTAGGGTGAACCGCCTGGCCCGGCACCTGATCTCGCTGGGCGTCGGCCCGGATTCGATGGTCGCGTTGGGTATGCGCCGCTCGATCGAGCTGGTGGTCGGCATGTACGCGGTGAGCGTCGCCGGTGGCGCGTATGTGCCGCTGGATCCGGACCATCCGGCCGACCGCACCCGCTACGTGCTCGACACCGCGCAGCCGGTGTGCGTGCTCACCACTTCGCGCGACGAGTTCGACGCGGGCGCTACCCCGGCGATCGAGATCGATGTGGTCTCGCTGGCCGGGTACTCCGACGAGCCGGTCACCGATGCGGATCGCCGTGCGCCGCTGCGCTCGTCGAACACCGCGTACGTGATCTTCACCTCCGGTTCGACCGGCCGCCCTAAGGGTGTGGCGGTCTCGCACGCCGCGATCGTCAACCGTCTGGTGTGGATGCAGGACGAGTACGGCCTCGACGACACCGACGTGGTGTTGCAGAAGACGCCCGCGACGTTCGACGTGTCGGTGTGGGAGTTCTTCTGGCCCTTGCAGGTCGGCGCGCGCCTGGTCGTAGCGAAGCCCGACGGCCACCGCGACCCGGCCTACCTCGTGCAGGTCATCACCGGCGCGCAGGTCACCACGGCGCACTTCGTGCCGTCGATGCTGTCGGTGTTCGTGGCCGAGGAACGGGCCGACGAATGCACCAGTCTGCGCAACGTCTTCGCCTCCGGTGAGGCGCTGCCCGCCGCCACCGCGCAGCGGATGCAGGAACTCACCGGCGCGCTGCTGCACAACCTGTACGGCCCGACCGAGGCCGCGGTCGACGTCACCTATCACGAGGTGACCGAGGCCGACACGGTGTCGGTGCCGATCGGCGCTCCCGTGTTCAACACACAGGTGTACGTGCTGGATTCGCGCCTGCACCCGGTGCCGGTGGGTGTCGCGGGTGAGCTGTATCTCGCGGGCGTGCAACTGGCCCGCGGCTACGTCGCGCGTCCCGATCTGACCGCTGACCGGTTCGTGGCCAACCCGTACGGCGCGCCGGGCGAGCGGATGTACCGCACCGGCGACCTCGTCTCCTGGACCGACAAGGGCGAACTGGAGTACCTGGGCCGCACCGACTTCCAGGTCAAGCTGCGCGGTCTGCGCATCGAGCTCGGCGAGATCGAGTCGGCGCTCACCGCGCTGGACTCGATCGCGCAGGCCGTGGTCGTGGTGCGCTCGGACGAGCGGCTGGGCGACCAGTTGGTGGCGTACGTCATCGCGACCGCGGGCCGCTCGGTGGACATCGAGGGCGTGCGTTCCGAGCTCGGCGGCGAGCTGCCCGCCTACATGGTGCCGTCGGCGTTCGTCGTGCTGGACGCGTTCCCGCTGAACGCCTCCGGCAAGCTGGACCGTAAGGCGCTGCCCGCTCCGGTGTTCGAGGCCAAGGTGTTCCGCGCGCCGTCCACCCCGATCGAGGAGATCGTGGCCGGCACCTTCGGTGACGTGCTCGGTGTCGCGCGGGTCGGCCTGGACGACGACTTCTTCGAACTCGGCGGCAACTCGCTGCTGGCCACTCAGGTGACCGCGCGGCTGGGCGCCGCGCTGGACACCCAGCTTGCGGTCCGCGACCTGTTCGAGGCGTCCACCGTGCTGGCGTTGGCCGCCAGGGTGGAGCGCAACGCCGGGTCCGGCCGCGACCGGCCGCGCCTGGAGGCCGGGGAGCGGCCGGCGCGCATCCCGCTCTCGCCCGCGCAGCAGCGGTACTGGTTCCTCAACCAGTTCGACACGGCTACTTCGGCGGTGGACAACATCCCGCTGGCCGTCCGCTTGTCGGGCACGCTGGAGGTGGCCGCGCTGGAGCAGGCCATCGGTGACGTGTTCGCTCGTCACGAGGTGCTGCGCACCACCTACCCGCGCTCGGCGGAGGGCCCGCACCAGGTGATCCGTCCGGCGGACCGGTCAGCGGCGGCGCTCACCCCGATCGACGTGGCCGAGGAGGACCTGCTCGGCGCCGTCATCGGCTTCGCGCTGACCACCTTCGACGTCACCGTCGAGGTGCCGTTGGCGGTGGCGCTGTTCCGCATCGCCGACAACGACCACGTGCTCGCGTTCACCGTCCACCACGTCGCGGCCGACGGCTCGTCGATGGGCCCGCTGGCGCGCGACGTGATGGCCGCCTACGTGGCCCGGGTGCAGGGCGAGACGCCGCAGTGGCAGCCGCTGCCGGTGCAGTACGCCGACTACGCGCTGTGGCAGCGCGCGGTGCTCGGATCCGAGGACGATCCGGAATCGCTGGCCGCGCAGCAGGTGGCGTACTGGCGCCAGGCGCTGGCGGATCTGCCCGATCAGCTGGAACTGCCCGCCGACCGGCCGCGCCCGCCCGCGCAGTCGTTCCAGGGCAAGGCGATCCGCTTCGAGATCGACCCGCAGCGGCACGCCCGCCTGCACGAGCTGGCGCGCGCGCACAACGCGTCGCTGTTCATGGTGGTGCACGCGGCACTGGCGGTGCTGCTGTCGCGGTTGTCGGGCACCGACGACATCGCGGTCGGCACCCCGATCGCCGGTCGCGGTGAACGCGAACTCGACGACCTGATCGGCATGTTCGTCAACACCCTGGTGTTCCGCACCACAGTGGCGCCCGGTGAGCGCTTCGCCGACCTGCTCGGCGACGTCAAGGAACGCGACCTGGAGGCGTTCGCCAACGCCGACGTGCCGTTCGAGCGCCTGGTCGAGGTGCTCAACCCGGTGCGCTCGACCGCGCGCAACCCGCTGTTCCAGGTGGGCCTGTCGTTCCAGAACCTGGCCGAGACCACCTTCGAGCTGCCCGGCCTGACGGTGAGCGCGGTCAACTTCGACTCGCAGCTGGCCAAGACCGACCTGCACGTCACGCTCTACGACCGGTACGCCGACGACGGCACGCCCGCCGAGATCATCACCGAATTCGGCTACGCCACCGATCTGTTCGACGAGGACACGGTGCAGGGCTTCGCCGACCGGTTCCTGCGAGTGCTCGACGCCGTGCTGGCCGACGCCACGGTGCGGGTGGGCGAGATCGACCTGCTCGCCGCCGAGGAGAGCGAGCGCATCCTCACCGCGTGGAACGCCACCGAGCACGAGGTCGACCAGACCGCGACGCTGGTGTCCTTGCTGGACGCCACGGTGGCCGCGACCCCGGCGGCCGTGGCGCTGGTCGCCGACGAGCCGACCGGCCGTCGCGAGCTGACCTACGCCGGGCTGGACGCGCGGGTCAACCGCCTGGCCCGGTACCTGATCGGCCGCGGCGTCGGCCCGGAGGACCGGGTCGCGCTGGCGATCCGCCGCAGCAGCGACCTCGTGATCGCCATGTATGCCGTCGCGAAGGCCGGTGCGGCGTACGTGCCGATCGATCCGGACCAGCCCGCCGAGCGGACCGACTACATCCTGGGCACCGCCGCGCCGGTGTGCGTGCTGACCACCGGCCGGGACGGGTTCCACACCGCGGCGGCCGATGTCGTGCAGATCGACGGGCTCGACCTCGCCGAGTACTCGACGGCTCCGGTGACCGCGGCCGAGCGCACGGGCGCCCTGACCCCGGCGAACACCGCGTACGTGATCTTCACCTCCGGTTCCACCGGTCAGCCGAAGGGCGTCGCGGTGCCGCACGCGGCGATCGCCAACCAGCTGCAATGGGAGACCTCCGTCTTCGAGCTGGGCGCGGACGACGCGGTGCTGCTGAAGACGGCGGCGACGTTCGACCTCTCGGTCTGGGAGTTCTGGTCGGCCGCGGTTTCCGGCGGCCGCCTGGTGATCGCCTCCGCCGACGGACATCGCGACCCGGCGTACCTGAACGAGCTGATGCGCGCCACCGGCGTCACCACGCTGCACGTGGTGCCGTCCATGCTGGACGCACTGCTCACCGAATCCGGTGGCCGCCTGTCGGATTCGCTGCGGCGGGTGCTGGCCATCGGTGAGGCGCTGCCCGCCGCGACCGCCCAGCGGTTGCGCCGTAACAACGCCGCCGAACTGCACAACCTCTACGGTCCGACCGAGGCGGCGGTGTCGATCACCAGCCACCTGGTCACCGATGCCGACGAGGCGGCGGTGTCGATCGGCGCGCCGGAGTGGAACAGCCGGGTCTACGTGCTCGACTCGCGCCTGCGGCCGGTTCCGGTCGGTGTTTCGGGTGAGTTGTACCTGGCCGGTGCGCAGTTGGCGCGCGGGTACTTCGGTCGTGCGGACCTGACCGCGGACCGGTTCGTCGCCGACCCGTTCGGCGCGCCGGGCGACCGGATGTACCGCACCGGCGACCTGGTGGCCTGGAGCGCCACCGGCGAGCTGGACTACCGCGGCCGCACCGACTTCCAGGTGAAGATCCGCGGCTTCCGCATCGAGCTCGGCGAGATCGAGGCCGCGTTGCTGCGGCAGGACGCGGTGAGCGCCGCGGCCGTCGTCGCGCACACCGATCCGAGCATCGGCGATCGGCTGGTCGCCTACGTGGTGACCCGCACGGGCGCGCTGGACAAGCGGGCGCTGCAGTCCGCGCTGTCGGCCGAGCTGCCGTCGTACATGGTGCCGTCGATGCTGATCGGGCTGGAGGCGTTGCCGCTCAACGCCAACGGCAAGCTGGACCGCAAGGCGCTGCCGGAGCCCACCTTCGAGAAGGCGGTGTTCCGCGCGCCGGTCACGCCGATCGAGCAGATCGTGGCGAACACCTTCGCCGAGGTGCTGCGGATCTCCGATCGCGAAGGCGGCGAGGCCAAGCGCCTCGGCCTGGACGACGACTTCTTCGCCTGGGGCGGTAACTCGCTGCTGGCCACGCAGGTCGCCGCCCGCCTGGGTGAGGCGCTCAACACGCGGGTGCCGGTGCGTCTGCTGTTCGAGGCGTCCACCGTCGCCGCGCTGGCGGTGCGGGTGGAGCAGCACGCCGACATGGGCGGCCGCCGTGCGCTGACGGCGGGCCCGCGGCCGGAGCACATCCCGCTGTCGCTGGCGCAGCAGCGCATGTGGTTCCTCAACCGGTTCGACACCCAGTCGGCGGCCTACAACGTGCCGATCGCGGTGCGGTTGTCCGGCGCGTTGGACGTGGCCGCGTTGCGTGCCGCGATCGCGGATCTGGTGAGCCGCCACGAGATCCTGCGGACGGTGTACCCGCAGACCGAGGCGGGCCCGGTGCAGGTCATCCTGCCGCCCGCCCAAGCCGTGCCGCGCTTGGAGGTGCGGGTGGTCGCACCGTCGCAGATCGAGTCGGCCGTGGTGGCGCTGACCTCGACGATCTTCGATGTCACGACCGAGGTGCCGGTGAAGGTCGCGCTGTTCCAGATCGCCGGGGAGGGCGCGCAGATTCCGGCGGACGGGTCGGTGGACTACGTGCTGGCCATGGTCGTGCACCACATCTCCGGTGACGGCTCCTCGGTCGGCCCGCTGACCAGGGACCTGATGATCGCCTACGCCGCGCGGTCGGCGGGCGAGGCGCCGAACTGGGCGCCGCTGGAAGTCCAGTACGCGGACTACAGCATCTGGCAGCGCGAACTGCTCGGCGACGAGGCGGATCCGGAGTCGCTGGCCGCCAAGCAGGTCGCCTACTGGCGCCAGGCGCTGGCCGAGCTGCCCGATCAGCTGGACCTGCCCTCGGACCGGCCGCGCCCCGCGGTGCAGTCGTTCGCGGGCGGCAAGGTCGAGCTGCGGGTGGACGCGCAGACCCATCAGGCGCTGATCGAGCTGGCGCGTGCCGAGGGCGCGACGCTGTTCATGGTCGTGCACACCGCGCTGGCGGTGCTGCTGGCCCGGTTGTCGGGCACCGACGACATCGCGATCGGCACGCCGATGGCGGGCCGTGGCGAAGCCGTTCTGGACGACCTGATCGGCATGTTCGTCAACACCCTGGTGTTCCGCACCCGGGTCGAGGCGGGCGAGGCGTTCACCGATCTGCTGGCCCGCCAGCGCGAGACCGACATCCAGGCGTTCGCCAACGCCGACGTGCCGTTCGAGCGCCTGGTGGAGGTGCTCAACCCGGTGCGTTCGACCGCCCGGCACCCGCTGTTCCAGGTGGGTCTGTCGTTCCAGAACCTGGCGCAGTCCGCGCTGGAGTTGCCCGGCCTGAGCGTGTCCGGCCTGGACATCGACACCGAGCTGTCCCAGTTCGACCTGCACCTGATCGCGACCGACCGCTACGACGACGCCGGCGCGCCCGTGGGTATCACCGGCTTCTTCACCTACGCGACCGACATGTTCGACCGCGCGACGGTGCAGGGCTTCGTGGACCGGTTCGCGCGTCTGCTGGGCGAGATCATCGCCGCGCCCCGCACCCCGGTCGGCGACCTCGAACTGCTCGACGCCGCAGAGCGGACCCAGTTGCTGAGCGCGCGCAACGCGACCGACCAGCCGGTGGACACCTCCGCCACGCTGGTGTCGCTGCTGGACGCCACGGTGGCGGCCGGCCCGAAGGAAGTCGCGCTCGTCACCGAGGACGGCGAGTCGATCACCTACGGCGCACTCGATGTTCGGGTGAATCGTCTTGCGCGGCATCTGATTTCGCTGGGTGTCGGTCCGGAGTCGCGGGTGGCGCTGGCGTTGCGTCGCTCGGTGGATTTGGTCGTGGCGATGTATGCGGTGGCGAAGTCCGGTGGTGCGTATGTGCCGGTGGATCCGGATCAGGCTGCCGAGCGGACGAGCTACATCTTGGAGACGGCGGCACCGGTTTGTGTGCTGACGAATGCCGACGCCGAGTTCGAGACCGATGTCGCGCCGGTGGTGCGGATCGACGAAATCGACTTGTCGGGTGTCGATGCGACGCCGGTCGCTGATGCCGATCGTGTGGGACCGTTGCGTCCGGAGAACACGGCGTACGTCATCTTCACCTCCGGTTCGACGGGTCGCCCGAAGGGTGTGGCTGTTTCGCACGGCGCGATCGCCAACCAGTTGCAGTGGAAGAACGTCGAGTTCGGGCTCGACGCGGCGGATGCGATTCTGCTGAAGACGGCGGCGACGTTCGACTTGTCGGTGTGGGAGTTCTGGTCGGCGGCAGTGTGCGGTGGCCGTTTGGTCATCGCCTCGCCGGACGGTCACCGTGATCCGTCCTACCTCAACGAGTTGATGGCGCGCGAGTGGGTCACCACGCTGCATGTGGTGCCGTCGATGCTGGACGCGCTGCTGACCGCCGGTATGCCGAACTCGCTGTGGCGGGTGCTGGCGATCGGTGAAGCGTTGCCGGGTGCGGTGGCGCAGCGGTTCCTACGGGAACACCCGCGCACCGAGCTGTTCAACCTCTACGGTCCGACCGAGGCGGCGGTGTCCATCACCAGCCACCGGGTCACTCTCGCCGACGGGACATCCGTGTCGATCGGCGCGCCCGAATGGAACAGCCAGGTCTACGTCCTCGACTCCCGGCTGCGGCCGGTGCCCGACGGCGTCTCCGGTGAGTTGTACCTCGCCGGTGCGCAGTTGGCGCGCGGTTACTTCGGTCGTGCGGACCTGACCGCTGACCGGTTCGTGGCCAACCCGTTCCAGCCCGGTGCGCGGATGTACCGCACCGGTGACTTGGTGGCCTGGACCAGCACCGGCGAACTCGAGTACCGGGGTCGTACGGACTTCCAGGTCAAGATTCGTGGCTTCCGTATCGAGTTGGGTGAGATCGAAGCCGCGCTGCTCGCGTTGCCGGAGATCGCGCAGACAGCGGTGATCGCGAAGTCGGATCCGAAGACCGGTGACCGTTTGGTGGCCTACCTGGTGGCGAGCGACACCGAAGCCGGTGTCGATGTGGCGCAGGTGAAGTCCGAACTCACCGCTGGGTTGCCGTCGTACATGGTGCCGTCGGCGTTCGTGGTGTTGGACGCTTTGCCGTTGAACGTCAACGGCAAGCTCGACCGCAAGGCGTTGCCGGAGCCGGAGTTCGAGGTTCAGGCGTTCCGGGCGCCCTCGACGCCGATCGAAGAGATCGTGGCGTCGGTGTTCGCTGAGGTGCTCGGGGTGGAGCGTGTCGGCGCGGATGACGACTTCTTCGCGCTCGGTGGTAATTCGCTGTTGGCGACGCAGGTGGCGGCGCGTATCGGCGCGGCATTGGATGCCCGTGTGCCGGTGCGTGTGTTGTTCGAGGCCTCCACTGTCGCCGGGTTGGCCGCGAAGGTGGAGCAGCATGCGGGCGCCGGTGGTCGTCGCGAGCTGGTGGCCGGTCCGCGTCCGGAGCGCATCCCGTTGTCGCTGGCGCAGCAGCGCATGTGGTTCCTCAACCAGTTCGACACCGCCTCGGCGGTGAACAACATCCCGGTGGCCGTGCGGCTCACCGGCGAGCTGGATGTCGAAGCGCTGCAAGCGGCGGTCGGGGACGTCATCGCCAGGCACGAGACCCTGCGCACCGTCTACCCCGAGCACGGCGGCGCGGCGCACCAGGTCATCGTGCCCGTCGAGCGGGCCGTTCCGGACCTGCGGCCGGAAGCCGTCGCGCCCGAGGACATCCGGCACCGGATCATCGAGGTGATCTCTGCCGGGTTCGACGTGACCACCGAGGTTCCGTTGCGGGCCAAGCTGTTCCGCGTCACGGCGGCGGGCGGCGGGGCGGGAGCCGGCACAGCGTACGTGCTCGTGTTCGTCGCGCATCACATCAGCGCCGACGGCTGGTCGATGGGCCCGCTGACCCGCGACGTGATGCTGGCCTACGCGGCCCGTTCGGCCGGTGTGGAACCGGGTTGGGCGCCGCTGCCGGTGCAGTACGCCGACTTCAGCCTCTGGCAGCGTGACGTGCTCGGCTCCGAGGACGACGCGCAGAGCCTGATCTCCCAGCAGGCCGAGTACTGGCGTGCCGCGCTGGCCGGGCTGCCCGACGAGCTGAACCTGCCCGCCGACCGGCCGCGTCCGACGACGCAGTCGTTCGCCGGTGGGCGCGTGGTGTTCCCGATCTCCGGTGAGCTGCACGGCAGGCTCACCGAGATCGCCAGGCAGCAGAACGCGACGCTGTTCATGGTGGTGCACGCCGCGCTGGCGCTGTTCCTGGCGCGTATGTCCGGCACCGACGACATCGCCGTCGGCACGCCCATCGCGGGCCGCGGCGAGGCCGAACTCGACGACGTGATCGGCATGTTCGTCAATACCCTGGTGCTGCGTTCGCACGTGGACGGCGACCTCACCTTCGACCAGTTCCTGGCCCGCACCAAGGACGCCGACCTGCAGGCGTTCGCGCACGCGGACCTGCCGTTCGAGCGGCTGGTGGAACTGCTCAACCCGGAGCGCTCCACCGCGCGGCACCCGCTGTTCCAGGTGGCGCTGTCGTTCGAGAACTTGCCCGAGAGCAGCTTCGAGCTGCCCGGACTGCACGTGGGCGCGGTCGATTTCGACGTCGACACCGCCAAGTTCGACCTGTCGCTGACCATCCGCGAGGCAGGGGAGAACCCCGACGACGCGGGCATGTACGCGGAGTTCTCCTTCGCGCGCGATCTGTTCGACGACGAGACGGTGCGGGTGTTCGCCGAGCGGTTCACCAGGCTGCTCACCGCGATCGCCACCGACCGGGAAACCCCGATCGGCGACCTGCCGCTGCTGGACGCGGCCGAGTACGACCTGCTCACGCACGTGGCGGGCGAGGACGTCATGGCCACCGGCCTGCTGCCGGACCTGCTGCAATACGGCGCGCGGCTGGACCCGGAGCAGATCGCGGTGCGCTACCAGGGTCGCTCGATCACCTACCGCGAACTGGACGAGTACTCCTCGCGCCTGGCACGGGTGCTCATCGCGCGCGGTGTGGGACCGGAGCGCATCGTGGCGCTGTCGTTCCCGCGCTCCTACGAGATGGTCGCGGCGTTCTGGGCGGTGGCGAAGGCGGGCGGCGCGCACGTGCCGGTCGACCCGACCTACCCCGAAGATCGCATGCGGCACATGGTCAACGACTCCGGCGCGGTCATCGGCATCACCGCGAGCGAGTACGTCGACCGGCTGCCGCGCGACGTGGAGTGGCTGCGGATCGACGACCCGGCGCTGGGCGAGCTGATCGAGAGCCAGTCCGCCGAGCAGGTGACCGACGCCGACCGCAACGCCGTGCTGGCGATGCGTCATCCGGCGTATGTCATCTACACCTCCGGCTCGACCGGTATGCCCAAGGGCGTCACCGTGACCCACGCGGGCATGGGCGGCTTGGTCGGCGTCGCGGCGGATCTCTACCAGCTGGAATCGCACCATCGGTTCCTGCACATCTGCTCGCCGAGCTTCGACCCGTCGGTGCTGGAATGGCTGTGCGCCGCCTACACCGGCGCGACGCTGGTGGTCGTGCCCTCGACCATCATCGGCGGCCCGGACCTGGCGGAGCTGCTGCGCACCGAGCGGGTGAGCCACACGATCATCACCCCCGCGGTGCTGGGCACGGTCGATCCGGAAGGCATGGAGGCGCTCGAGGTGGCGTCGGTCGGCGGTGACGTCACCACGCCGGAACTGCTGGCCAAGTGGTGGCCGGGCCGCAAGTACTTCAACGCCTACGGCCCGACCGAGACGACGATCATCTCGTCCTACGCCCAGCTCACCCCGGGCAGGCACATCACCATCGGCCGTCCGGTGCGCGGCATGTCCGCGCTGGTGCTGGACAACCGCCTCAACCCGGTGCCGCCGGGCGTCGCGGGCGAGTTGTATTTGGCCGGTGGCGCGCTGGCGCGTGGCTACCACAACCGCCCCGACCTCACCGCGGAACGGTTCGTCGCCAACCCGTGGAGTGACGAGGGCGCGCGCATGTACCGCACCGGTGACGTGGTGCGCTGGTTCGCCGAACCCGGCGAGCGGGCGGGCAACGCCGCGGTGGCGTCGGTGCCGTGGCACCTCGATTACGTGGGCCGCTCGGACTTCCAGGTGAAGATCCGCGGCTTCCGCATCGAACTGGGCGAGATCGACACCGTACTGGCGAGCCACGAGGACGTCGAGTACGCGATCACCATCGGCCGCAAGACCGAGGCGGGCGCGACGATCCTGGTGTCCTACGTGCTGGCGGCGCCGGGCCGGGAGATCGACACGGCGAGGCTGACCGAGTACGCCTCGCGCACCCTGCCGCCGCACATGGTGCCGACGGCGATCGTGGTGATCGACGAGATCCCGCTGACCCCGGTCGGCAAGCTGGATCGCAAGGCGCTGCCCGAGCCCGAGCTGGCGCCGCGCGAGTTCCGCGCGCCGGCCAGCGAGGTCGAGGCCGTCATCGCCGAGGTGTTCGCCGAGGTGCTCGGCGTCGACCAGATCGGTTTGGACGACTCGTTCTTCGCGCTCGGCGGCGACTCCATCCTGTCGATCCAGCTGGTCTCGCGGGCCAAGGCGCGTGGCGTGCTGTTCACTCCGCGTGACGTGTTCGAGCGGCGCAGCGTGGCCTCGCTGGCCGAGATCGCCGCGCTGGGCGCGGGCACGGAGCAGGTGCGGCTGGAGGAACTGCCCGGCGGCGGTGTCGGCGAGATCCCGCTGACCCCGATCATGCGGCAGATCCTCGCGAGCGGCTCGTCGTATCAGCGGTTCTCGCAGACCATGGCGCTGCGGCTGCCCGAAGGCATCGACCGAAAGACCCTGGTCGCCACCATCGCGGCGGTGTTCGACCACCACGACGTGCTGCGGTCGCGGCTGCGCCGCACCGGCGGGGACTGGACATTCGAGGCGCTGCCGCACGGCGCGGTGGACGTCGACGCGCTGGTGCACCGCGTGGACCTGGCCGCCGACGCCGACGAGGCGGAGCTGGCGCGGGTGGCCACCGAAGCGCTCGACGGTGCGTTGGGCAGGTTGGATCCGGCCGAGGCCGCCATGGCGCAGTTCGTCTGGTTCGCCTTCGAAGGCGAGCGGCGGGACGTGCTGTTGATCGTCGCGCACCACTTCGTGGTCGACGGCGTGTCCTGGCGCATCCTGATCCCGGATCTGGCGGTGGCCTGGTCGCAGCTGGTCGCCGGTCAGCCGGTGGCGCTGCCCGCCAACGGCACCTCCATGCGGCGCTGGGCGCACAGCCTGGTCCAGGCGGCGAGCGCGCCGGATCGGGTCGCGGAACTGCCGTTCTGGCAGCAAGTTTCGGCCACACCGGATCCGTTGCTGGGCGAGCGTGGGTTCGATCCGGCGGTGGACACGTTCGCCACCGTCGAGCGGGTCGAGGTCACCGTGCCCGCGGAGGTCACCGACGCGGTGCTCACCGCGATCCCGGGCCTGTACCGGGGCGGTGTGAACGACGGTCTGCTCTCGGCGCTGGCCATGACGGTCGCCCGTTGGCGCGGCGACGGTTCGGACGCGGCGCTGGTGAAGCTGGAAGGCCACGGTCGTGAAGAGGACGTCGTGCCGGGCGCGGATCTGTCGCGCACGGTCGGCTGGTTCACTTCGGCCTACCCGGTCCGGCTGGACCTGGCCGGTGCGGATCTCACCGACGCGTTCGCCGGTGGCGCCGCGCTCGGCGAGATCGTGAAGTCGATCAAGGAGCAGCTGCTCGCGGTGCCCGACAAGGGCCTCGGCTACGGCCTGCTGCGGCAGCTGAATCCGGAGACCGCGCCGAGCCTCGGCTCGTCCGGGCAGATCAGCTTCAACTACCTGGGCCGGATGTCGGCCGGGGAGATCCCCGAGCAGCTCGCCGAGATCGGCTGGGTGCCGGTGGCCGACCTGGGTCAGCTGGATGTCGACATGGACCTCGACATGCCCGCCAACGCGACGATCGACATCAACGCCATCGTCACCGACTCCGACGAGGGTCCGCGACTGGGCGCGTCGTTCGCCTTCCCGACCGGTCTGCTGAGCAGGGAGCGGGTCCAGGAGTTCGCCGACCTGTGGGTCGAGGCGCTCACCGCGCTGGCCACCCACGCGCGGCGGCCCGACGCGGGCGGCTTCACGCCGTCGGACATGCCGCTGGTGCGGGTGCGGCAGCCCGACCTCGAGCAGTGGGAGCGGAGCTACCCGGCGCTGGCCGAGGTGTGGCCGCTGTCGCCGCTGCAGTCGGGTCTGCTGTTCCACGCGATGATGACCCAGTCCACCGTGGACGTCTACACCATGCAGGCCGTGGTGGACCTGGGCGGCACGCTGGACGTGGCGCGGCTGCGTGCGGCGGCTCAGGGCATCGTCGACCGGTACCCGAACCTGCGCACCGCGTTCGTCACCGACGCCGACGGGCAGGCCGTGCAGGTGGTGTTGGATCGGGTCGAGGCGCCGTGGCGCGAGGTGGATCTCACCGGGCTGCCCGCCGACGAGCGGACCGCGGAGCTGCGCAGGCAGGTCGCGGCCGATCAGGCGACGCACTTCGACATGGCCACGCCGCCGCTGATGCGGTTCACGCTGTTCCGCAGCGACGCCGCGCAATGGCACCTGGCCATCACCACCCACCACATCCTGCTGGACGGTTGGTCGATGCCGCTGCTCATGCGGGATCTGCTGGTGCTGTACGCGGTGCGCGGCGACCAGACCGCCTTGCCGCGGGTGGCCTCCTACCGCAACTTCCTCGGCTGGCTGGCCGGGCGCGACCGGGACGCCTCGCTGCGCGCTTGGGCGACGGCGCTGGAAGGGGTCAACGAACCCACCCAGCTCGCGCCGCAGCCGCGCGGCGCCGAGAACTACGAGATCGGCAAGGTCGTCACCGAACTCGACGCCGACCGCACCCGCCGGATCACCAAGCACGCCGCCGAACTCGGCGTCACGGTGAACACGCTGGTACAGGCCGCGTGGGGCATCCTGCTCGGACGTCTGACCGGACGCGGCGACGTGGTGTTCGGCGCGACGGTGTCCGGCCGTCCGGCCGAGCTGCCCGGTGTCGAGTCGATGGTGGGTCTGTTCATCAACACGCTGCCGGTGCGGCTGCGCATCGATGACCGCCAGAGCATCGGCGAGCTGCTCGGGCGCTTGCAGGGCGACCAGGCGGGTCTGCTCGAGCACCACTATGTGGGGCTCACCGACATCCAGCGGGTGGCGGGCACCGGAGCACTGTTCGACACGCTGCTGGTGTTCGAGTCGTATCCGATGGACAAGGAAGCGATCTCGGCCGCCAGCTCGATCGACGGCATGTCGGTGACCGGTGTCGGCGTCAACGACGCCACGCACTACCCGATGACCCTGCTGGTGATGTCGGAGGCCACGATCGAGCTGACCCTGAAGTACCTGGGCAGCCGGTTCACCGCCGAAGAGGTCGAGATCCTCGCCGAACGGCTGGTGCGGGTGCTCGACGCGCTGCTGGGCGATCCGGAGGCGCTGGTCGGGGACATCGACATCCTCGACGAGGGCGAGCGGGCCCGGCTGCTGGTCGAATCCGGCGTCACGGCCGCGGCTTCCACGCCGGAGCCGGTGGGCCGGGTCGGCGCTCGCACGGTGTCCAAGGTGCTCGCCGAGGTCGTCGAAGAGGACCCGGATGCGCCCGCGCTGCTGGCCGGTGAGGACGAGGTCGCCTTCCACACGCTGGATCGGCGTTCCTCGCAGCTGGCCCGGGTGCTCATCGACCGCGGTGCGGGACCCGGCGACGTGGTCGCGGTGACGCTGCCGCGTTCGGTGGACGCGGTGGTCGCGGCCTGGGCGGTGCAGAAGGCCGGTGCGGCATGCCTGTTCGCGGGCGACCGCACCGCCGAGGAGCTGGCCGCGGCGGGTACCGCGTTCGGGATCTCCGCGGGCTCGGTGGCCGACAGCGACATTCGCTGGCTGGCACTCGACGACGCCCAGGTCCAGCAGGACATCGCCGCGGCGGCCGCGCATCCGGTGTCCTACGCCGACCGGGTCCGCCCGCTCGGCGAGGAACACCCGGCGTTCGTCGTCACCACGGCGAACGGAGTCGTCGCGATCACTCAGTCCGAGGCACTGGACGAGGCCGAACGCGTGCGCGATGAGCACGAGATCGACTACGAGTCGACCACGTACACCACCGCACTGTCCGGCCGCGCCGCCGTCCTGGAGTTCTTGGTCTCCGCCACCGCCGGAGCCCTGTCCGTCCTCCCGACCGGCGACCTCGAGACCGACCTCACCGAAGGCGAGGTCACCCACTGGTTCGCCTCGCCGGGTGAATCGACCGACGCGGCGGGCGAGGAGATCACGATCGTGATCGCGGAATAGGAAAACGACGGAACTTGCTGCTGTAGGGCACGGGTCAACCCGTGCTCTACACCAGTGGCGTTGCCTCGCTCCACCCTCCTGCCCCGACCTCGCCGCAACCGCGAGTGGCACATGGCCGCGGCAAAGCGCGAGAGATGTCTCCACCATGTGCCACTCGTGGACGCCGCCCGGGTTGGCCGCTGCGCGAAATTGTTTGTCTTGATACGTCATTTACGGGGGTCGGGGGCGTGGATAGTGTCGGGGGCGCGGCTTCGGTCGCGCGTTTCCCGTCCTTTCGGTCCGTAATGGACTCGCCCGCACGCGTATCGCGGGTGGTGCGCGAACTTCATAAGGAAGACATGTCCACGATCGCAACCTCGTCCGGCAGCAAGCCGGACGACTCTTCCGCAAGTCCGCTACGCGCCGGGTTGGTGCTGGTCATGGTCAGCGGGGCCATCTTCATGATGATGCTCGACTTGACCGTGGTCTCCGCCGCGCTCGCCGATATCCGCGCCGACTTCGACACGTCCATCGACGGACTGCAGTGGGTCATCGACGCTTACGCCATCCCGATGGCGGGGTTGCTGCTGACCTTCGCCACGCTCGGCGACCGGTTCGGCCGCAAGCGCCTTTTCATCGCGGGCATGGTGGTGTTCACCGCGTCATCGCTGGCACTGGCGCTGGCCGGCAGCATCTTGCAGTTGAACGTCCTGCGCGCGGTGCAGAGCGTCGGCTCGGCGATGATCTTCGCTACGGCGTTGCCCCTGCTCGCGGTGGCCTACCCCGACGCGGGCAAGCGCGCGAAGGCCATCGGCATCTACGGCGCCGTCATGGCGAGCGCGACCGTCGCGGGTCCGGTGCTCGGCGGCGCGCTGGTCACCCAGTTCGGCTGGCGGTCGATCTTCATCATCAACGTCCCGATCGGCATCTTCATCGGCGTGCTCGCCGTGCTGCGGATGCCGGAGTCGGCGCGCATGGAAGGGCGCAAGGCCGACTGGCCGGGGTCGCTGCTGCTCACCGGTGGCCTGGTGACGGGTGTATTCGCGCTGACCCGCGGCAACTCGCTGGGCTGGACCTCGGCCACGGTGCTCGGGCTCGGCGCCGCCGCCGTGGTGCTCCTGGCCGGGTTCGCGGCATGGCAGTTCAAAGCCGAGCACCCCCTGCTCGACGTGTCCATGATGCGCAAGCGCGGATTCACCGGCACGGCCGTCGTCTCGATCGGGCACATGGCGACGCTGATGGCCGCGAGCAACTACCTGGCGGTGTTCCTGATCAACACGCTCGGGTACACGCCGTTGCAGATGGGCCTGCGGCTGCTGCCGGTGAGCGTGGCCGCGCTGATCAGCGCGCCGCTGGCGATGGTCTTCGCCAAGCGGGTCCCGTTCGCGGTCTCGCTGCCGGTCACGATGGGCATGGTCGCGTTGGGCACATGGCTGATGGGCGACTTCGGTTCCGACGACTCTTGGACGCATTTCCTGCCCGGAATGGTGATCGGCGGACTCGGACTCGGCGCGATCACGGCCGTCAACCAGGCGGCCTCACTCACCTTCGCCTCCGACGAGAACGCGGGCATGGCCAGCGCGACTTTCGGCACCCTTCGGCAGGTCGGCCTTGCGGTGGGCGTGGCCGGGCTGGGCGCCATGTTCAATCACTCAGCGCGCGGTTCCGCTGCCGACGGCCTCGACGCGCTGCCCGGAGCCGTCCCGCCGGTGTTGCGTGAGCAGTTCCTGGAAGCGGCGGGCTCCGGCGCCGGTCGCTCGGTGGCCGACGAGCTGCCCACGCAGTTCCAGCCGATCGCGTCGGACCTGTCGCACATCGCGGCCTCCGCGTCGATCGACGGACTCAACTCCATGATCGCCCTGGCCGCCGTGATCGGATGCGTCGCGGTACTCACCTCCATGCTCGCTTTCGGCGTGAACCACCTGCGCAGCAGACGCACCCGTCCGGACTAGCCGGAAACACCACCGGGAGTGGCACATGGTTGCGGCGAACCGCGACGAGAAGACCTCTCCACCATGTGCCACTCGTGGTCATGATTTCGCGGGGAGGAGAGTCGTCAGGGCGATGAGGAGGAAGGCTAGGAGGGCGCAGGCGGTGCGGGCGACGTGGAAGGTTTCCCAGCGGGTGAGGATTTCGGCGTAGTCGGCGGGTGGGCCGCTGATCGCCCATATCTTGATCTTCTGGTTGATCGGGACGTTGCCCAGGCGGGTGATCACGAACGCGGCGACGGCGAGCAGACTCGCGATCCCGGCGAGCAGGCGTGACCGCCCGGTGGAGCGGGCGGTCAGCACCAATGCGCTCAGAATGGTCAGGCCCATCAGTGTTTGCATGACCACGCCGTTCACGCTCATCAGCGCGGTGTGGAAGGTGAAGCGCACATCCAAAGGGACTCTGCGGAACGCGTAGAGGACATTCACCGCGCCGTAACCGAACGCTCCGGCGAGCAGCCCGGCGGGAACCAGCGCGAACACCCGTGCCACCAGGGGACTTTCGGCGATTCTCATGCGCGCCGCCCCGCTGGGACGAGCGCGAGGAGTTCGTCGACCGACCACTGGTCGTAGACGTGCGCGCCGTGCTTCGCGGCGAGCACCCGTCCGTCGGGTGCGATCAGGAAATCGGCGGGCAGTCCGAGACTGCCGCCCTCGGGCTTGCCGGGTGGGGCGGACTGCCTTCGGCGCAAGGTCGCGTAAGCGTCGTGGGCCACACCGCGCAGGATGGCGGGCCAGCCGCGCGGGTCGAGCAGCGCGCGAGGCGAGGTCTCGACGCCGAATTCGCGGTAGAGCTTCCGGTCCGGATCGGCTATCACGTCCAGCGGCAGTTCCGCGGTGTACTTGCGCAATTCCGCCGCGCTGGAATGGAAGACGATCACTTCGCGGACACCTGCGGCGGCGATTTCCGCGTGGCGCGCGACGATCGAACGCAGGTGCAGGTTGCACACCGGGCATCCGGCGAAGCGCCGGAATTGCAGGTGGATCAGGCGATCCGGGTCCGGCACCAAGACCTGCGCACCGGAGACGGTGACCAGCTTTCGGTCCGGGACAGCGGTCGGCAGCGACATCAGGGACTCCTCTCGTAGGTGTACTTTGTACGCCTACGACAAGTATGCGCGTAGCTTGTACGCTGTCAATCCGTGCCCCGCCCCCGCTCGCTGACCACCGCCGATCTCGCCACGGCTGCCCTCGCCGTGCTCGACCGCGAGGGTCCGTCGGCGCTGACCATGCGTGCCGTGGCCAAGGAACTGGGCATGGCAACCATGGCTTTGTACCGCTACGTGCGCGACCGCGACGAACTCGAGGTACTGGTGGCCGACCAGGTCTTCGCCGCGATCGACACGTCGCTCCCTGCCGGAACCGACTGGCGGGAGCGCGTCACGGTACTGCTCGAGAACATCCGTGACGGGTTCTCGGCCCATCCGGCCGCCGTGCCGATCGTGCTGCGGCGCAGGCAGTCGGCGGTCGAGTCGTTGCGCGTGATGGAAACACTGCTCGCCGTGCTCACCGAGGGTGGATTCACCGGGCGCGCCCGCGTCATCGCCCAGCGCACCCTGATCGCCTTCCTGATCGGCTACCTCCAGAACAAGCACTATGCGCCGCTGCGGGGGCACGGGACGATCGTGCTGGCCGAACTGCCTCCGGAGAAATACCCACACCTGGCGCAGACCGCGGGCCAGGCCAAGGGCATGTCGGCCGACGACGAATTCCGCGGTGGCGTCGAGATCGTGCTGCGTGGTCTCGAGCCGTGACCTAGCCGGACAGAACTGTGACGTCGACACTTTCCGCCATGGCGCGAGCGCCGGCGTCGTTGAGGTGCATGCCGTCGCCGCTGTCGAATTCGGGCCGGATGAAGTCCGGCCGCTCCGGGTCCTCAACGGCTCGCGCCACATCGAACACCGAATCGAAAACGTCGGTGCCGCGCAGCCATTCGTTCACGCGCCGCCGGATCGGCAATGTCTCCGCGATCGGCAGGCCCTCGTAGACGCAGCCGCCGTAGGGTCCGATGGTCGCGGCGTGGATGGGAAGCCCCGCCGCGTGCGCGCGCCGCGTGAGCGTGGTGAAGCCGGTGATCAGCTCCTCGGCGGTCGCGGGCGGCTGACCCGCCATGCCGCCCAGGATGAAGTCGTTGATGCCGAAGTTGATCAGCACACTCGTCACACCCGGCACGGCGAGTACATCGCGCTCGAGACGGTCCAGGCCCGGCTCGCCGATTTCGTCGGTGAGCAGCCGATTCCCCGAGATGCCCTGGTTGACCACCCAGCCCCGCTCCAGTCGCGCGTTGAGGAAGTCCACCGACCTGCGGTTGGCGCCGATCGTGGTGCCGAAGCCTTCGAACCACGAATCGCCGAACGCGACGGCCACCGGCGTCGCCACGGGCGCGAGAACGTCGACACCGGTGACGAAGAACCGCGCGGGCACCTCGTCGACGGTGGTGAGCGCGGCTTCGTCGGCGACATTTCCGTCCGCGATGTAAGCGGTTTCGCCGGGCTGGTGGGAGAAGGTGGCCAGCCCCGTCGGGCCGGGCAGATAAAGGCTCAATGCCAAATCCGTGCCCGCTGAGACGGCCAGATCGACGGGGTCGCTGAGCACTTCGCCGCCCACCGGGACGATCACCTGTTCGGCGCCGTCGAACCGCAACGCGACATCGGTCTCGGCGACGATCTCGCTGCCGGTCTTGCGCAGGGCGACCCGGGCGGCGCCGATCGCCAGCGGTGTCTTCCCATAGCGATTGGTCAACCCGACCCGCACCTGCGCGCCGCCGCCCGCGAGATGCAGCACCTGGCGGACGGTCTGGTCGGTGAACGCGCGCGACTCCGCGAGCTTGATCTGTTCGTCCGGGCGGATCACCGCGGAGCGGAATCCGGCGATCCAGGCGGTCGGCGACATGGGAACCTCCACTAGTTGATGCGAGGAATATTGCGTATGCATATTTTTACGACGACTTATTCCTCGTGTCAACTATCCGCAGGGAAACATTCCGGTAGGTTGCCCGTATGGACGTGACCGAGCTGTTCGACGACCCGCGCCTGACCACGATGGGCCTGCTGTTCGAGGCGTACGGCGGTGTGGTCGCCAAGCTGGAGCAGGTCTGGAATGCGCACGGTCTGTCCGGACTGGATCTGAACGCCCTGATGCGGCTGAGCCGTTCGCCGGGGCGGCGGCTGCGGATGACGGAGCTCGCCGTGCAGACCGCCCTGTCCACCAGCGGCGTCACCCGGCTCGTCGATCGGCTGGCGCGCGCCGGGCTGGTGGAACGCGAGCTGGATCCGGGGGATCGGCGCAGCGCGTACGCGGTGCTCACCGAGGCGGGCGCGGCGCGGCTCGCGCAGGTGCTGCCGGACTATCTCGCCGCCGTCGACCGCTGGTTCGTTGGTTTGCTGACGCCCGAACAGCTCGCGGCGTTGTCCGAGGCGTTGCGGATCGTGCGGGACACCGCGAACCCGGAGGCCACGTTTCGCATGGACTGAGCTTCACGCGGGATGCGGGCGCGCCTCGAATCCCGCCCCTGGCCGGGCCGCTGCGGGGAAGCTGCGCCGGGTGATCGAGCGGCGCTGACCCTGGCCGCCAGGCTTGTGCCAGCGGCACGGTCGGGGGGAGACGGTCATCGGGTCGGTGCCGGTGGCCGAGGCATCGGCGGGCCCGGAATTTACCGACGGCGGGTTGGGTCTCGGCACTGTGCCGAGCGCACCGGCGGCCGTTTCCCGGCGCAGCGCATTGCCGTCGTCGTCTCCCGGGCCCGGCGGCGGTTATGCGGACCGGACTGCGCCCGCCCGCTCGGCAATGTAGTCCGCCCAGGTCAGCTCGCCGACGTCGGCGCCGTCGGTCACCAGATTTCCGCCCGCCCGATAGACCCGGCCCGCCTTGCCCGGCACCCGGACGGTCAGCAACGCCCGCCGCTTGCCCAGCAGCGCCAAGTAGTCGCGGATCAGCTCGCGCATGCCGATCACCTCGGGCCCGACCAGATCCGGGACCCGTCCGGCGGGCGCGCCGACCGTCAGCTCCGCCAGCCGGGCCGCCACCTCGCGCACGTGCACCGGCTGGAGGCGCACCCCGCCGAGCGCCGGGAGCACCGGCGATTTCAGCATCGTGTCCACCAGCTTCGGCACGAAATCGTGGAATTGCGCGGCCCGCAGCGTGGTCCACGGGATACCCGACTCCGCGATGGCCTGCTCGGCGGCGAACTTCGCGCGGAAGTACGTCATCGGGAGCAGTTCGGCGGCGGTGACCGAGATGTAGACGATGTGCCCGACGCCCGCGGCGGTGGCTGCCCGCAACAGATTCGCGGTGGCCACGTCGTCGCCCTTCGCGTCGCCCGCCAGATGCAAGATGGTGCCGACACCCGCCACCGCGGCGGCTATGCCGGTGCCGCGCAGCAGGTCTCCCGCGACGAACTCGACGCCGCCGTCCGACGGACGTTCGGTGCGGCTCAACACGCGCACGTCGGCGCCGGTCGCGCGCAGCAGCGGGAGCACTTCGCGGCCGAGGGTGCCCGTGCCACCGGTGACCAGGATCTCCGCGGTCATGACTGTCTCCGATCTCGTCGGTGCCGATGGGACGTTCCCATCGCTTCACCGAGACGACGACGTGCGGGCGCGGACTGTGACACCTGTGCCGCGCACCACTCCTGACCGCGATAGCGGCGGACCTCGCCGAGATTGCCGCAGCGGTCCATCGAGCGCTAGCGGCGCGAGGCGTCGACGAACAGCACGCCGTCAGCCGACCGCCGCGCCGAGGCGCGCGGCGAGGTCGCGTAAGTGCGTGACGAGTTCCGGCGGTTCGTGCACCCGGAAGGGAAAGCCGAAGCCGGCGACGTAGATCGCCAATTCGTCCAGCGAGTCGGAACCCGTTCGCAGCACACAATTTTCCGCGTCCACCGCCTCGATCACGCCGACGGTCGGCGCGATTCGCTCGGCGGCCACTTCCGCGGCGACGCCCAGGGTGATGCGCGCCGCGTAGCGATACGGCGCGGTGGTGACGCCACGGGAGACGTACCCGGGCAGGTCGGCATCGGGCGCTTCGCGCGGGGTGAAGCGGGGGCCGGTCGGGATGCGCGGCCGCAAGCGGTCGACGCGGTAGGTGCGCCAGTCCGCGCGGTCGACGTCCCAGCCGATCAGGTACCACCGCCTGCCCGTGTGGGCGAGGCGATGCGGTTCGGTGACGCGCAGCGAGGTGGCGCCGTCGTGCGCGCGATAGTCGAAGCGCAGGCGGTGGTGGTCGCGGATGGCCGCCGCGACAGCGGTCAGCACGTCCGGGTCGACGGTCGGGCCGCCCGCGGGCACCGTGACCGTAGCGGCCTGGAGCATCCCGACGCGGTGGCGCAGGCGCGCGGGCAGCACCTGCTCGAGCTTGGCCAGCGCGCGTACCGAACTGTCCTCGATGCCCGCGATGGTGCCGCCCGCCGCAGTGCGCAGGCCGAGTGCCACCGCCACCGCCTCGTCATCGTCCAGGAGCAGCGGCGGCAGCTTCGCTCCCGCACCGAGCCGGTAACCCGCCACGCCCGGTGTCGCGTCCACCGGGTAGCCCAGCGCGCGCAGCTTGTCGATGTCCCGGCGGACGGTGCGCACGTCGACACCGAGTCGTTCAGCGAGTGCGGCGCCGGTCCAATCGCGCGGGGTCTGCAACAGCGACAGCAGACGAAGCAGGCGCGCCGAGGTTTCCAACATGGGGAAAGTTTGCCCGAAAGCTAGGGCGAAAGCTGTCCTAGGCAGGTCATACCGTCGATGACATGACCGACGAAATCACTCCGTTCCGCATCGACATCCCGCAGCGGCAACTCGACGACCTGCGTGCCCGTCTGGACGCGACCCGCTGGCCTGCCCCCCTGCCCGGGGACGACTGGGACACCGGTGTGCCGACCGCGTGGCTGCGCGAGCTGGTCGACCACTGGCGTACCGGATACGACTGGCGCGCGGCCGAAGCGCAGCTCAACTCCTCTCCGCAGTACACGACGGAGATCGACGGGCAGACCATCCACTTCCTGCACGTGCGCTCGCCCGAGTCCGGCGCACTGCCGCTGCTGCTGACCCACGGATGGCCCGGCTCGGTGGCCGAATTCCTCGACGTTATCGGGCCTTTGAGCGATCCGAGGTCGCACGGCGGCGACCCGGCCGACGCGTTCCACCTCGTCATCCCGTCGCTGCCGGGATTCGGGTTCTCCGGCCCGGTCGCCGAGACGGGCTGGAGCATCACGCGGATCGCCGCGGCGTGGGCCGAGCTCATGCGCAGGCTGGGGTATGAGCGATACGGCGTGCAAGGCGGCGACATAGGAGCGGCGGTGAGCCCGGAGGTGGTCCGAACGGCGCCCGATCGGGTCGTGGGCGTGCACGTCAATGGCGCGCCGGGTCTTCCGCCGCTGCCGCGCGCGGAGGCGGAGCTGGCGAGCCTGACCGAACTGGAGCGCGATCGCGTCCGGCGGATGCAGGCGTTCATGCGGGAGGAGTACGGCTACGTCGCCATCCAGTCCACCCGCCCGCAGGCCTTGGCCTACGGACTGACCGATTCTCCGGTGGGACAACTGCCCTGGATCATCGACAAGTTCCGGGAGTGGACTCATCCACGGGCCGTCGAGCCGGACAAGATCCTCGACCGGGATCGGCTGCTGACCAACGTGATGATCTACTGGCTCACCGGCACCGCGGGGTCGTCGGCCTATGTCGGCTATGCCCAGGACGCCCCGTGGGGCGAGCCGAAGCGCAACTCCGGCGTGCCGACGGCCGTGCTGGTCTTCGCCCACGACGTCGGCGTTCGTCGCTACGCCGAGGAAGCCAACACCATCACGCGCTGGAACGACGTCGATCGCGGCGGCCACTTCGCCGCCATGGAGGAACCCGCGCTGCTCACCGCCGACATCCGCGAGTTCTTCCGCGACCTGCGCTGACGAGTCAACCCGTGAGCTCCTGCGCAGATATCACAGGCAGTTCGTGACCTGCGTTCACAACTCAACCCGTGAGCTCCTGCGCAGATAGCACACGCAGTTCGTGACCTACGCTCATAACTCAACCCGTGAGCTCCTGCGCAGATAGCACACGCAGTTCGTGACCTACGCTCATAACTCAACCCGTGAGTTCACCAGCCGAGCGCCAGGAATTGCGTTCCGCGGTGAACGCTTCCGCCTGCTTCGCGCGGAAAGCGTCGATGGATCGGGCGTTCTCGGCGAGGAACGCCCGATACTCCGCCAGGCGGAATTCGCCGTCCTCGGCTCGCACCCGCACGTCGCCCGCGGCGAAGTCGGCGCGCAGGTCGAGCAGTTCCTCCGCTTCGACGGGATACCAGCGGATCCGGTCGAAATAACGTAGTAGCCAGGGTGTTTCGACCCCCGATGCGGCCCGGTCGGCGCCGGGAGGAACCGGGCCAGCACCGGCTCGGTGATTCCACACCTGCGTGGTGCGTCCGACGAACTGATATCCGCCCGGCCCTTCCATGCCGTAGATGCACAGATAGGCGCCGCCGATGCCGACCGCGTTCTCCGGCGTCCAGGTGCGGGCGGGGTTGTACTTCGTGGTGACCAGCCGGTGCCGGGGGTCGGTGGGTGTGGCGACCGGCGCGCCGAGGTAGACGTCGCCGAGGCCGAGAACCAGGTACTCGGCTCCGAACACGGTGTCGTAGACGTCCGCGACGGAAGCCAAGCCGTTCATGCGGCGGATGAACTCGATGTTCCACGGGCACCACGGCGCGTCGGCGCGCACGCCGTGCATGTAGCGGGTGATCGCCTCGCGCGTGGACGGATCGTCCCAGGACAGCGGCAGATGAACGACCCGGCTGGGCACCACCAGCTGATCGGATGCGGGCAACTGCGCCTCCGTCTCGGCGAGCAGGTCCAGCAGCGCGGCCACGGACAGCACGTGCGGGTCGACCCGGATCTGCAACGAACGGATGCCGGGGGTCAGCTCGGTCACACCGCGCACTCCGGCGGCGAGCAGGTGCTGGTGCAGCGCGTGCACGCGGGCGCGCAGGCCCAGATCCAAGGTCATGGCGCCGTATTCGACGAGTACGCCGTCGTCGCCGGCGCGACGGTAGGTCACCGCGGTCTCGTCGTCGGCTTCGCAACGGCGCAACACGCCGTCGTCGCCGTCGCCGCCCGACGAGAGCACCGTCGGCCACCCGGCCCGGCGCGCGAGCCCGAGCTCCCGGATCGAGGCCGCCCGGTCACCGCGGACCGGCACGAATCGCACGCGGTCGCCCGGCGAGAGCTGCCCGAGCTTCCAGCGGTCGGCCGCGACGACGGTGACCGGGCAGACGAAACCGCCGAGGCTGGGTCCGTCGGGACCGAGCAGAATGGGCGTGTCGCCGGTGAAGTCCAGCGCGCCGACGGAATACGGGGTGTCGTGGATATTGGACGGGTGCAATCCCGCCTCGCCGCCGTCGGTGCGGGCCCATTCCGGTTTCGGCCCGATCAACCGGACGCCGGTGCGGTCGGAGTTGAAGTGCACCTCGTAGTCGGTGCCGACGACGGTCTCGAAGTCGGCGCGGGTGAAGAACTCGGGCGCACCGTGCGGGCCCTCGGTGACCGCGAGTTCCCAGCGCCGGGCAAGCACGGGTTGCTCGTCCATCGGCACGGCCGCCGTGACGCGGCCGTGGTGCGTGCCGAGCGCGAGCGACTCTCCGGCGCGCAACGCGGCGCCGGTGCCGCCGCCGAAGCGGCCGAGCGTGAACGTGGCTGCGCTACCGAGGTATTCGGGCACGTCGATACCGCCGGCGATCAGCACGTAACAGCGCATCCCCGGTCCGCGCACCGCGCCCACGTCCAGCACACCGCCCGCGGGCACCCGTACGGTCCGCCACTGCGGCACGGCGACGCCGTCCACGGTCACCTCCGCCGGAGCGCCGGTGACGCAGACCCAGCCCGGTGCGGTGAACCGCAGCGCGGGGCCGCCGAGGGTGCATTCCAGTCCGGCGGCGCCCTCGGCATTGCCGAGCGCGCGATTACCCAGACGGAAGGACAGATCGTCCATCGGCCCCGACGGCGGGACGCCGATGTGCCAATACCCGACCCGGCCCGGCCAGTCCTGCACGGTGGTGAGCATGCCGGGGCGAACGACCTCGATCCGGTCGGGTCGCGCGGACTCGTCCTGCGCGACCCGGGCCACCGGTAGCTCGGCGACGGTCATCGTGACACCACCATGCGCACCGGGGTCGGGTCGAAGCCGTTGCAGGGGTTGTTGATCTGCGGGCAGTTCGACACCAGCACCAGCGTGTCGATCTCGGCGCGCAACGTGACGCGTTTGCCCGGCGCGGACAATCCGTCCACGATGCCCAGCGTGCCGTCCGCCTCGACCGGAACGTTCATGAACCAGTTGATGTTCGACACCAGGTCGCGTTTGCCCAGGCCCCACCGCAAGGCCTCGGTGAGGAAGTTCTCCACGCAGGCGTGCTGGTGGCGGGTGTGGTGGCCGTAGCGCAGAGTGTTGGATTCCTGCGAGCACGCGCCCGCGATGGTGTCGTGGTTGCCGACCTCGTCGGCTACCACCGTCATCAGTGCCGTGCCCGTGTCGGTGCGCAGCACGCTGCCGGTGGTGAGGAAGATGTTGCGCTGGGCGGTGATCGTGGCCTGCGCGCTGTAGCGTTCGGAGTGATCGGCCGCCGAGTACAGCAGGCAGTCCACCGCCTGGTTGCCGTGCAGATCGATGATCTCCAGGTCTTCGCCCGCCCGGACCACCGCCGACCAGGGCGAGCGGGCGGGGACGGTCTCGTCGAGCACGATGGTGCGTGCCGTGGTCATGCGGTTGCCTCCAAGGTCAGCGCGGCGGTCCAGGCTTGTTCGGTGTTCTCCAGGGCCCGTCGGTATTCCGGGTCCTCGTTGCCGGGTGCGGCGAGGTCTTCCGGTGCGGCCCACGCGACGAAGTCGAGGTCCGTCGCGGGCCGATCGTCCAGCGGATGCGCGGAGTTGGCGACCAGCACGGTGACCGGCAGGTGCACCAGCAGATCCACGGAGGAGCCCGGGGCGGCGCTGCCGGTCGAGACCAGCGCGCCGTCCTGCCGCACGCGCACGCCGCGGAAGAACGAGACCGTCGGCCCGATGTCCCGTGGTTCCAGGCCGTGTTTGGCGCCCGCGAGGCGCAGCGAGTGCCGGGCCTCGTAGGTGGGTCCGCAGAGCGTGTCGTGGTGGCCGGAGGTGTCGGCGAGCACGGTCGCCAGCACGCGACCCTGATCCGACAGCAGCGGGTGACCGCTGCCGAGGTACGCCTGCCACGGCACCTTGACCGTGTCGGCGACGTTCAGGCGCTCCCACGGCGCATCGGCCCGCACCAGCAGCAGGTGCGCGCAGGCCGCGCCGTGCGGGTCGGACAGGCGGACGCGGGTGCCGCGTCCGAGCGCGATGTTCGCGTAACCGCCCGCCGGAATCCGCTGGGCGAAGGTGATCTTCGAGGCGGGGATATCGGCGGGGAGCGCGGGATTCGCGATCGTCGCCGCCGCGGCCTGCGCCCGTGCGTGCGCTCGCGCGCCGGAGGTGTCCGCAGTGCTTGTCACGATGATTCCTTTCGGATGCCGAATTGGGGGAATGCGGCGGTGCCTGGCAGCGCACCGCCGCATCGAAGGCGCTCAGGCCGGTTGCGGTGCGGGCTCGCCCGCGGTGACGCCGCGCGACCAGCCGACCACGAAGCGGTGCACCACGACGCCGACGGCGAGCACCAGCAGCACGAAAAGCGGTGCGGCCCAGAGCATCCACCAGCCGCCGCCGGCCGGGGTGTATACCTCGGCGCGCGGCCAGGCCAGGTTCACCACCATCGCGACGCCCCAGACCACGGCGAGCGCGTTGACCGGAATACCGAATCGGCCCAGGCCGAACAGTCGCGCGTCGGTACCCGCGTCCGGCAGGCCGGTGAACCGGCGGATCAGCAGTGGCACCGTCACCAGCAGGTAGGCCAGGTACAGCGTGACGATGCAGACGCTGGCCAGTGTCGCGAAGATCGCGGCGTTGCCGAGATTCAGCACCAGCAGGCCGATGCCGAGCGCGCCGATCACGATCGCGGGCAGCACCGGCGTGCCGTAACGCGGGTGCACCGCGGCGAGCCTGCGGGCGAACGGCAGCTTCCCGTCCCGCGCCATGGAGAACATCAGCCGCGAGCCCGCGGTCTGGATCGCCAACGTGCACACGGTGATCGCGACCGCGACACAGCCGAGCAGCACCTTGCCCGCCGGGCTGTCCAGCTTCGCGGTCAGGACGTAGGCCAGGCCGTCGGAGGCCAGCGCGCCGTCGGACAGGCTCGGCGCGGCCATCAGCGCGCCCAGCAGCATCAGTCCGCCGCCCAGCGCCGAGACCGACAGCGCGGTGAGAATGGTGCGCGGCGCGACCCGGCGCGGGTTCTTGGTCTCCTCGGAAAGCTCACCCGCCGAGTCGAAGCCGACCATGACGTAGGCCGCCATCAACCCGGACACCAGGAACGCGGCCCAGTAGGGTCCCGGCGCGGCCTGGTCGGTCTCGAGTACCACGCCGGGCCCGCGCTCGGTGTGGGTGAAGAACAGCGCGATGATCGCCAGGACGCCGACGATCTCGACGGTGACGCCGATCGAGTTGATCCGCGCCATCAGATCGATGCCGATCACGTTGATCAGCGTGGTGACCACGAGCAGGATGCTGCCCAGCAGCACGGCGTTGGTCGCGCCGGACGACGAGGTGAGCGCGGTGTCGGTGCCGACGAGCTGGAATCCGCTCCAGATCGACGGCAGCACCACTTGCAGGGCGATCGCCGCCGCGGCGGCCGTGACGATCTGCGCGATGATCATCATCCAGCCCGCGAACCAGCCGACGAGTTCGCCGCCGAGCCGTCGGGACCACTGGTAGATGCAGCCCGAGATCGGGTAGCGCGCGGCTAGTTCCGCGAAGTTGAGCGCGACGAGGAACTGTCCGGCGAACACGATCGGCCAGGTCCAGAAGAAGGCGGCTCCGCCGAACGAATAGCCGAAGCCGAAGAACTGGAAGATCGTGGTCAGGATGGAGACGAACGAGAAACCTGCCGCGAAGGAGGCGTAGCGGCCGAGCTTGCGGTGCAGGACGGGCTGATAGCCGAACCTGGCGAGGTCGGCGCTGTCGCCGGTCAGGTCGGGCGGCGGGGTCTGGGCGAGCGTGGTGGCCATGGGCGGTCCTTCGGCGTGGCGGCCAATAACTATCAGCCGATAGTTTTGCTGCCGCGATCGCTCGTTCGGTGACCTGCGTGTATCGCTTTCGAGACCTTCGGTAACTTCTGTGTTGCGGGGATTTCTATCAAATGACAGAAAACGCACCGCCCGCCGTCGCCGAGCTGTGCGCACGACCACCGCGCCGGAGCATCCCCACGCCGACCTGCCAGAATGAACCCGTGGCAAACCTCGGGCCCGGACGGCCGCGTCTCGAACAGCGACGCAGGCGCGGATCGACGCCGCGCGCCGAGATCCTCGACGCCGCAGGCGAACTGTTCACCACCAACGGGTACGCCAACACCTCCACCCGCGCGATCGCCGACGCCGTCGGCATCCGGCAGGCCTCGCTGTACCACCACTTCGCCGCCAAGGACGACATCCTCGACGCGCTGCTCGCCGAAACCGTCGCCGCCCCGATCGAACTGGCCGAGCGGCTGCGCGCGGCGTCCGAACCAGTGCCGGTCCGGCTGTACGCGCTGGCACTGTTCGACGTGCGGCAACTGTGTGCGTCCCGCTGGAATCTCGGTGCGCTGTACCTGCTCCCGGAACTGCGCACCGAGCGCTTCGCCGCCTTCCGCCTGCGCCGCGACGAATTGCGCGGACATTACGAGACTTTGGCCGCGCAGGTACTGGCCGAGGTCGGCGCGGTGAGCGTGCCGGGGACGCAGTTGCTGCCGTTCCGGCTGGTGGAGACGGTGATCAGCATTCGCTCCGACGAAGGAGCCGCGCCCAGGTACGCCGAGCGCACGATCCCCGGGGCGGTACTGCGCACGCTCGGCTGGCCCGGAGATCTCGACCCGATCCGGGCCGAGGCGATCGTGCTGCTGGACCACCTGGCGATGCCCAACCCATGACACGGTACGGCTACCGATTGCGCTCGATCCCCCGGCTCCGATCCTGGCTGTGCAAATAACCCCGCACGACCGACGGAGCATGACCCGGCGACTCCCGCACCGCCGCCGACGGCGGTTCCGCTTGACCGAGCCCCAGAATCTTCACCACCTCCGGTGGTATTCCGCGCGCTTGCAGCCGCGCCAGATGTTCCGCGCGTTCCTTCTCCGCTGCCGCGCGTTCCTTCTCGGCCGTCGCGCGTTGCTTGTCGGCTGCCGCACGTGCCTCGGCCGCCTCCCGGGCCGCCCGTTCTCCGGTGTCGGCGGTTGGTCGTTCCCGGTACTGCTCGGGCGCCAGAAATTCCCGCGCGACCCGCTCGGCTGCCGCACGTGCAACCCGTGCACTCTCGGTTTCCGGCGCTTGGGGTGCTTGCCTGGCTCGTTCGGCTTGCTCCTGGACCTGTCTGGCGTGTTCGGCTCGCTGCGGGGCGTCCGCCCGGCCACGAGCGGCAGCTTCCCGGAACTGCTGCACCTTCCGAAATCCTTCGGCTCGCTCTCGCGCCCGCATGATTTCACGTATCTTCGGTAGCCGTTGGCGGGCACGGTTGGCACGGTTCAGCTCATATCTTGTCTTCAATTCGAGCTGGCGGGCGTCCTTCTCGCGGCCCAACCCTGTGGCGAATGCCGCACGAGCCTGTTCCCGCGTCAACTATTGGTGAATCACCCTGTTGCCGAATTCTTGCCTCAGCGCGACCAGCAACTTCTGGTATTTCGGCGACATCTGCTCACCTGCGACGGTCCGGATCAGGAGCGATTCGATCTCGCGTTTCGCGAGTAGCTCGCGATCTTTTTGCAGCTCGCGGAGATCGTTTTTGCTGCCGGTCTGACCCGATTTGTCTTCGATGGCGTGAATCCGGCCCTGCTCGTCGGCCCTGGCTTTGTCGTAATGACATGGACCCAGCGATGTGTTGTACCGGTCCGGTTGCTGCACATAACCGTTTTGCCGGTCATGGAACAGGTGCTCTATGCCGTTCTCGAAAATCCGCCCGCGAGCCGGATTGTCGAAGCGTTCTCGGATTCTGTCGTACTCATCAGGCATGACAGTACCCACCCCCGGATTCTGGAATTACTCAGGTGAGAGGTTCTCGGCTACGTGCCGTTGCGTGACGACGAGTATTCTTCAGCGAATTCACGCAGCATCTCCGCCATGCTGGAGAACATGCCGCCATCGGCCGGGTCGTAGTCCTCGATCATGAGTTTCATCAATCCGTACGCGGTGTCGCCGTCGGTGTCGAACCCGTATTCGAGCATCGGGTTGACGTGGTCGTAGAACGAATTCTCGCGACCGAACCATTCATAATTCTCCCAATGTGCGCCTGCGAACCTGATGAAAAGCTCGCCCAGGAAGCATATGCAGGCGTCGGCCATGTCGGCGTTTTCAGCCTTCATTGCGGTATCCATATCCGGAAACAATGCGGCCACAGCTGCGTCCAGTTGGGCCAATTCTGGAGCGCTTTCGGGCCACGGCTCGGACGGAATATCACGCAGTCCCGCATGATTTAGGAATTTCTGGACCTGCGCCGCGCGGCGGTCGGGGTCGACCCACTTTCCCCATTCGGTCTGCTCGACGGGTACGCCGAGATCCATGGCCAACTGCTCGTCATTCCCCACGCCCAGCTCCTTCTCGTCATGGTCCGAACAGGTCAGTGTCGCGCGTGCATCGGTCACCGAGCAAGGAATCATCATCGCTCCAAGTACAACCTCTCGTTCGGCAACCGGGGCCAGCCCTCGGCATTGTCGGGAAGTATGTGCACCGCGTCGACGTAGTGGCGTTTCCGGTGCTCTTCGATGAACGTCAACGCAGCAGTGCGGCAGGCCGTGAAGTCGAGCCGGACGCCGTGTAGGAACACGGACAGATGCACATCCGGATCGTTCGGCAGCGGTGAAGTCATCGCGTCTCGCCCCCGGTCATCGACTACATGGACCGACATACGCCCGAATGAACTCCACCACAACCATTCCCGACGGACGAAACCTGTCCCGGGGCGTCTCTATCCAATGCCTGACAGCGCCGGACTCAGCTGTGGGTGACGGCAGTGCCACAGTGCCGCCCTCCCGCACAATCGACACGTCGAGCCGGAACATCTCCGCGAAAAGTCTTGTGTCGTCGGGGAAATCGGGCCGCACAATGTAGGTCCACCTGTTCGAGCGAGGATGCGCCACGATCGGCCCTATCGCATCCCTGCGGCGCTGCATGACTTGCCTGACGGCTCGCCCTAGCGGAGCGGGCATGGTCAACGCTCCTACGTGCGACGTGCGCATGATGATGCGCCCCAGCTCTGGCGGGTCGATCACAGCGGGCAGATCACAAACACGTCGGTAGAAGTGGCAGCGGGACGGGGGTGTATCCCCGAAAGGAATGTGCTCCATCGGTTTCAGACCTCTTGGTCAGGTTGCTCGGTGTGGGTTCAACCCGGCGGCGGGGCGCTTCTAGCTTGTCCGCGCTGAGCATGTGATCCCAGGCACACAACTCGCCTCGAGGTCGTACGCTTCTCGTACGGACCGTTGGAGGCACGGGCGAGGGGGCGGGTAAATGATCGTCAGCACGTGGACACGGAAAGAAGTCCGAGCGCTGCGCGAAGTTGCTTTGCGCATGACACAAGAGGAGTTCGCGGAGAAGGTCGGATTTCAGACTGCGACTGTGCAGAAGTGGGAGCAGAAGGCCACAGCCGAGCGTCCGGTCAAGGGTCGGTCGGCCGAAGCGCTCGATACGGTCTACGACTGTCTCGAACCGGCGCAGCGGCAGCGGTTCTGGCATCAGTTGGCAGGTGCACCATCGCAAACCGGAGGGCATCCTGTTCTGGGCGGCACAGAAACCATCCAGTCCGAACCGGCCGATGCCGGTGACGGCGCGGCCGGTCTGCATGTGCGGGAAGTCGAGGACGAGGTGAAGCGGCGTGAGTTCAACAAGCTAGCTGCGGTAGGCGCTGTCGCGGTGATCATCCCGGACAGCTCCGGCCGAATCGATATGAGTGACGTCCAGCGACTGTTGGCCGATGTCGACGCACTCGATCAGGAGGATCAGCGCACAGGCGGTGCGCAACTGGTCGGTCTTGCCGTCGAAAAGCTGACGCAAGCCTTGGACCGGCTGCAAACCGGTGTATTCGATTCCACCACCGGCAGCGCTTTCACCAAGGCGACTGGAGAACTTGCCGTGCTCGCCGGGTGGTTAGCCTACGACGCGGACCGGCACCGCCTTGCGCGCCGGTGCTTTGCTGACGCCCTGGCGCTCGGCACCGAGGCCGATGATGATGATCTCATCGCACACACTTGCCTGTATGCGGCGAATCAATCAAGCTCCCTTGCTCGCGCCAGCCGAGGGGGAAGCCCGCACAAAGCACTGCAACTGTCTGATCGTGCTCGCACTCTCATGCGCGGTCGGCCACCGGGTCGGATACATGCCTTGATCGCCGTTCGTGAGGCGCAGGCGTACGGAATACTCGGTGACAGAACGGCATTCGGGCGTGCTATCGCGACAGCATGGCGAGAGTTGGATCAAGCCATGCAGTCCGAACCGCTGGAAGAAGTTCCGCAATGGCTGCGATTCGTCACCTACTCGGAGATCGCCGACCACGAGGCTCGCGGCTACGCGGACATCGGCGACCTGCGTCGATCTGTCGAGTTGTACACGGCTGCCGTCGATCACCCTGCGGCAATGCGTAACGCCACGATCGTCCGCGCATGGTCGGCCGCTACCAGGGCTCGCCTCGGCGATATCACCGGTGCGCTCGAGCACGGCTTCCCGGCGTTGTCGGAACTGTCTGCCATTGCATCGACACGCACACTGCGCCGCCTCGCGCCGGTTCGAACAGCAGTCGATCGTGTGTCCGCCGGTGTGGAGTTCCGGGAGCTGTACGACTCCATGACGCGGAAGGCGGTGACCGCGTGACCGGCTTGCCGGCTGGCCTGAAATTCCAGCACTACACAGCTACCGAAGCACGTTCGCGAAGAGAGATCGTCGAAGACGTCTACCGCCGTTCATACGTCGATGCCATCGCCTCTGGAGATCCATTCGATTCGCCTTCGGAATTCATGCGCCGGTTCGATTCCTACACCGGTCCCCGTGGCAGCGGCTTCGCATATGTGCTTGCCCGAGTCGACGGTGAACCTGCGGGGCAGATCTGGGGATGGCCGCTACCCCCGAACGCGCGATGGTGGACAGGACTACATCTCGACAGCGGTGACCTCGAGGAGTTCACCACCGAGGACGGCGCGCGCACGTTCGGTCTCAGCGAGATCATGGTGTGCGCGGAATACGCCGGGCAGGGCATAGCGAGGGCACTGCATGACGAACTGCTCGGTTCTCGATCCGAACAGCGCGCGACACTGCTCGTCGAAGCGGACAACGAGCGCGCCTACGCGCGCTATAGGCGTTGGGGCTGGGAAAGGGTCGGATGGCTGCGCCCATCTTGGCCTGACGCCCCGCGTTTCGATGTGCTGATCCGCGAGTTGCGCTGAGCAGAAACGACGAAAGAAGCCGGCTCGGCTGACCCACCCCTCAGTGCGTCGGCGGCGCGATCTGCCAATGCTCCTGCAACGCGCACGCGATCTGCGGCAGCACCGTCACCGGAATCCGCTTGCGCCGCAGTATCGCCCGGATCTCCGTGACCTGGTCGCGCTTGCGCAGGTCGTACGCTCCCGCGACCGGGCGGACCACCGGGGGAATGGACAACAGCACCAGTTCGCCGTGCGGTTCGTCGCCACCGATGAGGTCCAGCGCCAGCGACCACCGGGCGCGCTCGTCGAGCGTGAAGCGCCCGGCCACCACGCGGTCCCACGAGATGCGGGAGACCGTCCACGGCTTGCGGCGGTAGATGGCGTGTTCGGTGAGCACGACGGCGTCCCGGGTGAACAGGGCCGCCAGCACCGCGATACCGACGACGGCCCCGGCCAGCAGACCGGTGAACACCCGGTTCACCCCGAACGCGGCGACGAACGAACCGCAGATCGTAACGGTGGCAAGGATGCCGAGCACGCTGTAGAACACGGCGCGCTGCGTCGGAACGACACCCGCCCGCACCGTCGTCATCTCACCTACCTGTTCATGGCGCATTCCGGTCACCGTACCGCTTCGCGCTCCGGCCGCGCACCTGGCCGTTCCCAGATGTGACCGGTGCTCAGAGGGTCAGCGGGACCGCGGCCTCGGCCGTGTACACCAGGAACGTCAGACTCTGCTGGAAGTACAGCTGCACCGACGTGCTGTCGTGCGTCAGGTAGCCGATGGACAGGTCCTGGCCGATGCGCAGATCGAAGTCGCCGCCGCGGGTGGTGAGCACGATCGCGCCGTCGATGGCGGGCGCCCAGATGATTTCCCCTTCCGGGATCAGGCGCTCGATGTGCGTGCGGATCATGTGGCCGTGGTCGGAGGTCTCGCTCACCGCGGTGTACAGATCGGCGCTGAGCAGTACCGAGTACGGCCCGTCGACACCGGCAAGGCGCAGCGCGGTCAACGCCTGCGCGATCGCTTCGGGGACCAGCCGGGTGTCGCTGGGCAGCGTGATCGGATCGTTGGACGAACTCGCGCGGATGCCGGTGATGTGCGCGGTCGGATAGCCCTCGAAGATCGCCCGGTCCTCGGCGAACGCCATCTTCTTCGCGGCGTCCTTCACCGGGTCCAGGTCGGTGTCCTGCGCGCCGCGCTCCACGTTGTCGAGTTCCTCGCGGTCGAGCGTGAACGGCACGCGCAGTTCGACCAGCGGCGCGACCACCCGCTGACGGGCGAACACCCCGGCGTCCGGCGAGTCGATCGCCGTGGTGTGCCCGGTGCCCACCGCGGAGTAGTCGACGCCGTGCGGGCCGGACAGGTCGACGACGCGCCGGCCCGCGATGTGCCGCTTGAACGTGCGCGTCGCCTCCTCCTCGATGGCCGCCCACGCCTCGGAGGTGATCGGCGCTAGTTCGCGATGGAGGTTGTTCATGACCGGATGCTCCTTTTCAACGAGCCGATACCGAGGGCGCCGTCGCCCGCGGGCGCGGCGGTGCCGGGCAGATCTGCGGGACCGGCGCCGTCGGTGTCCACGGACACCACGGATTCCGCCGCCTCCCACGGCGCCGGGGGCAGATCGTCGAGGAAATCGACGGTGGGTGCGAAGAACGAGGTGCCTGTTTGGGCGACGGAGAAATCCAGGATGCGGTCGTAGGCCGCCTCGCCGGTGCCGAGGAACATCCGGGTGAGCATGCGTTCGGTGACGCTCGGCGTGGCCGCGTAGGCGATGTAGTAGGTGCCGAACACGCCCTCGCGCACGCTGCCGAAGGGCATGTTGCCGCGCAGGATCTGGCGTTCGGTGCCGTCCGGATCGATCAGCGTGTTGACCTCGACGTGCGAGTTGGCCGGCTTGATCTCGTCGGGGAGTTCGAAGTCGTCCAGTTTGGTGCGTCCGATGATGCGTTCTTGCTCTTCCACCGACAGCGCGCGCCAGTCCGCCAGCGGGTGCGTGTATTTCTGCACGATCACGTAGCTGCCGCCGGTGAAGTCCGGATCCTCCTCGCCCACCAGCGCCGCGGCGAAGGCCGCGCGACCCTCTGGATTCTCCGTGCCGTCCACGAAACCGAGCAGGTCGCGCTGCTCGAAGTAGCGGAAGCCGACCGTCTCGTCCACGATCGTTCCCGCACCGGCCAGCCGGTCGCCGATCGCCATGGCCAGCTCGAAACAGGCGTCCTGCACCTCGGACTTGATGTGGAACAGCAGGTCGCCCGGCGTCGCGGGCGCGGTGTGGCGTGCGCCGACGTAACCGGGGAACGGATGCAGCTCAGCCGGTTTCGGGCCGGCGAACAGGCGGTCCCATGCGTCGGAGCCGATCGAGGTGACGCAGGTGAGGTTCGCGCTCGGCAGGCGGAAGCCCACCGAGCGGCGCAGGCCGGTGATATCGGCGAGCAGGTCGCGGACCGTCGCTTCGCCACCCTCGTCGATCGTGGCGACCAAGAAGATCGCGGACGGTGTGAGCGGTTCGAGGATCGGCTGCGGCTCACCCATGATCGACACCCTAGTGCCCGACCGGTCCGGCCGGGCTACGGACCCGCATCGTGGTGGCTACATCGCCACCGTCAGCAGGAACGCGACGTCGTCGATCGCCTTGACGCTGTGGCGCGCCTTGGGCACCACGATCAGGTCGCCCTCGGAGCCTTTCCATTCGTTGGCGCCGCTGAGCAGCACCAGAGTGCCGCTGAGCACCTGCAACGTGGCTTCGCCTGCGTTGTCGTGTTCCGCCAGGCTGTGCCCGGCGATCAGGCCGACCACCGTTTGCCGCAGCGTATGCGTGTGGCCGCCATAGATTGTCTGTGAACTGCGCCCGCTCGTGGCGAGGGCGGCCAGCTTCAGTTGCTGGCGCGCTACCGCAGTCAGCGATTTCTTTTCCATGGACCGCCTTTCGCAGAGCACCACAGCCGATGCCGGGCTGCTGGCAACGGCTCCAGGCGTTCGACCGGACGCGGGTCCGGCCGCCCGCATATCGAGGAGTATGCCCGAGTCCGTCGCGGCGCGGGCCGGGTTCGACCGTCCCCGCCCGTGGGGGCGGCGTTCGCGGAGCCTCTTGGCGTGGCGCGCTAAGCGGGCCGCCGGGTGTAGTGCCGGATGCGGAAGCGCAGGCCGGTGGCCGAGGTGCGCCACGGCTCCGGGTCGTCGGGCCGCCACTGCGGTCCGATCGACGGCGCGAAGGCGTCGCCCTCGACCGCGGTATCGATCTCGGTGACGCGCAGGTCGGTCGCGAACTCGAGTGCGGCGCGGTAGATCTCGCCGCCACCGGCCACCCAGACCGCGTCCGGGGCGCACTTGGCCAGCGCCTCCGGCACCGACGACGCCCGCTCGGCGCCTTCGGCCGACCAGTCCGGCTGTCTGGTCACCACGATATTGCGCCGCCCGGCCAGCGGCCGGAACCGCGGCGGCAGCGAATCCCAGGTCCGTCGGCCCATCACCACGGGATGCCCCCAGGTGACGTCCTTGAAATGCGCCATGTCCTCCGGCAGCCGCCAAGGGATGGTGTTGCCGGACCCGATCACCCCGTCCAGGGTCTGCGCCCAGATCAGCCCGACCGTCCGCTCGCTCACACCGCCACCGGGGCCTTGATGGCCGGATGGTGCCGGTAGTCGATCACCTCGACGTCCTCGTAGCGGTAGTCGAACAGCGTCGGCGCGGGATGCAGCCGCAGCGTTGGGAACGGGTAGGGGTCGCGGCCGAGTTGCTCGGCGACCTGGTCGAGGTGGTTGTCGTAGATGTGGCAGTCCCCGCCGGTCCAGATGAAGTCACCGGGCGTCAGCTCGGTCTGCTGGGCGACCATGTGGGTGAGCAGGGCGTAGCTGGCGATGTTGAACGGCACGCCGAGGAACAGGTCGGCGCTGCGCTGGTAGAGCTGGCAGGACAGCTTCCCGTCGGCCACGTGGAACTGGAAGAACGCGTGGCAGGGCGCCAGCGCCATCTTGTCCAGGTCGGCGACGTTCCACGCCGAGACGATGATGCGCCGGGAGTCGGGGTTGGTGCGCAGCGTGTGCAGCACCTGGGAGATCTGGTCGATGTGCGTTCCGTCCGGCGCGGGCCACGACCGCCACTGCACGCCGTAGACCGGGCCCAGTTCGCCGTGCGCGTCGGCCCATTCGTCCCAGATGGAGACACCGTGCTCGCGCAGCCAGCCGATGTTGGAGTCGCCGCGCAGGAACCACAGCAACTCGTAGACGATCGACTTGAGGTGCACCTTCTTCGTGGTGATCAGCGGGAAGCCCGCCGCGAGGTCGTAGCGCAACTGGTGGCCGAAGACGCTGCGCGTTCCGGTGCCGGTGCGGTCGGCTTTCTTCGTGCCGGACGTCAGCACCAGCCGCAACAGGTCCTCGTACTGGGTGTCGGGAGCCGATGCCGGATCGAGCGCGTCATGAGCCACGTCTGGCAACTCTAGTCTTCGCGCTCGCACACTCGGCGAGCCGATCGGGCGCGTCCCTGGCCACGCCTGACGACGGTGGCCCGCCGCGGCCCTGGCAAGCTCGAGCCCATGCGCAAGCTCTACGTGATCGGCATCGGCGCAGGCGACCCCGACCAGGTCACCGTGCAGGCGGTCAAGGCGATGCGGCAGGTCGAGACGTTCTTCGTCATCGGCAAGGGGGACGCCAAGCGGGAACTGGTCGACGTGCGGACGGCGATCCTGGCCGAACACATGGATAGGCCGTACCGGATCGTGCCGATCGCCGACCCGCCGCGGGACCGCACGCCCGCCGACTACGTGGACGTGGTCGACGACTGGCACGATCGCCGCTCGGCACTGCTGGAATCGGCGTTCGCCGCGGCCGACGGCGTCGGCGGCATCCTGGTCTGGGGTGATCCCGCGCTGTACGACAGCACGCTGCGGATGATCGAGCGGGTGCTCGCTCGCGGCGTGGCGCGTTTCGACTACGAGGTGATTCCCGGCATCACCAGCGCGCAGGCCCTGGCCGCCCGGCATCGGATCGTGCTGCACGGCATCGGTGAGCCGGTACGCATCACCACCGGCCGTCGCCTGCGCGAGGAGGGACTCGGCGCAGAGAACGCCCTGGTGATGTTGGACGGCGACTGCTCGTTCACCACGATTTCGGACCGCGGCGCGCACATCTGGTGGGGCGCCTACCTCGGCATGCCGGACGAGACGTTGATCGAGGGGCCGCTGTCGGAGGTGGGCGAGGAGATCGTGCGCCGCCGCGCCGAGTTGCGCGACCGGAAGGGCTGGATCATGGACATCTATCTGCTGCGCCGCGGGGAGTGATCCGTCCGCTGCCGTGTGAGAACCGGCAGGTTGTCGGTAGGGCTGGGTAGTCTGAACTCCGTGCCTGAGCTACCGGAAGTGGAAGCGTTGGCTCAGTTCCTCCGGGAGCATGCGGTCGGCGCCGTGGTCGGCCGCGTCGACGTGGCCGCGTTGAGCGCTGTCAAGACGTTCGAGCCCCCGGTCACCGCACTGTCCGGCCGAGACGTCACCGGCGCCGGGCGCTGGGGCAAATTCCTCGGCATGGAATGCGACGGGCTGTGGCTGGTCACGCACCTGTCGCGGGGTGGATGGCTGCGCTGGATCGATGAGCCGAGCCCGACGCCGCCCAAGCCGGGCGGCAAGAGCCCGCTGGCGCTGCGAGTGCACTTCTTCACACCCGAAGGGGCGACACCCGCGTTCGACCTCACCGAGGCCGGCACGAAGAAGCGGCTCGCGGTGTATGTGGTGGCGGACCCGAAGGCGGTGCCCGGTATCGCGCGCCTGGGCCCCGACGCGCTGGAGGTGACCGAGGCGCAGTTCGCCGAGATCCTGCACGGCACCTCCCAGCGGATCAAGACCGCGCTCGTGGACCAGGCGCTGCTCGCTGGCATCGGCAACGCCTACTCCGACGAGATCCTGCATACGGCGCGGATCTCGCCGTTCGCGAACACCAAGACCCTCCCGGCGGACAAAACAGCCGAGCTGTACACCGCCATGCGCACGGTGCTCACCGACGCGGTGCGACGCTCGGTGGGGCAGGACGCAGCCCGCCTCAAAGGCGAGAAGCGCTCCGGTATGCGGGTGCACGCGCGAACCGGGCAACCCTGCCCGGTCTGCGGCGACACGGTCCGCGAGGTCTCCTACGCCGAACGGTCCTTCCAGTACTGCCCCACCTGTCAGACCGGCGGCAAGGTCCTCGCCGACCGGCGGATGTCGCGCTTGCTGAAGTAGCGGCTCAGGTCAGCGTCGGGACCCGCACGCCCTGCCAGGCGAGTCGCTTCTCCCGGTCGGGGTCGTGTTCCACGCGCGTGGGGTAGTCGATGATCAGGGTGGACCTGCGGGCCTCCGTATAAGCGGGCCAGGACGGCAGCGGAGCTCCGGTGCGCGCGAAAGCCAGCCAGTTGTCCTGGAACTGCTCGGTGACCGCCCGCAGTCCGCGCCTGCCGCCCGCGGCGGTGAAGGCCCGGCCGATCGGAGTATCCGTCACGCCGAAGACCGGAACGAGATCGGTCGCGTGCGTGGCGCCGATCCCGGCGAGTTGCAGGGCGCGCGGTGCGAAGTCGTAACGGTAGGCGTAGGTCGGCGCGTGCCTGCTGTGACCTTCCATGACCTTCACCGAAGGACGCCAGAAGGTGTAGTCGCCGCCCGCCCGCACCG
Source organism: Nocardia sp. NPDC004260 (assembly GCF_053603155.1). Classification (NCBI taxonomy): domain Bacteria; kingdom Bacillati; phylum Actinomycetota; class Actinomycetes; order Mycobacteriales; family Nocardiaceae; genus Nocardia; species Nocardia sp. NPDC004260. Next base: position 145,122 of record NZ_JBSGEZ010000001.1, on the reverse strand, counting down.
CGGCCTTCGGCTGGGGATAGCCGGGATACGCCGCCTTGATTTTGGACTCGGTCTCGGTGGAGTTGCCGAGCGCCGAGCGCAGCCGGTCCGGAGTGGTGGGCAGTTCGTCGGCGAACCTGGCGAACAGCGTGCCCTCGTCGCGGTTGGTGCCGATGATCAGCGGCACCCGGTGCGCGGAGCCGTCGGTGATCGCGTCGACCGGGGAAACCGGCAGGAACTCGCCGTCCACCACCGGGCACACCGGAAACGCGCCGGGCTGTTCCCGCACCACCTGTGCGATGGTGCGATCGACCGCGCGGCGGATGTCGTTCGCGCCCGCGGTGCGCAGGGCGGTATGCGCGGTGTCCGGCGTGGCGCCCAGCGCGGCGACGCAGCGGCGCGCGAAGCCGCGGGCTTCCTCGGCGGTCACTGCCCAGTCGGCGGGCGGGCTCTGGGGAAATGGCCTGATGGAAAAGCCCTTTGGCTTTGGGTGTGGCCAGGAGACCGAGTACGGCGTGCGCCCCGGCCGATTCGCCGAAGATCGTCACGTTGTCCGGATCGCCGCCGAAGGCCGCGATATTGGTGCGCACCCACTCCAATGCGGCGAGCTGGTCACGTAAGCCGAGGTTCGAGTCGAACGGTTCCCGCGCGGTGCCGAATTCGCTGAAGTCGACGTAGCCGAACGCACCCAGCCGGTAGTTCAGCGAGACCACCACCACATCGCCACGCAGCGCCAGTCGCGCGCCGGAGTACAGCCCGAGCGCGGAGGTTCCGATGAGATAGCCGCCGCCGTGGATGAACACCAGCACCGGGCGCGGGCTCGCCGCCGGTGTCGCGGGCATGGTGACATTGAGTGTCAACGCGTCCTCGCTGGTCGGCTGATAGGCGCGCGGCCCGATTCGCGCCCCGGAGCGATGCTGCATCGCCGCGGAGGTGAAGTCCGTCGCCGCCCGCACGCCGGACCAGGGTTCGACCGGCTGTGGAGCGCGAAACCGCAGGTCTCCGATGAGAGGAGCCGCGTAGGGAATGGACCGCCAGCGCAGGACGCGGCGGCCCCGGCGACCGCGGACGACTCCGTCGGCGGTCGCGATATCCGTTGTTGCCACCATTTTCAAATGGTAGCTACGCGCGCCGCTCCTCCAACAGGCGCAGCCAGAACTCGCTGACCGCCGGGAAAGCTGGCACGGCGTGCCAGAGAGTGGACAGCGGCACCCGGCCGACCACGGCGATCGTCGCCGCGTGCAATTGCTCGCCCACGTCGGGCCCCACGAAGGTGGCGCCGAGCAGCGTATCGGTGGCGCGGTCGATCACCAGTTTCGCGCGGCCCGCGTAGTCGTCCCGGGACAACGCCGATCCGGCCACCTCGATGTCGAGTTCGACGGTCTCCACCGAGTGCCCCGCGTCCCTGGCCGCGGCCTCGGTCAGGCCGACCGCCGCGACCTCCGGCGCGGTGAACACCACTTGCGGCACCTTGCCATGATCGGAACTCGCCACGAACCGTGGATCCTCCAGCGGCCGGCCCTCGGCCCGCGCGGCGATCACGTCGCCGCACACCCGGCCCTGGTACTTGCCCATGTGGGTGAGCGCGGCGCGGTGGTTGAGGTCGCCGACCACATACAGCCACTCGCCCTCGACATCGCGCGCGGTGAGATGGTCGTCGACCGCGATGTAACCGTCGGACAGCCCGACCGTGTCCAGGCCCAGCCCGTTCGTGGCGGGTGCGCGCCCGGCCGCCACCACGATCTCGTCCACCTCCAGCGCCGACTCGCCTTCGGGACCGCGCAACCGGACCGTGACGGGACCGCCGTGGATCCGGCCCTCGCCGGTGTCCTTCGCGACCGGGCGCTCGACGGCGGTGGGCTCGGTGCGGAAACGCACCCGCACGCCCGCGTCGGTCAGCGCCGCCGCCACCCGTTCGCCCGCGAACGGCTCGTTGGCGGCCAGCAGCGCCGAGCCGCGCACCAGCAGGTCGACCTCGGCCCCGAGCGTGGCCAGCCAGGTCGCCGCCTCACCGGCCACCACGCCGCCGCCGACCACGGCGACCCGCCGCGGGACCTCGTGCAGATTGGTGGCGTCGCGGGAGGTCCACGGCAGCGCGGCGCGCAGGCCGGGCACGTCGGGCACGTTCGCGGTGGTGCCGGTGGCGAGCACCACGGCATGCCGGGCGCGCAACTGCCGCCCGCCGACCTCGACCGAGCGCGTGCCGGTCAGGCGGCCGGTGCCGCGCACGACGTCGATGTGTTTGCCGCGCGCCCAGTCGGCCTGGGAGGCATCGTCATGGTCGTGCACGAAGGCGTCGCGCCGCCGCAGCACCGCATCGACGTCGAGGCCGGTGGCCGAAACACCCGGCATCGCCCGCGCGGCCGCCAGGACGTGACCCGGCCGCAACAGCGCTTTGCTCGGGATGCAGGCCCAATAGGAACATTCGCCGCCGATGAGTTCACGCTCCACGATGGCGGCCGTGCGGTCGCTGCCCGCGACGGCGTAGGCGGCGGCGTTCTCGCCCGCCGGTCCGCCACCGATCACGATGACGTCGTAGTCGGCTGGTGTGTTCGACATCGCCGCGCCTACTGCAGGTAGCCCTCGACCTGCGAAACCGTATTGGCTTGGACCGCGTCCGGGGACTCGCCCTGGTCGATCCGCGCGCGGCGATGGCGGAGCAGGTCCCAGGCCTGATCCAGCATCACTTCCAGTTCGGCCAGGCGCTGGCGTTCGGTCCTCGGGTCCAATTCGCCGCGAGTCGCCTGCGAGCGCAGCTGGTGCTCCTGGTCGACCAGTTCCTTGATCCGCGCCAGGATGTCCTGTTCGCTCATGGTCCGTCCTTTCCGGCATGTGCGGGGCTCCGCGTGATCACGCTGCGCTGCCGCCTCCGGGCCTGTTCGCTGACCCCGACCATGCTACGGCTGGGCCAGGCACGCGGCGGCCTTCGGGACGGCCACGGCGAGTTCCGGCCAGGACAGCGCCGTGTAGCCGAGCGCGACGCCGAAGTGGTCCCGGCGCGATCCGAGGTGATGTCTGGCCAACCCGTCCAGCGCGACACCGTGCGCCAGGCCTTCGGCGACCACGCGCAGCTCGTCCTCGGCCGACTCCACCGGTACGACGACGTGCGAACCCGCGTCGTCGCCGAGCACGCCGAGTCCGCGGCGGCGCAGTTCGGTCACCACCAGCGCCCGGCGCGGTGGCAGCATGCGGCGCAGCCTGCGCAGGTGCCTGGCCAGATCACCGTGTGCGGCGAAAGCGGCGAGCACGCGCTGGCCCGCCGTGCTCGGGCCGGTGCCGGTGCGCTCGCGGTGGGCGAGCACCGCCCCGGCGATCTCCGGAGCGGCGAGCAACCAGCCGACACCGAAACTGGGGGACAGGATCTTGCTCGTCGTGCCCAGGTGGACGACGACGTCCGGAGCCATGGTGGCCAGCAGCGGCAGCGGCGCGGTGTCGTAGCGCAATTCGCCGTCGTAGTCGTCCTCGATGACCAAGATCCCGGAGCGGCGCGCATGCTCCACCAGCTCGACCCGCCGCGCCGCGGGCATCCGCGCGCCGAGTGGGAATTGATGCGCCGGAGTGCAATACACCGCTTTGATCCGGGACGGCAGTGCGTCGACGCGCAGTCCGTGCGCGTCGACGGGAACCGGGACGACCTCGAGACCGGCCGTCGCGAATGCCCCTGCGGCGCGCTGATAGCCGGGATCCTCCATGGCGACGGCATCGCCCGGCCGCAGCAGCGCCACGGCCAATTCGCCTACGGCGGAACTGGTTCCCGCCGTGGCGAGCAGCACCGTGTCGCTGCCCGCGCCGATCCCGCGGTGACGCAGCAGATGCTCGGTGACCGCCGTGCGGAACTCCGGTTCGCCCGCGCGGTCCTTGCGCACGAGCGGGGAGTGGTCCGCCGCGGCGCGCCAGGCGCGGCGCCACGCGGCCGGATCGATGGCGTCGACGCACGGCGCGCCGGGGGCGAGGTCGAACAGCTGCGGCGCGGCGTCGGTGTCGTGCACGGGGCCGGTGCGCGCGGGCGCGGCGGCCGGTGCGGTCGTCAGGTAGGTTCCGGAGCCGCGTCTGCCGTCGAGCCAGCCCTCCGCGTGCAATTGGTCGTATGCGGCGGCGACCACGGTGCGGCTCACGCCGAGCCGCCCGGCCAGCGCGCGGGTGGACGGCAACCGGTCGCCGCCGCGCAGCGGCCCGCTGGTCGCCGCGCGGCGCAGTTGATCGGCGATCTGCACCGACAGCGGTTGCGCCAGGTCGCGATCGAGGTCGAGGGGAAGGTCATCCAGCACGACTCCTCCTCGAAGTGGACTGGTGAGAATCATTCGAATTGGCACTTTGATAATGCCATTAGCGGCTCGATGCTGGGTTCATGACCGAAACAGTCAGCCCACGCGCTCCCCTCTCGCCGACGCCGCGCAGCACGCCGACCCGGCTGACCGACCGTGCCCGCACCGATCGCGCCGACTTGGACGCGGTGCTCGACGCCGGGCTGATCTGCCACTTCGGTGTGCTGCTCGGCGGCGCGCCGGTCGTGTTGCCGACCGCCTACGGCCGCGACGGCGACACGCTCTACCTGCACGGCTCCACCGGCGCGGGAAACCTGCGCGCGGCGCTCGCCGCCGACATCTCGGTGGCGGTGACCTTGGTCGACGGCGTGGTCTACGCGCGTTCGGCCATGCATTTCTCGATGAACTACCGCTCCGCGGTCGTGCTCGGCCGGGCGCGGGAGGTGACCGAGCACGACGAACGACTGCACGGGCTGCGCGTGATCGTCGAGCACGCCGCACCGGGCGCGTGGTCGCGCGTGCGGCCCCCGAGCAAGAAGGAGCTCGCCGCCACGAAGGTGCTCGCTCTCGACCTCACCGAGGCATCGGTGAAGGTCCGTGCGGGGGGCCCGAAGGACGACCCATCGGACATCGACAACGGCGGCGTGTGGGCCGGTGTCCTCCCGCTGCGCCAGATGTGGGACACCCCGATCGACTCCGCGGACCTGGACCCCGGCGTCTCGGTCCCCGCCGACGTCCTGGGGCGCTCTGCCCCCGCCCGCTGACTACTTGCGGGGATGAGGACGACGGCGCGAGTCCGGCGATGTCGACCGCTGCGCGTGACCCACACGGTTGCTCGGGTTTTCGCGGGCGTCACAGCGGGTGCGGCGCGTCGACCGGCTGCGCGGACGCGGAGTCGTGGCGGGCCGCCGAGGCGGCTGGGCGGCAGGCGAGCAGCGCCGCGAATGTGAGGAGCCAGATGCTCCACAGCACATAGCCCGCGAAGTTCGCCTGCGCGGTGAGCGGGACGTTCAGCGGTACCAGTACTCCGCTGAGCACCAAGACGGCGCAGGCGCAGCCGAGTGCGCTCCACACTGCGGGCATTCTGTGCCGCAACGCGATGGCGACCAAGGCCGTCCACGCGGCGGTGAGGGTGTATCCGGCCGTCTCGCCGAGGCCGGTGCCGAGCACCGCGCCCAGCACTTCGAAAGTGCGCACGGCCGAGGAGCCGGGGCCTTCCTCGGCGGCCCGCGCCGCCAGCGCCGGCACCGCGACGGTCCAGCGCAGCAAGCCGATCGCCTGCACGGCGGCGGCCGCGACGCCCGTCGCGACGGCGGCGCGCATGGCCGGTGCGCGGTCCAGCCTGCCGATCAGCACCGCCAACGGCGCCAGTGCGGCGGCTGCGACGGCCAGCACGACGAACCAGGTGACAACGGCGGTTTGGTTCTGCCGGAACAGAGCGAGCACCTCGGCCGCGGGTTCGCGTAACACGTGCGGATAGTCGAAGGCCGAGCCGAGTCCGGCGAAGGCGACGTTCAGGGTGATCGGCGCGGCCACCAGCAGGGCGATGACGGGCCAGGGGCGTGCGGGCATGGCGTCTCAATTCTGACTGTACGGGGTACAGGTAGCTGTACGGGGTACAGTCAACCGGGTGGCAACGGCGAAGTCAACACCCGGAGAACGCAGGACCAGACCCGAGCGACGGGCGTTCAGTGACACGCAGATCGTCGATGCCGCCATGGAACTCATGGACGAGGGCGGTGTCGCCGCGGTGTCGATCCGATCGGTCGCGACTCGGCTGGGCGTGAATCCGAACGCGGTCTACACCTACGTCGCGAGCCGGGCCGACCTGGAGCGCGCGGTGGTCGAACGGGTGCTCGGAGCGGTGCCGGTCGCCGTGCTCGCCGACCCGGGCGTCGAACCCCGCGCGGCCGTCCTGGAATTCGCCCGTGGACTACGAACCGAGGTGCGGAGACATCCCGCGGTGGCGGGGTTGATGATGAGCGCGCCCATGGACGGCGACGCCGCACGAGACGTCGGGGAGGCGTTGCTGAACTGCCTGGCCAGAACCGGCCTCCCCGAGGAGGACTGCGCCCGCGCGGCCTACGCCGTGATGGTGCAGGTCATCGGCTCGCTCGCCATGGAAGTCGCGGAAACCGACGGAAGACTCCCGCTGGCGCCGGAATCCGAGCGGATCGCCGGGCGCGCGGCCGCGTTCGACACCGTGGACGGTGACCGGTGGCCGCGCACCCGCGCGAATGCCGCCGTACTGGCGCAGTGGATCTCGGACGCGCAGTTCGACTGGGGACTGGGCGCGCTGCTGGACGGATTGATGCGGCGCGACGGTCAGAACCAGAACGCGGCGCCATAGCCGGTCGTTTGCGCGGTTGCCCTTTTCGAATCGGCCCGTACGGTGACAAAAGGCATGGCCGAAGCCGGTGAAAGGCAACCGCTGACATTCAACGGGGTATTGGTGTGCGCGAAGGTGTAGGGGAATTCGGATTCCCCGTCGATTTCCGCCGCGCCGACCACCGCCGCCGTGACCGAACCGGGGGCCAGGTTCACCGCGAGTTCGCCGGCGACGCCCGCCTCGACGCCGATGCTGGGCTGGATGGCAACGGCGGCGCCGACGGTGACGCTCGGCGGCGCCATCAGTTGCAGGGAGGGCATCATCATCATGTGCTGATCGGGCATGTTCATCTGCACGGAGGGCGCCTCGAAGGTGAGGGAGCCCTCCAGGCCGAAGGAGGGCGCGATCCCGGCGTTGATTCCGACGCTGGGTGAGATACCGATCGAGATGCCGTTGGAGATGTCGACCGCGCAGCCGACCAGATATCCGACGGCGATCTCTCCGCCGCGCAGCGCCGTGGGGCCGTCGAGAGACACCGAGAAGTCTCCGGACACCCGCACCGAATGCACGAACGGAATCCCCGGCGCGATGTCACCGGCGGGCGCGAAGTTGTTGGCGTTCGCCGACGCGATCAGATGCAGTCCACCGGCGTTGATCTCTCCTGGCGCGGCGCCCGCCACGGAATCGGAAACAGCGAAAGCGCCGGTAGCGGTCACCACCACCGCGATGATCGCGGCGAGAGTACGCGAATGCCTTCGGTTCATCATGCTCCAGTCGAGTATCGATGGAATCGGAACTTTTTGCGCGAAACGGACTTGCACGGCAAATGGGTCGTCGCGGCCCTCACTCGGCATACGCCGCAGACTTTATCGGGCGGTGCCGCCGTCGGCGGTGAGCACGCCACACGGCGAGTCGGCCGACCCGACCGATCGCGGTCGTCGGCATTCGCGCGAATCGCCGTGACCGGCGGGCGAAACTATCGGATTTCATACCAGGTCGACAAAACTCACCGCTGTTCGCCGAAATTTTGCGCGTGTCGTATGAACTGGCCGTGCGGAGATCCGCGAGCCGGGGTGCGCGCCCGTGGATATGCTCGCCGCTCGGCGGGCGCGCGTGGGGACGCTCGGCGTGTCAGTCCGCGGGAATCACCACGGCGAGGCGTGCAAGCCCGCGGAATTCACCGCGCGCACCGCCAGTTCGCGCAGCGCACCGGCGGACTCGATCCGCGCCGGGTCGAGGGAGACCAGGCTGAGCACGTAATCGTCGCCGATACGGCAGAGGTAGCCCGAGAGGCGGGTGCGGGGCAGTCGCGAGCTGGTGAGGCCGGGATGGATGGCGCGAGCGGCGACGCCGGTGCAGCGGTGTGGGCCGAGTTCGAGCAACGAGGCCGGGAGCGTGCCGATGTTGGAGCACAGAATGTCGCGTTCGCCCGCGCCTTTGGACAGTGCGTAGGCCCAGCGGTCCGGAATCACCTGGAGGAGTTCTTCGGGCATGTCGTTCGGCGCGGACATGCGGTGCTCATAGGCGGAACGGGCCAGCGCACGGATTGTCGCCGGGGTGTCGGCGCGGGTGATCGCGATGCGCGTCATGGCGAGATCGTTGTCGACACGGGGTTCGTCGCGGGTGTCGACAGGCAGGCTGGTTTCGATCGTGTCGCCGGGAAACCCGCTGTCCCAGAGCACCCTCGCGACGAGTTGGATGAACAGGCTGTTGGACGTACCGCCGTCGCGCGCCGCCACGCGATCCCACGCCGCGGCCGGGCATTGCAGGATCGCGCTGTGCGTCGCGTTGTCGGCCCTGCGCGGCCGCTCGTCCCGGCTCGGCGCGGCGGGTTGCCGCGGAACCCCGTGCCGCAGCGCCGCCGCGGTACCGCGCAGGACGATCGACCACTGGCGGCGGGCGTCGGCCCAATCCGATTCCCGTGCGGAGAGATCCGCCGGACGTACCCGAGCGCCGCCCAGTGCGTCGTCCACCGCGAGTACCAGCGCGCGCCCGTCGGCCAGCACGTGCGAGCACGTGAGGGAGACGACCGAACCGCCGTCATCCAGCGCCGCGGTCGAAAGCCGCCACCCCGGGCCGTATTCCGGATCGAGCCCGGCGCCCTGCACGTCGGCCCAGTCGAGCAGGTCCGCGACCGGGAGGACGCCCTCGGCGCGGCGTATCGGATACGACCGGACATTCGCCCGCCAGGCCCGGCGAGCTCCCGGAACGCGCGGGCGAACCACTCTGCGTCCCAAAGGGCCCGACCGCAGCGCCTCGTGCACTCGCACCAGCAGCGCAGGGTCCACCCGGTCGGCCGTCCGCCACAGCCCCTGCAAGGCGATCGGCGTGCCGAGCCCTCGGTGGCCGCGCAGGAAGATCTCGTCGACGACGCTCAGCCGGCCCATGGGGCTCAGGCGCGAGCGCCGTGCCGGCCCGCGCCGGCCGCGAAGCGCTGCGCGCCGTCCAGCGCGCCGTCGGCCAGCGCCGTCAGCCCGTGGCGGAATTCGTTGCGCAGCGCGGACTCCTCGGTCATCCCCTCCTGCTCCAGCATCGACATCCGGTCCGAGCGCAGGCAGGTCTGCGGCAGCGCGGCCAGTTCGGCGGCCAGCGCCTCCGCCGCACGGCGGGCTTCACCGGCGGGCACCACGCGATTCACCAGCCCGATTCGCAGCGCCTCCTCGGCGGCGACCGCGCGGCCGGTGAGCACCAGGTCCATGGCGCGGCCCGCGCCGATGATCTGCGGCAGCCGGACGGTACCGCCATCGATCAGCGGGACGCCCCAGCGGCGGCAGAAGACGCCGAAGGTGCTGTCCTGTTCGGCGACCCGCAGATCGCACCACAACGCGAGCTCGAGCCCGCCCGCCACCGCGTAGCCGGAGACCGCGGCGATCACCGGCTTGGACAGCCGCATCCTGGTCGGTCCCATCGGGCCGTCACCGTCCTCAGCGGCCCGGTTGGAGCGCTCGGTACCGAGTGCCTTCAGGTCGGCGCCCGCGCAGAAGGTGCCGCCGTCGCCCCACAGCACCGCGACCGCCGCATCGGGGTCGGCGTCGAACTCACGGAAGGCGTCGGCCAGCGCCGCGGCGGTCGGCCCGTCCACGGCGTTGCGTGCTTCGGGCCGGTGCAGGATCACGGTCGTCACGGGGCCGTTGCGTTCGATGAGTACCGTCACGCGCTCGACCATACGCCGTAAAAGCACCCTTGTGTGAAGAAATGAATTCGTGCTTCACTTCTTGGGTGGCCTACCGCAGAACTCCCGCTGTGCAGGCCCGCCTGGACGCTCAGGCGGGGCTGATCGTGCAGGCCGCGACGAAGGTGCTGTCGCGCGGCGGCTACGCCGCGCTGTCCATGGCGGCGGTCGCGACCGAGGCGGGCTTGGCCACCGGCACGGTCTACAAGAACTTCGACGGCAAGTCCGCGTTGGTGCGTGCGGTGTTCCGGAAAGTGGTCGCCCGCGAGGTCGCCGCCGTGGCCGCGGCGGGCGCGCTCGGAACGGCCGTCGAACGGGTCACCGCGGCCGTGGAGACCTTCGCGGGCCGTGCGCTGAAGAACCCGAACCTGGCCTACGTGCTGCTCGCCGAGCCGGTCGACGCGGCCGTGGACAGCGAACGCCTGCACTTCCGGCGGGCGTTCGCCGAGACCTTCGAATCGGCGGTGGCCGAGGGCATCGCGCGAGGCGAGATCCCGCCGCAGGACCCGAGGATCAGCGCGGCCGCATTGGTCGGCGCGATCGGCGAGGTGCTCGTCGGGCCGCTCGCCGACGCGCCGCACGGCGAATCCGTCGTCCCCGAACTCACCGCTTTCGCGATGCGCGCACTCGGCGTGCGCGACGACCCGGGCGCGGGTGGCGCCCGGCTGGAATCAGGAGTGTCAGATGCAGACGCATGAAGTCTTCAACCAGGTGCCCGATATCGTGCCGTTCGACGTGTCGCGCAATCCGGCGCTGCTCGAGGGCCTGCACCGGGAAGGGGCGGGCTGGGCGGAAGCCGAAGTGCGAGAACTGGGCGCGCTCGCGGGCGGCGCGCAGGCGCAGGAGTGGGGCAGGCTGGCCAACGAATATCCGCCGGTGCTGCGCACGCACGACCGGTACGGGCACCGCATCGACGAGGTCGAGTTCCATCCGCACTGGCACGACCTGATGCGCGTCGCCGTCGAGCACGGCCTGCACGGCGCCCCGTGGCTGGACGACCGGCCGGGCGCGCACGTGGCGCGCGCGGCGAAGTTCTACACCTGGGGCGCCGCCGACGCGGGCCACATGTGCCCGATCTCGATGACCTACGCGGTGGTCCCCGCGTTGCGGCACAACCGGGAACTGGCGGCGAAATACGAGCCGCTGCTCGGCTCCCGCGTCTACGAATTCGGGTTGCGCGAGCCGTCCACCAAGGCCGGGCTCATCGCGGGTATGTCGATGACCGAGAAGCAGGGCGGCTCGGACGTGCGCGCCAACACGACCACCGCGACGCCGCAGCCGGACGGCTCCTACCGGATCGTCGGCCACAAGTGGTTCACCTCCGCGCCGATGTCGGACATGTTCCTCACGCTGGCGCAGGCGCCCGGCGGCCTGTCCTGTTTCCTGCTGCCCCGGGTGCTGCCGGACGGCACCCGCAACCCGATCCGCATCCAGCGACTGAAGGACAAGCTGGGCAACAAGTCCAATGCCTCTTCGGAGATCGAGTACGAGAACGCCTCGGGCTGGCTGGTCGGCGCGGAGGGCGCGGGCGTCAAGACCATCATCGAGATGGTGAACATGACCAGGCTGGACTGCGTGATCGGGTCCGCGACCGGTATGCGGGCGGGCGCGGTGTACGCGGTGCACCACGCGCGGCACCGGAAAGTGTTCGGCGCCGAGCTGATCGACCAGCCCGCCATGCGCAACGTGCTGGCCGACCTGGTGATCGAGTCCGACGCCGCGACCACCGTGATGATGCGGCTGGCCGGGGCCACCGACCGGGCGGGCGGCGATCCGGCCGAGGCGGCGCTGCGGCGCATCGCGCTCGCGGTCACCAAGTACTGGGTGTGCAAGCGGGCGCCCGCGCATGCGGCCGAGGCGCTGGAATGCTTCGGGGGCAACGGATATGCCGAGGAATCCGGTATGCCGCGGCTGTACCGGGAGGCGCCGCTGATGTCGATCTGGGAGGGGTCGGGCAATGTCGCCGCGCTGGACGCGCTGCGTGCCATGGGGCGTCAGCCGGAGACGGTGGAGGCGTACTTCAACGAAGTGTCGCTCGCCAAGGGCGAGAATCCGCGCCTGGACGACGCGATCGCCCGGGTCGGCAAGGAATTGTCGGATCTCAACGACATCGAGTACCGCGCGAGGCGTGTCGTCGAGCTGATGGCGCTGGTGCTGCAAGGCGCGCAGCTGGTCCGGCACGGTCATCCCGCCGTCGCCGACGCGTTCTGCGCGACCCGGCTCGGCGACGACTGGGGCATCGCGTTCGGCACTTTGCCCACCGGCGTCGACACCGGCGCGATCATCGAACGGGCATTCGTCTGAGCTGTCGGCCGCCCCTGCCTCTCAGGCGGGACGGGTCAGCACGCGTTCGACCAACGCGGTGTCGCAGTACTCGACCACCTCGCGCAGTTTCCCGTCGGCGACCCGAAAGACGAAGCAATAGGTCTGGTTGTAGGTTTCCCCGCGCGTGGTCACGGCCTCGGCGCGGGCCTGCACGACGACGCGGTCGTCGGCTGCGACGATCGTGTCCGCGGCCGAGCGGTATTCGGTGAACTGAGCCATCAGCGGACGCAGGAGTCCTTCCAGCACAGCTGGTTTCGGCTGCCACGTACCGCTCCAGGACCAGTCGCCGGGGAAGACCCAGCGGAAGTCGTCGGCCATGGCGTCGCTGAGTGCGCGGGTGTTGCCGAGGGACATCTGCTCGAAGATGTCGGTGAGCAGCCTCTTGTTGTCGATCGCGGTCATGCCCACGACGCTAGGGCGGTACGAGGTATGCGACAAGCGACTGTCTCGCATATATGGTATGAGAATTACGCATGGATGAGTTCACCGTCGCCGGTCTCCGGGTGATGCGGGAAGCCGCCGCCTGCGGATCCTTCTCGACGGCCGCGGAGAACCTCGGTTACACCCAGTCCGCGGTGTCCAGGCAGATCGCGCTCATGGAGCGGGCGGCGGGCCGCGCGCTGTTCGAGCGACACGCCCGCGGCGTGCAGCCCACCGAGGCGGGGCGGATCGTGCTGCGGCACGCGGACGTGATCCTCGGCGAACTGGAGCAGGCCCGGCACGACATCCGTCATCTCACGGCGCGCCCGGCGGGCCGTCTGCGCGTCGGTGCGTTCTCCACCGCGATGGCCGCCTTGGTGCCCGGGGCGATCTCCGCGACCCGTGACCGGCAGGTGCGGATCTCGCTGCGCGAGGGGCTCAGTCCCAGGCTGCTCACCGCCGTCTCGCGCGGACGCCTCGACCTCGCCGTGGTGACCGCGCCGGACCCCTTGCCCTCCGGCGTGGAGATCGAACCCCTGGTGGACGATCCGTTGCTGGTCGCGGTCCCGCCCACCCATCCGCTCGCGGGCGCCACCAGCGCGACCCCCGAGGTATTGCGCGATGAGCGATGGATCGCGGGCAGCCAGGAGCCGTCCGCCACCCTCCTCGGTGCTTGGCGCGACCCGGACTGGGAGCCGGACATCGCGTTCGTCGCGCGTGATTGGTTCGCCAAACTCGGTCTCGTCGCGGCCGGACTCGGTATCACGGTGGTCCCCGGCATCGCCGTCCCCGTGCTGCCGCCGACCGTCGCGCTGCTGCGCATCGACCATCCCGCCGCGGTTCGGCGCACGGTCATCGCGCATCGTGGCGACCGCGGAGCCGCCGAATCGCGCGGTGCGTTCACCGAAGCGCTGCGCGACCGTGCGGCCGAGTTGTCCGCCCAGGTACGCCAGCGCCTTCGCGCCGGCGTCTGATCGCCGCGTTGTTCTCGTGGGCCGGAACCACGGGGGCCGGCGCCGCGAATGGACACGGCGACAAGCCCGCGCCGCATACGCGTCCGCCTCCCGCTTTCCTGGTGCGTGATCCGCGCCATGCCCAGCTGGGGCCGGGCAAGCGCCCGTGCGCGTGGCATCACTCTGTGGAGGAGTGTGGATAACCTTCGCGAAGCGCGAGCGCCGGTCAGCGGAAGTGGCGATCCGAAACGGTGGACCGCCGGTAGTGTGGCGGCGGTGGCAGGGCAGTTCGTCGACAGACCGTTGAGCTGGCTGGTCCGGCGGGTGCTGGATCGGGCCGGGCGGGGAAGGTATCTGCTCGGCATCACGGGGCCGCCCGGCGCGGGCAAATCCGCCTTGTCGGTCGCGTTGCGCGACGCGATCAATACCGAGGCGGGCGGAGCGGTCGCCGAAATCGCGCCCATGGACGGATTCCACCTGACCAACGACGTCCTGCGGGCGGCGGGAAGCCTTGCGCGCAAAGGCGAGCCGGATACCTTCGACGTCGACGGTTACGTTTCGGAGCTGCGCCGCCTGCGCGCCACTCCTGTAGGCGAGCCGGTGCCGTGGCCCACATTCGACCGGTCCATCGATGCCCCGGTTCCCGGTGGCGTGGTGTTCGACCGGCAGTCAATCGTCCTCACCGAGGGCAACTACCTGCTGCTCGACGACTTCGGGACGCGGCGGTGGTCCGCGGTTCGCCCATTGCTGGACGAGTGCTGGTACCTGGACGCCGCGCGCGATGCGATCGAGAATCGCCTGCTGGACCGGCACATTCGCGGTGGCCGCACCCCTGCGGCGGCACACGACAAAGTGCACCACAGCGACTTGCGCAACGCTGACCTGATCGCGACCACCCGCGAGCGAGCCGACCTCTTGTTGCGCTGGCATGCGGGAGGCTATGCGGTGGCCGGTCCGCCCGGGGCATCAGCAGTCGATCCGAGCGTCTCGTAGTCGACGCATCTCTGGGATCGCGACGCGCACCGTCCGGCGCGTGCGGCGTCTCTTGCGCTCCACCTGGGCCGATGATGGAGGAATGACGGAGAATCGCGCAGTCGGCAGGTTGTCGCGTGCCTTGCACAACCTGCTGGCCGTGGTGTGCGCTCTGCTGTTCTACTACTTCCTGCCGCTGAAGGCCCTGCATCTGGGCCGGTTGTCCGGCGTGTCGGCGTTGCTCGCGTTCGTCGTCGGCGTCGCGGGCTTGATCTGGCTGGCCCGGTGGCGCATCCGGCGGTACATCATGGATCCGCGCGCGACCGTCGGGCGCATCAACGACGTGCTGCTCGTGGTCTGCGTCGTCGTCACGTTCTTCGCCCTGTACTACTACGTGCTGGAATCGCGCGCACCCGGCCAGTTCGAGGGTCTGCACACGCGGACCGACGCGCTCTACTACACGATCGTCACGCTGGGCACGATCGGCTACGGCGACGTGCACGCGGTGGGGACCGCCGCGAAGGTGGCCACCATGGTGCAGGTCGCCTTCGACCTGGGCGTCATCGGCATTCTGATCGCGATATCGACCTCACACATCATCCAGCAGTTGAACGAGGCACAGCGCGACCGTCCGACGGGCGGCGGCGACTAGCGCCGAGCGTCGCACGCGATCAGCGGTGGGCGCGGTACCAGCGAATGAGCGAATCGGTCGACGAGTCCTCCTGCGGTTCGGGCTCTTCCGCCGACGTGAGCAGCGGCGCCAAGGCGAGCGCCTGTTGTTTGCCGAGTTCGACACCCCACTGGTCGAAACTGTCGATGCCCCAGATCGTGCCCTCCACGAAGACCTGATGCTCGTAGAGCGCGATCAGCTGACCGACGACCGACGGGGTGAGTCGCGGCGCGAGGATGGTGGTGGAGGGACGGTTCCCCGGCATCACCTTGTGCGGCACGAGCGCCGGATCGGTGCCCTCGGCGGCGATCTCCTCCGCGGTCTTGCCGAAGGCGAGCACTTTGGTCTGCGCGAACAGATTGCTCATCAGGATGTCGTGCATCCTGCCGGTGCCGTCGCTGGTCGCCAGATCGTCGGTGGGCTGGGCGAATCCGATGAAATCCGCCGGGACGAGGCGGGTGCCCTGGTGCAGCAATTGGTAGAAGGCGTGCTGGCCGTTGGTGCCCGGTTCACCCCAGAAGATCTCGCCGGTGGAGGTGGTGACCGGGGTGCCGTCGGCTCGGACCGACTTCCCGTTGGACTCCATGGTCAACTGCTGCAGGTAGGCGGGGAAGCGGGCCAGATCGTTCGAGTACGGCAGCACCGCATGCGATTCCGCGCCGAAGAAGTTCGAGTACCAGACACCGAGCAGGCCCAGCAGCACCGGAGCGTTCGCCTCCAGCGGCGCCTCGGCGAAATGCCGATCCACCGCGTGCATACCCGCGAGGAACTCGGCGAAGCGCTCCTTGCCGACAGTCGCCATCACCGACAGGCCGATCGCCGAGCCCACCGAGTAGCGGCCGCCGACCCAGTCCCAGAAACCGAACATGTTCGCGGTGTCGATCCCGAATTCCGCGACCCGCTCGGCATTGGTGGACACCGCGACGAAGTGTTGAGCCACGGCGCCCTCGCCGAGCGCGGCGACCAGCCAGCGCCGGGCCCCGGTCGCGTTGGTGAGCGTCTCCAGGGTGGAGAAGGTCTTGGACGCGACGATGAACAGCGTGGTGGCCGGGTCGAGCCCGTCGAGTTTCGCGACCAGGTCGGCGGGATCGACGTTGGAGACGAACCTGGCGGCGATGCCCGCGTCCTCGTAGTGCCGCAGCGCCTGGTGCACCATGGCCGGCCCCAGATCCGATCCGCCGATGCCGATGTTGACCACCGTCGTGATGCGCTCGCCGGTCGCCCCGCGCCACGCGCCGGAGCGCAGCGCGTCGGTGAACTCGCCCATCCGCCGCAGCACCTCGTGCACTTCGGCGCCCGCGTCGACGCCGTCGATGATCATGGTCTCGCCTTCCGGCAACCGCAGGGCGACATGGCCGACCGCGCGGTCCTCGGAGGTGTTGATGTGCTCGCCACGGAACATCGCGTCGCGACGATCGGGCACGCCCGCCTCGCGCGCCAAATCCACCAGCAGGTGCAGGGTTTCGCGGTTCACGCGGTGTTTGCTGTAGTCGATGTGCAGGTCCGCCGCCTGGACGGTCAGCTCGCTGCCCCGGGCCGGGTCGTCGGCGAAGAACTCCCTCAGGTGTCGTCCCGCGACGGTGCCGTGGTGATCGTGCAGTTTCCGCCATGCCGCCGTCGCGGTGATGTCGCTGCTCACGTTCGCCGAGACTACAAGCAGGCACCGCCGCGCGCACGGCTGCGGGCGCGGAGAGTCGGATGTGTTCCCCTCATCAGGCATAGGCTGGCGTCATGGTGTCCGAACGTGAACTTCTCGAATCCGTGCCGACGCAGTTGTGGATCGGAGGGCGTCCGGTCGACGCCACCGGGGCGGGTACCTTCCCTGTGCACAATCCCGCGACCGGCGAAGTGCTGACGCGCGTCGCGGACGCGACACCGGAAGACGCGCTGCGCGCACTCGACGCGGCCGTCGCGGTGCAGGACGAGTGGGCGGCCACGCCCGCCAGGGAGCGCGGGGAGATCCTGCGCGCGGTGTTCGAGCAGATCACCGCCCGCGCGGAGGAGTTCGCGCTGCTGATGACCCTGGAAATGGGCAAGGCGCTGCCGGAGAGCCGCAACGAGGTGCGCTACGGCGCCGAATTCTTCCGCTGGTTCAGCGAGGAGGCCGCCCGCGTGCACGGACGCTACCTGCACGCGCCTTCGGGGACCGGCCGGATCATGGTGCACAAGCAGCCGGTCGGCCCCTGTCTGGCGATCACCCCGTGGAATTTCCCGCTCGCGATGGGCACGCGCAAGATCGGCCCCGCGCTGGCGGCGGGCTGCACGATGATCGTCAAGCCCGCCTCGGCGACGCCGCTGACCATGCTGCTGCTCGGCAAGCTGTGCAGCGAGGCGGGACTGCCCGACGGCGTGCTTTCGGTGCTCACCTCCAGCCGCTCCGGCGCGGTGACCCAACCGCTGCTCGACGACGCCCGGCTGCGCAAGCTCACCTTCACCGGCTCCACCGAGGTGGGCAAGAAGCTGGTGGAGAAATCCGCGAACCGGCTGCTGCGCACCTCGATGGAACTCGGCGGGAACGCGCCGTTCGTGGTGTTCGCCGACGCCGACGTCGATGCCGCGGTGCAGGGCGCGATGCTGGCGAAACTGCGCAACGGCGGCGAGGCGTGCACTGCCGCCAATCGCTTCCACGTGCACAACAGCGTGCTCGAGGAGTTCACCACCAAGCTGGTCGAGGCGATATCGAGCAGCGTGCGGCTCGGGCCGGGCGCCGACCCGGACACGACGCTGGGCCCGCTGATCAACGAGGAGCAACTGCGCACGGTCGGCGAATTGGTCGACGATGCCGTCGCGAAGGGCGCACAGGTGCTGATCGGCGGCAAGGCGCCCGAAGGTCCCGGCTGGTACTACCCGGCCACCGTGCTGCGCGACGTCCCGCCGCAAGCCAGGATCTTGCGCGAGGAGGTCTTCGGCCCGGTCGCGCCGATCGTCGGCTTCGACACCGAGGAAGAGGGGCTCGCCGCCGCCAACAACACCGAATTCGGGCTGGTGAGCTACGTCTACACCCGCGACCTCGATCGCGCGCTGCGGATCGCCGAGGGTTTGGAATCCGGCATGGTGGGCGTCAACCGCGGCGTCATCTCCGATCCCGCCGCCCCCTTCGGCGGCGTCAAGGAGTCCGGCTTCGGCCGGGAGGGCGGCACCGAGGGGATCGAGGAGTACCTGTCCACCAAATACATCGCGCTCACGTGAGAGCGTGCCGCGGGTTCCGAACTGCCGAAGGCGACCGCCCACACCCCCATGCTTTGGGGGGAAGACTTCGTCGAAGCGGAACGTCTCGAAGCCGAGTTGAGGGCCGACCCGCGTGTCCTGAACGATTCCACCGCAGGGGAGGGACCGTCCGCGGAACCCGGATAGCGTCGGTGCGCGGGCATGTGGCGGACATGAAGCGACCGCCCCGGGGTGCTCGACACCCGGGGCGGCCTGTTCGGAAGCGACGGTCTCGCGAGCGCCGCGTGGCTATCGGTTCAGTGGCCGAGACGACCGCGGCCGAGGCGTAACAGCAACATGGCGAGGGTGTGGCCCTCTTGACCGAGCTCGCTGAAGCGCTCCAGCACCTTCATCTCGCGACTGTGCACGAGGCGCGGCCCGCCTGACGCCATGCGCGTCCGGCCGATGATCCGGGAGATCTCCGTCCGGCGCTTGATCGCGGCCAGGATCTCCGCGTCGAGACGGTCGATCTCCTTGCGGAGCTTGTCGATCTCGGCCTCGGTCTGCGGCAGCGCGGATTCGGACCCGGTCGTCGTGGCAGGGGTGCTCATCATTCATCTCCTCGTGTCAGAACATGGATCGGCGGGTGCCGACGGCTCGTTACCGATCAGTTCTTTCACCGTGAAACAGACCTGGTGGGGCCTTGTATTGTCCCCCCAGAAGGCGTGCTCAGGTACAGGCTCCGCGATCCCGGCGTTCGGCTGGCAGCCGAATCGGACGTCTTGCGAAAGCGCTGAGCATGTCGCCAGTGTGCCACGGGCAGGGGGGTATGCAAAACGTATCCGTTTGGCAATGTCGCGAGAAACGCAGGTCGTTTCGCCCGCCCTTCCCACCCGGGGGAGTTCACCCGCCGTTCAGTCGACCGGCGCCGAACCGATACCGACGTCACCCGGGGCTTCATCTCTGTCGGTGCCCGCCGGTAGCGTGGATGGACGATGGACATCACGGTGGCTCCCAAGACGCAGGGCGGTCGGGTCGTGCACCCGGATCCCACATCGAAATCGCAGCTCGCCGGCGGTAACGCGGCGGAGGGGTGGCAGCCTGCCTCCGTTCCCGAGGCGCCGCCCACGGACGCCGAGCGCGAACGGCAGCGCGTCGAGCGGGAACAGCGGCGCGCCGAGGAGGCCGAGCGCCTGCTCGACGGCCTCAATCCACAGCAGCGCGCGGCGGTGGTGCACACCGGATCCCCGCTGCTCATCGTGGCGGGCGCGGGCTCGGGCAAGACGGCCGTGCTCACCCGCCGCATCGCCTACCTGCTGGCCGCCCGCGGTGTCACGCCGGGCCAGGTGCTGGCCATCACATTCACCAACAAAGCCGCCGCGGAGATGCGGGAGCGGGTGACCGGGCTGGTCGGCCCGCGGGCGAACGCCATGTGGGTGTCGACGTTCCACTCCAGTTGCGTCCGCATCCTGCGCACCCAGGCGGCGCTGCTGCCCGGCCTGAACTCGAACTTCTCGATCTACGACGCGGACGACTCGCGGCGCCTGCTCACCATGATCAGCCGCGACCTGGACATCGACGCCAAGAAGTACTCGGCGCGCCTGCTCGCGACGGCGATCTCGAACCTCAAGAACGAACTCATCGACCCGGCCCGTGCCACCGCCGACGCGGAATCGGACGACACGGAGCTGCCCGGCCTGGTGGCCAAGGTCTACACCGAATATCAGCGCAGGCTGCGCTCGGCGAACGCGCTGGACTTCGACGACCTGATCGGCGAGACCGTGGCGCTGTTGCAGCATCACCCGCAGGTCGCCGAGTACTACCGCCGCCGGTTCCGGCACGTGCTGGTGGACGAGTACCAGGACACCAACCACGCGCAGTACGTCTTGGTCCGCGAGCTGGTCGGCCACCACGTGGAAGGCGGCGACGAGGACCGGGTGCCGCCGAGCGAACTGTGTGTGGTGGGTGACGCCGATCAGTCCATCTACGCCTTCCGCGGCGCGACGATCCGCAATATCGAGGAGTTCGAGCGCGACTTCCCCGACGCCGAAACCATTCTGCTGGAGCAGAACTACCGCTCCACCCAGCACATCCTCTCCGCCGCCAACGCGGTGATCTCGCGCAACGAGAACCGGCGCGAGAAGAAGCTGTGGACCGATTCCGGCGAGGGCGACCTGATCACCGGTTACGTCGCCGACAACGAACACGACGAGGCGTCCTTCGTCGCCCGCGAGATCGACCGGCTGGTCGACCAGGGCGAGGCCAACTACGGCGACGTCGCGGTGTTCTACCGCACCAACAACAACTCCCGCGCGCTGGAAGAGATCTTCATCCGGATGGGCCTGCCCTACAAGGTGGTCGGCGGCGTCCGCTTCTACGAGCGCAAAGAGGTGCGCGACGTGGTCGCCTACCTGCGCGTGCTGGAGAACCCGGAGGATGCGGTGAGCATGCGCCGCATCCTCAATACGCCCCGCCGCGGCATCGGTGACCGAGCCGAAGCCTGCGTGGCGGTCCATGCCGAACAGCGCGGGATCGGTTTCGCCGCCGCCCTGCGCGACGCCGCCGAAGGCAAGGTGGCACTGCTGAACACACGCGCTCAGCGCGCCATCGCCGGCTTCCTCGAGCTGCTCGACGACATCAGGGCCGCGGGCGAGCAAGCGGAGTCCGACTTCCCCGACCTGGGCAACGTCGTCGACGCGGTGCTCGAGCGCACCGGTTATCGCGCCGAGCTGGAGGCGTCCGACGATCCGCAGGACGGCGCCCGGCTGGACAACCTCAACGAGTTGGTCAGCGTCGCGCGCGAGTTCAGCTCCGAGGCGCACAACAACGCGGAGGCCGCCCGGCAGGAGGGGCTGTTGCCCGAGGTGGGCGAGGGGGAGCCGGATCCCGGTTCGCTCGCCGCGTTCCTCGAGCGGGTTTCGCTGGTGGCCGATACCGACCAGATTCCGGACGAGGGCTCCGGGGTGGTCACGATGATGACGCTGCACACCGCCAAGGGGCTGGAATTCCCGGTGGTGTTCGTGACGGGTTGGGAAGACGGCCAGTTCCCGCACATGCGTGCACTCGGTGATCCGACCGAGCTGGCCGAGGAACGCCGCCTCGCCTACGTCGGCATCACCAGGGCCCGTCAGCGGCTGTATCTGACGCGGGCGGTGGTGCGTTCCGGCTGGGGCCAGCCGGTGTCGAACCCGGAATCGCGCTTCCTCCAGGAGATTCCGGGTCACCTCATCGACTGGCGTCGGCTCGAGCCCGCCGGTTCACCCGCGACGAGGGGTCTGCGGCGGCGTGGCGGGGACGACGACGGGCTGGAGCGGGACTGGACCCGCGGCGACGGCTGGGCGGAGCCGCGTCCCGGCTTGCGTGATCGCGGTCCGCGCAGGCCCGCTCCCGGCGGCGCGACCCGCAACAACACGAATTTGGTCCTCGCCGTGGGCGATCGGGTCAGCGACGACAAGTACGGTCTCGGCCGCGTGATCGCGGCGGAGGGCTTCGGCCCACTGGCCACGGTGACCATCGACTTCGGCACCGCGGGCAAGATCCGGTTGATCCCGCAGTACAGCCGGACGTTGGTCAAGCTATAAGCCGCGTGGGCCTTTCGACCCTGCTCCTATCCACGTCGCGCCGGTAGCGTCCGCGACGTGGATACGACCGCACAGCATCTCCTGTGGTTCCTGCCCATGCTCTGGCTCGGCATGGTGCTGGCCATCTCGTTCCTGGAAGCGCCGCTGAAGTTCCGCGCCCCAGGGGTCACGCTGGCGCTCGGCCTCGGGATCGGCCGCTTGGTGTTCCGTGCGCTGAACACCGTGGAGGCCGTGCTCGCGGTGCTGTTGGTGCTCGCCGCAGTGATCGTCGGCCCCGGCGCGGCGACGTGGGCGTGGCTGTGCGTCGCCGCGGCAGTGCTGGCCGTTCAAATCGTGGTGGTGCGCCCGCCGCTCTCACGCCGCTCCGATCGCGTGCTGGCGGGCGAGAAACTGCCGCGCTCCCACGCCCACTACTGGTACATCGGCCTGGAGGTCGTCAAGGTCGTCACGCTGGTCGGCCTCGCGATCGCAGCGGCGCCGTAGAGCGGCCGCTGTCCTCCGTCCCCTACCACCATGCGCGCGGACCCGGCCCTTCTCGTGCTCTTTCTCGACCCTCCGACCTTCTTGCGGTGGTGCGTCATTCTGGACCCATGACGATCTCGCTCGAGCGAGCCGAGTCGGTGGTCGCCGCCGCACGGCGAGCCGCGACCGACCGCGGGAAAACGGTCACGATCGCAGTGGTCGACGCCGACGGCAATCTGATGGCATTCGCGCGCATGCCCGGCGCTTCGCTGCCCACCATCGACTCCGCCCAGCACAAAGCTGCCGCCGCGATCGCACTCGGCTTCGACACCATTCAGATGGCCCCGCTCAACGACCTGGGGCATCTGCTGCCCGGAGCGGTGTCCTCGGGCGAACCGTTCGTGCCGCACGGCGGCGGTGTCCTGATCAGAACGGGCGGCGTCCTGCTCGGTGCGCTCGGAGTGTCCGGCGCGACAACCCCGATCGTCGATCACAAGATTGCGTCGGCGGCCGTTCGGTCGGGGTGAATACCCATACCCGCCGGTGCCCCTCCCGGCCGTTCAGCGCTGTTCACGCGAAGTGTCCGGCTTCATGCGCCCGGCGTCGATGAGCGTCTGCCGGGCCGCTGCCTTACGCGGGCATTGATCGGCTCGGCATGCCCTGTGCCGTTGCATGGTCTGATGCGCTTCCGGAACGCTCAACGGCGTTTCGGGAGCTTCATGCGGCCAACCGGTAGGCCACAGCCCGGGCTCGGGCCGCTCGGCGCTGATCCGTTCGCGTTCGCGTGCGGCGCGCCATTCGGCGGCCACCCGATCGATGATCGCTTGCGCCGACATGTCGTCCTGCTCGCCGTCTCGCCACCAGTTGAACCCCATCGCGTTTCACCCCTGCTGTTCTCGTTTGTTACTTGGGTGCACGCCACCCGGCGAGGTGGTGGTCACCGCGGGCCGCTCACGGCGGGCGGTGCGTCCGTTCCGGGCGGCGGAACAGACGCGCCCGCCGGGTGGGTGCGGCTGCAAGCGTCGCGCGTAAAACTTCGCTCTGGACTGGGAAAACGGCTACAGCGCGTCTACTGATCCGCCTACGATTCACGCATGGGGACGGACGGGGGGTTTCCTCCTGATATCGGGGAACGTCTGCGAGCCGCCAGGCAGGCGGCGGGCCTTTCGCTGGCCGAACTGGCAGTGCGCATACCGTTTTCGCGCAGTTACCTGGGGCATGTCGAGACGGGAACGCGCGCCGCCTCGGCCGACGTGGTCGCTGCGTATACGCGCGCATGCGGCGAAATGACATGCGACCCTGCCACACTGGTCAGTATGTTGGGCCGAGCGGATGTCGACCGGCGGTCGTTCCTCCGCACATCTGTCTACAGCGCCGCACTCTCCGCGACAGCGCTGGTGGCGCAGTCCGATATGGCCCGGTTGGTCCGCGTCGATGAATCGACGCACGCCGGCATGCCGGAAGTCCGTGCCGTCCAGGGAATCACGGATGCCTTCCTGCGCATGGACGAAGTCAAAGGCGGCGGCATCGGCCGAACCGCCGTCGCCGAATTCCTGAGTACCGACGTGGCGTCGCTGCTGCGCTCGCGGTTCGCCGATTCGACGGTCCGTTCCGCCGCCTTCAGCGCCGCCGCCGAATTGGCCTACCTGGCGGGTTTCAAAGCGCACGACGCCGGGGAGGACGGCATCGCGCAGCGGTATTTCCTGTCGGCGTTTCGGCTGGCGGAGGAAAGCCAGATGCCCGGCCAAGACGCATGGGTGCTGCGCATCCTCGCCATGCAAGGAACGGATATCGGCCAGCCGAACTTCAGTCCCGTCCTCGCCGAAGCGGCCGTAACTCGGGACGGCGGCCAACTCGGACCAGATGCGACGGCATTGCTCACAATCGCTGTCGCCCGCTGTCACGCCGAAACCGGCGACCACGGCCGAGCACTGGCTGCTCTGCGGACCGCCGAACCACACATAACTCCTGACCTGACCAGCGAACAACCCCGCTGGGTGTCGATGTGGTGCCCGAACAAGGGCACGGTCGTGGACCAGGCCGCGAAGACGTTTCTTGCTCTGGGCGACCTCGCCAATGCCGAACGTTATTACGAGCTCGCCACCGACATCTGGGATCGCGAGACTCACGCCCGCGTGTGGGCGCTCAGCGCTGCCGAAACCGGGCTGCTGCACTGGAAACGCGGCAAGCACACCGATGCCGTCGACATGTGGCGCTCCGCCTTACCCGCGTTGCGCGCCGTCAATTCCGCGCGTACCACTACTGCCTTGTGCAAGATTCGCCGCACGGCCCCCGAACTATTCGAGGACGCAGCCCCCACCGGCACCCCCGCCCCGTGAGCCCGGCGCCGCGCCGACATCGCAAAGGGTATGTGAAAGGTCGCTCCGGAATTGCTCGCCAGCACGGCAACATGACAGTGCACAGTACGTTTGGCGGTCCGTTGCCCCGTTGCCCCGTTGCCCCGTTGCTCAACGCTCTCCAGCTCAGGCCAGTGGCCGTGACCTCCGCCCGGATGGGTTCGGCGCACGTCGGCATGCCGGACTGGGCGTGGCACCCAGAACGGCCGCGCCAGTAAATCGGGTGACGGCTTGCTCGTATGGTCGTAGCCTTCGCGACGTAGCCCGCTTGTACCGTCGAGGACGCCTAATGATCAGCGAAACGATTCCCATGTGGACCTCCCAGCGCACGCTAGTTCCCCTGCGCGATTTGCTCGAGTTGTTCCCGCCGAACAACTGGCGATGGGTGGTCGAGGAGTTCGATGGAACGTTCGGTCGATTGCCCACCGGTATCACTCGTCCCGCCTGGGCACAGTTCCAGGAGATGGTGTCCGCCGGTGCAGTGGCATTCGATTGGGATGGAATCCAACAGTTCGCGGACGGTGTTGATCAGATGATCGATGGCCGAATTGTCGCGACCGATGAGAACCACACCACTGTGGTTCAGTTGGACGCGTTCGACAGCACGGAATACGAAATCGTCATCGATCCAGGCTGGAGCGGAGCGGCTGCGTTCGTTTCCGCTGTCCGGTGACCGGACTGCTGCGAGCAGCTATGTGCTGCAACCGGTTTCGCACCCGCATTCATCGTGCTCGAACACAGCGGAGGATCGTACATCTACCTCTGGCTTGTGCGATCCATGGTCCGCCGGGTTGCGGCCCGCCGACTGGGAAGGCGCGTCAGGCAAGCGTCGACGCGGCGCTCAGTCGCGCTGCGGGCCGAGGCTGATGCCACGGGTGGCCAGCCAGGGCAGCGGGTCGACCTTGTCGGTGCCGTTCAACCAGACCTCGAAGTGGCAGTGCGGGCCGGTGGAGAACCCGCGGTTGCCGATCGTGGCGATCTGGTCACCGGCGAGCACACGCTGGCCCGCCGACACCGTGGCGGTGTCGATGTGGCCGTAGATGGTGATGGTGCCGTCGTCGTGCAGCAGGCGGACCCACATGCCGAAGCCCGACGCGGGACCGGCCTCGATCACGGTGGCGTCGGCCACGGCGTAGATCGGGGTGCCGATCGGGCCCGCGATGTCGATGCCCAGGTGCTGCACGCCCCAGCGGGCGCCGAAGCCGGAGGTGAACGTGCCCGCGGCGAACTTGGTGAACAGCGGGCGAAGCTTCGAGGACTCCTGTGCGGCGAGGTCCTCGGCGTACTTCTGGCCCTTTTGCAGAATGTCGTTGAACTGATCGAGGTTGGCCGGCGCGGAAACGCTCAGCACCTGCGGTGAGTCCAGCGCCGCCGTCGGGTCGGCCACGTTCATCGACTGCGCGGCGATCTCGTGAATCTGCCCCGCGGCTTCGTAGTCGACCGCCTGCGAGGGCTGGTCGGGGGAGGCGAACGCGGCTTGACCGGCCGCTACGACAGCGCCCGCGGCGACGGCCGCCACCGCGGCGCGGCCCTTGAGCGCGGCGGGCGGCGCGGCCACCCGGTGCGCGCCACCGCGCTTGTTCGTGGCGCGGCGCCCCGGGATGACGGTCGGAAGAGCACGTGCACCCGGCTCCTCGTCGGACTCGGGCTCGGCGGTCTCGGTCGCCCAGGACTCCTCGGGAGCCCAGCAGCCGGTGTCGGACACCCAGGCCTGCTCGTCGGGCGCCCAGGTCTCCTCTTCGGCCCACGCCTCGCCGGAGTTCCACGCCTCGCCGGAGTTCCACGCCTCGCCGGAGTTCCACGCCTCGCCATCGGACCAGGCCTCCTGCTGGGCCCAATCTTGCTGCGACCAAGCGTTGTTCGTGGCCCAGGAGTTGTCGGAGGCCGCGTTCGCGTGGACCGACTGGTCGTAGCCCCCGTCGTGGACGGGCGACTCGGTCTCGAAGCCGTATCCGGCGCCGGCGGCCTGCAAGTCGTACTCGCCCTGCGGAGCCTCGTACCCGGCGTAGTGCGGGTCGAACGATGGCTCGGCGTAGCTCGCCGGGGCGAAGGACTCGTCGTCGGGGCGGTAACGATGTCCCGTCCGCGAGCGATCAGTGGGAGCGAAGGTGGAACTGTGGTTCATCGGCGGTGCCACATCGTGAAGCTGGTGGAACTTGGAAGCCGCCTGACCAGCGGCGTCGATCGGTCGAATGCGGAGCGGCTCTCCGTCTGCGGAGCGCTGTGCTGCGTCAAAGCTTGCCGTCCTCCTAGTCGTGACCGTGTTGTGACATCGACCGCATTGACGGTAACGAAACGATTGAGCCGCGACAAGCGGTGCGCAGCTTCCGTAACAAACATGTGAGATTGATCACGCTTTCCCCGTGGAAGATCTCACTGCGGTATGGGCACTCCGGAGAGGTCGTTCAACGACAAGTTGTAGTAGATTCCGGCGCGCTCCCGGGTTCGGTCCTCTACCTGGCGCGGTGTCAGCAACCTACTCGCCAGTAGCGTTGGCCAGCGGTTTTGCCGCTCCGGACGACGCCGGGTGACCTGCGCCACTTAGGATGAACGTGGCCGATTGGCCCTCCATGTGACTGGTTAGAGTCCGACCCGACCCGCTTCCGACGTCGGGCCGCCAACAAAGACGTTGTCATCACAACGCAGACGAGACGGTGAGTACATGGATCTCTTCGAATATCAGGCGAAGGAGCTCTTCGTTAAGCACGGAGTGCCTTCGTCCGAGGGCCGCGTCACGGACACGGCCGAGGACGCCCGCGCCATCGCGGAGGAAATCGGCAAGCCGGTGATGATCAAGGCCCAGGTGAAGGCCGGTGGCCGTGGCAAGGCCGGTGGCGTCAAGTACGCCGCGACCCCGGACGACGCGCTCACGCACGCGCAGAACATCATCGGCCTGGACATCAAGGGCCACATCACCAAGAAGATCCTGGTGGCCGAGGCCAAGGACATCGCGGAGGAGTACTACATCTCCTTCCTGCTGGACCGGGCCAACCGGACCTACCTGGCCATGTGCTCGGTCGAGGGCGGCATGGAGATCGAAGAGGTCGCCGCGACCAAGCCGGAGCGGCTGGCGAAGGTTCCGGTCGACGCGGTCAAGGGCGTCGACCTGGCGTTCGCGCGCTCGATCGCCGAGCAGGGCCACCTGCCCGCCGACGTGCTGGACGCCGCCGCCGTGACCATCCAGAAGCTGTGGGAGGTGTTCGTCGCGGAGGACGCCACCCTGGTTGAGGTCAACCCGCTGGTGCGCACCCCGCAGGACGAGATCCTCGCGCTGGACGGCAAGGTCACCCTCGACGAGAACGCCGGATTCCGCCACCCGGAGCACGAGGCGTTCGCGGACAAGGACGCGACCGACCCGCTCGAGCTCAAGGCCAAGGAGAACGACCTCAACTACGTCAAGCTCGACGGTGAGGTCGGCATCATCGGCAACGGCGCGGGTCTGGTCATGTCCACGCTGGACGTCGTCGCCTACGCGGGCGAGGGCCACGGCGGCGTGAAGCCGGCCAACTTCCTGGACATCGGCGGCGGCGCCTCGGCCGAGGTGATGGCAGCGGGTCTGGACGTCATCCTGAACGACAGCCAGGTCAAGAGCGTGTTCGTCAACGTGTTCGGCGGCATCACCGCGTGTGACGCGGTCGCCAACGGCATTGTGAAGGCGCTGGAGATCCTGGGCGACGAGGCCAACAAGCCGCTGGTCGTCCGCCTGGACGGCAACCGCGTCGACGAGGGCCGCAAGATCCTGGCCGACGCAAACCACCCGCTGGTGACGCTGGCGCAGACAATGGACGAAGGCGCCGACAAGGCCGCCGAACTGGCAGCCGCCCGATAACGACGGCCGAGTAAGGACGAAAAGAAATGTCTATCTTCCTGAACAAGGACTCCAAGGTCATCGTCCAGGGCATCACCGGCGGCGAGGGCACCAAGCACACCGCGCTGATGCTGAAGGCGGGCACCCAGATCGTCGGCGGTGTGAACGCGCGCAAGGCGGGCACCACCGTCGCGCACACCGACAAGGACGGCAACGCGGTCGAGCTGCCGGTGTTCGGCACCGTCGCCGAGGCCATCAAGGAGACCGGCGCCGACGTGTCCATCGCGTTCGTGCCGCCGAAGTTCGCCAAGGACGCCATCATCGAGGCCATCGACGCGGAGATCCCGCTGCTGGTGGTCATCACCGAGGGCATCCCGGTGCAGGACACCGCCTACGCGTGGGCCTACAACGTGGAGAAGGGCGGCAAGACCCGGATCATCGGCCCGAACTGCCCCGGCATCATCACCCCCGGCGAGTCGCTGGTCGGCATCACCCCGGCCAACATCACCGGCAAGGGCCCGATCGGGCTGGTGTCCAAGTCGGGCACGCTGACCTACCAGATGATGTACGAGCTGCGCGACTTCGGCTTCTCGACCTCCATCGGCATCGGCGGCGACCCGGTCATCGGCACCACCCACATCGACGCCATCGAGGCGTTCGAAAAGGACCCGGAGACCAAGCTGATCGTGATGATCGGCGAGATCGGCGGCGACGCCGAGGAGCGGGCCGCGGCCTACATCAAGGCCAACGTCACCAAGCCGGTCGTCGGCTACGTGGCAGGCTTCACCGCCCCCGAGGGCAAGACGATGGGCCACGCGGGCGCCATCGTATCCGGCTCGTCGGGCACCGCCCAGGCGAAGAAGGACGCGCTGGAGGCCGCGGGCGTGAAGGTCGGCAAGACGCCGTCCGAGACCGCCGCGCTGGCTCGCGAGATCCTGGAGAAGGCCAGCATCAGCGCCTGATCTCCGCACCGTGCACGAAGGCCGCCTCCGAATTCGGGGGGCGGCCTTCGTCATGTGTGGCGGGGGCTCAGGCTTGGGCAGAAGCCGAGCGTCCGGTCCAGCCACTCGCGGTTCTCCTCGCTATCCATCACGAGGCAGCAGGGCGGAAGGTTCATCGAGTTGGCACCGGGAATTCCCCGCTATTGAGAACCCGGGTGGTGTGAAAAGCGCCATCGCGGGCAACAGTTTCAATGAGCGGTAGGTGGTCTCGCTAGGAGCTTCGCGCCGGACACCGCCGCGACCTGCCGTGATGCGGGCGAATCCGCTCGCCTCGGCCGTCGCGGCGGGATGACCTCGGCGAGGGAGTGCAGTAGCGTCAGAAGTAATCCAGCCGTGAAGACCATGTACGACTCGATTTAGGAGACGACGACATGTCCTACCCGACCGGGGGCTCTGGGTACAACACACCCTCGCCCTCAGCGCCATCCAGCCAGAGTCCGGCCGCGGGTGGTGCCACTTCAGGTTCGAGCGCTACCGGTTCCGATGCCAAAGGTCTGCCGTTCTTCCTGGTGGTCGGCGTAGCGGCGCTCGGCGTGATCAACTTCCTGCTCGGCTTCCTGCCGTTCCTCGGCAGGAAGCCGATCGATATCGGCGGCCGCACGGTCAGCACGACGGAGACGGCCAACCTCTTCGAGGTCGCGTCCGGCTCGCCGCTGCTCGGCCTGCTGCTGCTCGGCGGCCTGCTCGCCGGACTGTCGCTGCTGCCCAAGCAGAACTGGACCGGCGCGGCCGCGGCGGCTTCGACCGCCGGCTTCGTCGCGTTGCTGTTCCAGTCGTTCAACTTCGGTTCGGGCAGCGAGCTGAAGGTCGGTGCGTTCGTCCTGCTCGTGCTGTCCTTCGTGCAGGCCGCGCTGGCGATCGCCGCGACGCTGTTCGAGGTGGGCATCCTCAAGGCG
The DNA here is from genome assembly GCF_053603155.1 of Nocardia sp. NPDC004260. Taxonomy (NCBI): domain Bacteria; kingdom Bacillati; phylum Actinomycetota; class Actinomycetes; order Mycobacteriales; family Nocardiaceae; genus Nocardia; species Nocardia sp. NPDC004260. The sequence continues at coordinate 114,785 of NZ_JBSGEZ010000001.1, read as the reverse complement.
CCCGCCCCGCGCCCCGCCGCCGCGCCGAGCGGGTTCGGTCAGGGCGGCTACGGCCAGCAGCAGCCGTCGTACGGACCGGGTCAGCAGTCCTACGGGCAGCCGGGTCAGCAGCCCGGCTACGGCGCCAGCCCTTACGGGCAGGCCGGGTACGGCGCCCAGTCCGCGCCGCCGCAGTTCCCGTCCCAGCAGGGGCAGCCGTCGCCTTACGGGCAGAGCCAGCCGAGCTACGGACAGAGCCAGCAGGGACAGGCGTACGGACAGCCGCAGTCGCCTTACGGGCAGAGCCAGCCGACCACGGCCTACGGCGCGCCCCAGCAGCCGGGTTCGCCGTACGGCGCGCAGCCGCGCCCCGACGAGAGCGTGACCCAGCACTTCGGCGGCCAGCAGCAGTCCGGTCAGCAGTCGCCCTACGGTTCACCGGGCTACGGCCAGCAGCAGGCGCAGACCAGCCAGCCGAGCCAGCAGAGCGGTCCGTTCGGCGGCGAGCAGAGCGGCGACCCTTCCTCGGATGCCACCCAGGCATTCCGTCCTTCGGACGACAAGAACAAGTAGCGAACTCAGCGGCGTCCTCCCCGGTGCGGCGATCGCGTTCCTGCGGCGCGCCTGACCCGTTCGCGCCGGGGAGGATGCCACGCTGAAATGCCATGAGCTCTTCCAGAAACTCCTCGGCCCGCCGGATCGGCGGGCCGCGCTCGTCGCAGCCGCACCCCGACGCGGACGAAGCCGGGTTTCTGTCCCTCACCCCGGAGCGGTCCAGGGTGCTCATCGCCGTAGCGGGCCGCCCGTCCGCCTTCGGGCTGACCACCCTCGTCGTCCTCGTGCTCGCCACGCTCCTGGCGGCGGGCAGCGATCTGGACGGCGCCTCCGGCGCGATCGCCGCCTCCTGGTTGGGCGTGCACCAGGTTCCGCTGGTGATCGGCAAGACCTCGCTCGGCTTGCTTCCGCTGTTGCCGACCGCCCTGCTGGTCTGGCTGGCCGCGCGGGAATGCGCGCGCGCCGTGGAACCGCAATGCACCCGAGCGGATCTCGGGTGGATCGTCGGCGCCGCGGTGGGCGGTCCGCTGCTGGTCACCATCGTCTGCCTCGCGGTCACCGAAGACGCTTCCGGTGTCATCGCGCTGCAACCGCCGAACACCCTCGCCGCGTTCGTGTGGGTCGCCGCGTTGTATCTGCTCGCCGCCGCCATCGGCATCGGCATCCGTCTCCGGCGCGAGTTGTTCGTGCTGCTGCGGCTGCCCGATTGGGCGGTCTCCGGCCTGTACGGCGCGGGTCGGTCGGTCCTGCGCCTGCTGGGTTGCGCGAGCGCCGTGGTGGTGGTCTCGTTCCTCGTCCACGTTTCGCGGCTCGGTGACATGTATCAGTCGGCGGGCAATGCCGGTGGCGTCCTGGGCCTGACGCTGCTCTCGCTGGCGTATCTGCCGAACCTGGTGATCCACACCGTCGGTGTGCTGGTCGGTTCCAGCGCGCAGATCGGGGTCGCCTCGTTCGGGGTGTTCTCCGTCGTCGGCGGCCCGATCCCGGCGTTTCCGTTGCTCGCGGCGGTGCCGACCGGTCCGGCGGCGGGATGGTGGCCGGTGGTGCTGCTGATCCCCGCGGCGGTCGGCGTGCTCGGCGGGCTGGACATCGCGCGCACTTCCACCGACCGGATCGGCGCGCCGTGGGCCACGCTCGTCTCCGCCGCGCTCGCCGCGCTCGCGCTGACCGTGGCGGGCGCGGTCGCGGGCGGCGAACTCGGCGAGGTGGGCCGGGTCGGCCTGCAACTGCCGATCTTCGCCTCGGTCACGTTCGCCTGGCTGGCGATCCCCGGCTACGCGGGCCTGGTGTTCGCCCGCTGGTTCCTTGTGCCGGTCGGCGTCCCACCGGCGGACTACACCGATCCGTACGACGATTACCCCGACGACGACTACTACGAGACCGACGACGGCGACTACTACGAAGACGACGACTACTACGACGACTACGACCGGCCCGAGCTGGAGGCCCCGCTGGACGCCGAACTCGTCGACGAGCCGCCCGCGATCGAGACCGTCGGTCGGCATCCCGACCACGCCGCGGGCGACATCGTCGACGCCGAAGTGGTCGAGGCGGACCTGCCGGACAGTGACCGGGTGGACGGTCGTTAGGCTTTAACCCGGCGGTGCCGCATCCGTCCGCTATCCGATCGATCAGGGAGTAGAGCGCTGACGTCCCCGTATGCCTCGTGGAAGCCCGTGACGACGCCGGCCACCGTCGTCGTCCTGGCGTCGGGCACCGGTTCGCTGCTGCACGCCCTGCTGGACGCCGCGGCCGCGCCCGGCTATCCGGCGAAGATCGTCGCGGTCGGCGTCGACCGGCTGTGCGCGGCCACTACCCATGCCGACGCCGCGGGCGTACCGCATTTCCGGGTGGCGCTGAAGGACTTTCCGGACCGCGCCGCGTGGGATGCCGAGCTCACCGAGGCGGTCGCCGAGCACCAGCCGGATCTGGTGGTGTCGGCGGGCTTCATGAAGTTGCTCGGTCCCGCTTTCCTGGACCGGTTCGGCGGACGGATCATCAACACCCACCCCGCCCTGCTGCCCGCGTTCCCCGGCGCGCACGGCGTGCGGGACGCGCTCGCCTACGGAGCGCGGGTCACCGGCTGCACCGTGCACCTGGTCGACGAGGGCGTGGACACCGGGCCGATCCTGGCGCAGGAGGCGGTGCCGGTGCTGCCGGGTGACGACGAGGCCACCCTGCACGAGCGCATCAAGATCGTCGAGCGACGGTTGCTGGCGGAGGTCGTCGCCGCCGTCGCGACGCGAGGCATTGTCTCCGATGGACGAAAGGCAGTTATCCCAGATGAGCGAGTTCTCCGGTGAGTGAACGCAAGCCGATCAGCAGGGCGCTGGTGAGCGTCTACGACAAGACGGGTCTCGTGGAGCTCGCGACCGGTCTGCACGCGGCGGGCATCGAGCTGGTCTCGACCGGGTCCACCGCGGGCAGGATCGCGGACGCGGGCATCCCGGTGACCAAGGTCGAGGACCTGACCGGGTTCCCGGAGACCCTCGACGGCCGGGTCAAGACCCTGCACCCGCGGGTGCACGCGGGCATCCTGGCGGACTCGCGCAAGCAGGAGCACGTCGATCAGCTGGTTGAGCTCGGCGTCGAGGCGTTCCAGCTGGTGGTGGTGAACCTCTACCCGTTCACGCAGACCGTGGCCAGTGGTGCGACCCCGGACGAGTGCGTGGAGCAGATCGATATCGGTGGCCCGTCCATGGTGCGCGCCGCGGCGAAGAACCACCCGTCGGTGGCGGTGGTCGTGGACAGCGGCGACTACGACGACGTGCTCGCCGCGGTGAAGTCCGGCGGCTTCACCTTGGCCGAGCGCACAGCCTTGGCGGCCAAGGCGTTCCAGCACACCGCGAGTTATGACGTGGCGGTCGCGAGCTGGATGACCAACGTGCTGAGCGCGGATGGCACGGCCGAGGACACCGCTGTCCGGTTCCCCGAGTGGCTCGGCGGCACCTGGGAGCGGTCGGCGGTGCTGCGTTACGGCGAGAACCCGCATCAGTCCGCGGCCCTGTACACCAACGGCGACGGCGGCCCCGGGCTGGCGCAGGCGCGGCAGTTGCACGGCAAGGAGATGTCGTACAACAACTACGTCGACGCCGACGCGGCCTGGCGCGCCGCCTACGACCACGAGGCTCCGGCCGTGGCGATCATCAAGCACGCCAACCCGTGCGGCATCGCGCTCGGCGCCGACATCGCGGAGGCGCACCGCAAGGCGCACGCCTGCGATCCGGTGAGCGCGTACGGCGGGGTGATCGCGGCGAACCGCGAGGTCACCGTGGAACTGGCCGAGCAGGTCGCCGAGATCTTCACCGAAGTGATCGTCGCGCCGTCCTACGCCGACGGCGCGGTGGAGGTGTTGCAGCGCAAGAAGAACGTGCGCATCCTCGTGGCCGAGCCGCCGACGCGCGCGGGCGCCGAACTGCGTCCGATCAGCGGCGGGGCCCTGCTGCAACAGCGTGACGTGCTGGACGCGCCGGGCGACGACCCGGCTCATTGGACCTTGGCCGCCGGCGAGGCCGCCGACGCGGAAACGCTCGCCGATCTGGCGTTCGCCTGGCGCGCTTGCCGGGCCGTGAAGTCCAACGCGATTCTGCTCGCGCACGACGGCGCTTCGGTCGGTGTCGGCATGGGCCAGGTCAACCGCGTGGACGCGGTGGGCCTCGCGGTCCAGCGGGCCGGGGACCGGGCCAAGGGGTCGGTGGCGGCCTCCGACGCCTACTTCCCGTTCCCGGACGGTCCGCAGACCTTGATCGCGGCCGGTGTCCGCGCCATCGTGCAGCCCGGCGGTTCGGTGCGCGACCGGGAGACCATCGACGTCGCCCGCGAGGCGGGCGTCACCCTCTATCTCACCGGGGCCCGCCACTTCGCCCACTGAGCTCGATGGTTCCGCGACGCCGCGTCGGATCGAGGATCCGGCGCGGCGTTCTTCGTTCGATTCCCGCCCGTATCACGCGGTCGGGCAAGGGTTTCGGTGGTCCCCTCCGAGAGTTGTGCTGGGGCGCATGAGGAGCCGTGCGATGCGGCCCGTCGCAAGCCGGCAGCTATTCGGTTACGAGGGAACGGTGCGGGACCAGCCTGTCGTGCGCGCCGAGCGCTAGACCGCGCTGAGCACCGTGCGGTTTCCGAGTGGCTCTTTCAGCGGTACCTCCAGTGTGCCGAAGACCGCGATCATCGCGCACATGCGGCCCACCGCCTCGGCGCGGCTGCCGGAGCGCAGTTCGACCGTGACCGTCGACGCGGTCTCGGTGACCGTGGCGTCCACGCCGTAGCACTCCGGCGAACCGGTTTCGAAGTTCACGGCTATCTTGTTGTCTCCCAATCGGGTCCACGATTGGAATGGGATCGGATGCGCGCCGACGATGGACGGGTCGGCGGTGAATTCGTTGCCCTGGTTCCCGCGCGGGTCCTCGGTGGGCGTGCGCGCCGCCGCGCTCGGAGAGGCGCTCGTGCTCGGCGTCCTCCCTTCGTCGTCCGAGCCGCCGCAGCCCGCGGCGGCAAGACAGGCGAGCACTACGGCGACAGCTGTGGCGGCGCGTCCGGCCTGGATCCGATCCATACCGACACCCTAGTCCCGGCGTCGGTTCACATACCGCACAGCGGGTGCGTCGTGCACTGGGACGAACCCCACAGTGAACGTTCCGCGAACCCTGCGCGTAATAGCTCCCAAAGTCGTTCGGGGGCAGTAAGTTCTGCGGGGATGCGCGCCGGAGTCGTTGCGGCGCTCATCATGTCGGATGCTCTACCAGCTTTTTCCGGAAAGGAAGTATCGTGGTCGACACGCTGCGCGTAGGCGAAGAACTCGGGCGAGGGCAGTCCCTCCAGGGCGGGGCTTACACTCTCACCCTGCAGGACGACGGCAATCTAGTGCTGTCCGAGCCGGGCGGGAATGTCGTGTGGGCCACCCAGACGCACGACCAAGGCGTGGAGCGGGCCGTGCTGCAGCACGACGGCAACTTCGTCCTCTACAAGAGCGACGGCGCGGTCTGGGCGACGGAGACCAACGACCAGGCCGCCGATCGGCTGGTCGTGCAAGCGGATCGCAACGTCGTGCTGTACGGCACCGACGGCAGCGCGCTGTGGGCCTCCGGCACCGACACCGACACCCCGCTGCCCGCCCCGGAGCCGGAAGCGGAACCGGTGCAAGAGCAGGTCGCGGCTCCCGCCGCCGAGGAGGTGCCGCCTCCGCCGCCCGCGCCGGAGCCGCGCACCTACACCGTCGAGCCGGGCGACACCCTGTGGGCGATCGCCGAGCGTTTCTACGGCGACGGCAACCGCTACCGGGAGATCGCGGACGCCAGTGGCATCCCGAACCCGGACGCGATCAACCCCGGCCAGGTCCTGACCATCCCGTGACCCGGCCGGTTCGGTAGCGACGATGACAAAGACCCCCGGTGCTCGCGCATCGGGGGTCTTTCCGGTTCGCTCGTGTCGCGGAGTGCGCCTAGCGGCTGGTGAACGGCAGCAGCGCCATCTCACGGGCGTTCTTCACCGCGACGGCGACCTGGCGCTGCTGCTGCGGGGTGAGCCCGGTGACCCGGCGGCTGCGGATCTTGCCGCGATCGGAGATGAACGTACGCAGCAGGTTCACGTCTTTGTAGTCGACCGTCTCGATGCCGGCGGCGATGAGCGGGTTCTTCTTCGGACGGCGGGCCTGCTCTGCGCGAACCTTCTTCGACGGTGCTCGCTTGACTGCCATATGACGAGTTCCTTCTCACGAGATCAGTGGTTGTCTACCAGCTCGATTTGTGCACACCGGGCAACTCGCCCCGGTGGGCCATCTCGCGCACACGCACACGGGAAAGTCCGAACTTCCGGAGGTGACCGCGCGGTCGTCCGTCCGCGGCGTCCCGATTGCGCAATCGTACCGGACTGGCGTCGCGCGGCTGCCGCCGCAGTTCGGCCTGGGCGGCCGTGCGTTCGGCCTCCGGTGTGCCCGGCTTCCGGATGAGCTCCTTCAGTTCGGCGCGGCGCCCGGCGTAGCGCGCCACGATCGTCCTGCGCTGCTGATCACGCGCGATCTTCGACTTCTTGGCCATCTCAGCGCTCCTCACGGAAGTCGACGTGCCCGCGCACCACCGGATCGTATTTGCGCAGCACGAGGCGGTCCGGGTCGTTGCGGCGATTCTTGCGGGTCACGTAGGTGTACCCGGTGCCCGCCGTGGACTTCAGTTTGACGATCGGACGGATGTCGGTCGATTTCGACGCCATGGGTCGCTCCTCAGATCTTGTCGCCACGGGCCCGGAGCCGCGCCACCACGGCCTCGATCCCGTCCCGATCGATGGTCTTGATGCCCTTTGCGGAGACGGTCAGCGTGATGCGCCGGTCTTCGCTGGGCAGGTAGTAGGTCTTGCGCTGGACGTTCGGGTTCCAGCGGCGGCTGGTCCGCTTGTGCGAGTGCGACACGGACTTGCCGAATCCGGGCTTGCGCCCGGTGACCGGGCAGTGGGCCGACATGCGGACTCCCTCCAGTAGATGACAATCATTTTCGACAACGACAGCTCGACAATGTACCGTTGCTGTAGAGCAAATGAAAATCGTTACTGAAAGGGGTTCCGGTGGCTGCGGATTCCACCCTGGTCCCACCCGGCACCGACCGCAGAACGCCCGTGCTGGTGCTCGCCGGTTTCGCCGGACTCGCCGCGGCGGGCGTGGATCGCGCGGCCGCGGTGCTGGGCGCGGCCGCGGGCACCGTCGTGGTCCGCCACGATCTGACCCAGCTGCGGGAGGGCGTCGTGCGTCGCACGGTGCGCACCGCGACGCAGGAGACTTCGACCGTGCTCGAGCTCGCGCACGGCTGTGTCTCCTGCACCCTGCGGATGGATCTGGTTCCGCTGCTGTGCACCCTCTCCCGGCGGCAGTCGGTGGATCGCATCGTGCTCGCGCTCGACCCCGCGTTCGAGGCCGAGGCGGTGTGCCGAGCCATCGAGCACGTCGTGGTCACCGGCGTGCACGGTCGCATCGACGGCCCGGCCGGGCGCGACGTCCGGGTGGACGCGGTCCTGACCTGCCTGGACGCCGGCGTCTGGCTCGCCGACGCGACCGGCGACGAGACGCTCGCCGAACGCGGTCTCGCCGCCGCCGAGGACGACCGGACGGTGGCGCAGGTCGCGGTCGGGCAGGTGGATTTCGCCGATGCCGTCCTCGTCCTCGGCGCCGCCGCCGACGGAGCGCTGCTCGTCGACGCGGCGGTCGAGCGAGGCAAGCTCGCCGCGGTCCTGGCCAGGCTGGTTCCCGGCGCGCCGATCGCCTGGGCGGACGAGCCGGGTTCCGTCACGCCCGCGCTGGTCGAAACGCTGCTCGCGCGCGTCCCCGCCGATTCGCGCCGGGGGCGGGTCTTCGACGCGCACGCACCGCTTCTGCGTGGCCGACCGCCCTTGACCAGTGACTACGGCGTCGAACTTGTGGAGTTCGCCGCGGCGCGGCCGTTCCATCCCGCCCGCCTGCACGAGGCGCTCGACGTATTGTTCGACGGCGTCGTGACCGCGCGCGGCCGCCTGTGGCTGGCCACCCAGCCCGACGAGGTCGTGTGGCTCGAATCCGCCGGCGGTGGCCTGCGGGTGGGCGGTGCGGGGCGCTGGCTGGCCGCGATGCCGGAAGCGGAACGGGCCGAGGCGGACCCGGAGCGTCTCGCCATGGCCGCCTTGCGCTGGGACGAACGATTCGGCGACCGGGACGTCTCGCTGTCCATCCTGGTACACGAGGCCGATCCGGCACAGATCCGGGAGGCGCTGCACTGGGCGCTGGTGGAGGACGACGAACTGCGCCTGGTCGAGCGCGCGCCGGAGCGGGTCGCCCGATGGGAGGACCCGTTCGGCGAGTGGCACGCCGATCCATGCGCGAGTGACGGGGAGGCAGGGCAGCCCGTGCAGGACCTGAAAACCCCGAAAGGAGAGTCGAAATGAAGAAGGGTATCCATCCGGACTACCACCAGGTGGTCTTCGAGGACGTGAGCACCGGCAAGCGGTTTCTCACCCGGTCCACGGCAACCGGTACACGCACCGTGGAGTGGGCCGACGGCAACACCTATCCGCTGCTGACGGTGGACGTCACCGCCGATTCGCACCCGTTCTGGACCGGTGCGCACCGCGTGCTGGACGCCCAGGGGCGGGTGGAGAAGTTCGAACGCAAATACGGCAAGCGCGTGCGGAAGGGGGCCTGAGATGGCGGTGCCGAAGCGGAAGATGTCGCGGTCGAACACCCGCAGCCGCCGGTCGAACTGGAAGGCCGCACCGGTGGATCTGGTGGCGGTGACCGTGGGAGGCGTCGTGCGTCGGGTGCCGCGCAGGTTGGTCGCGGCCGTGCGGCGCGGCTTGATCGACGTCGAGAAACTCTGAGCGGTACGCCCGCACGGAGATCGTAGGAGCTGCCGTGCCCGAGGCCGCGAGCGACGGCCGGTTGCTCGACCGATGCCGACCTCGCCTCGAACGGGCCGGATACTGGTCTACTGTCCGGAAACGGGCACTTCGGCGCCCTTCGGAAAAAAATTTCCGGTCGGTTATCGGCAGCATAGCTATTTTCTAGCTACCAATGTGCCCTGCATCACGTCGCACTATTGCGCCGGAAGTGATTGCGACTGGATAGCCACATGCGGAATCCCGGACCGTCGGTCGGTTTTCGGCCGAGGAAAAGTTCGCCGAAAATGATGCGCGCGCAGCCCGATACCGGTACCCTCGTCGTCGAGGGCGGGTTCTCTTGGTTCCCAAGAGAACCCGCTCATCGCCAATTTTGGGGCCGTTCAGCCGGTTTCGCTCGCCCCGTCACTCCCGCTCACCGAGCCGCGTGCGTTCGTCGATCGCGCCGGTGTGGGTTCGGTCTTTCGAGGTCAACGCCGTAAGCCCGGCGTCGCCGCCCGGTGCGCGCCGCTCGCCGTCGTGTCCGGGCAGGCCGGGAAAGTCCGGCAGCAGCGCCTCGAGGCGGGCCAGCTGTTCACCGACAAGCGCCGCGGGACCCTCGATCAGCGACAGCGGCCACGGCCAGTGTCGTCCGTTCCAGCGCTCCACCTGCTCGGTCAGCTCGGCCGTCGTCGCCTCCAGTTCGCTGATCTCGGTACGCAATTCGCCTACTTGCGTTCGCAACTCGGCGGATTCGCGCTCCAGCGCGGCTATTCGGGTCAGCGCCGCGGCCAATCCGTCCACCAGCGTCCGATTCCGGCCGTCCGCGTCGGCGCCCAGCTGCGGCCAGCCGGACAAGTCGGGTCCGCGCAGCTGAATCTGGATGTCGCGCAGCACTGCCTCTTGTTCCGGCGTCACGTCCGGCTCCTCCTGTTCCACGAAATCCCACTGGCCGAAATCGATCGTCTCGGCCTCGTTCACGTCACAGCGCACGCCGCCGACCGTCACCTGGCGGCGCGTCTGATGAATGGCACGCCTGGTCTCCACGTTCGTGCCGGACCAGGCGTCGGTCTGCCACGCCCAGGTCGCGTACCCGGCGTCCAGTGCGCGGCTGACCGTCCAATACCCGCCGTAGATACCGACGTTCGCGCGGCCGAGCACGGTCGCGGCACCGTCCAGGTAGGCGTTGACGCGCAACTGGTCCTCTTGCGTCGCGTCGAAATCCGCGGAGAAATAGATCGGCCGGTCCACCCGGCCGCCGCAGCGCAGCACCTGCGCGAGGGCCGCACGCGCGTCGACGATGCCCGCGCCGTAGCCGTCCAGCATCCGCGCGGCCGTGGTCTCCCAGTTCGAGACGAGCGAGATGCCGTGCGCCCGCAGATCGTTCGCTTCGGACGGGGTGAGCAGTTTGCCGGGCAGACTCGGGCCGCCGTCGGACAGATACCGCACCACGAAGTCGTACCCCGCCGCCCGAATCGCCGCGCCCCCTGGACGACCCGCGGCGTAATCGAGACCGAAACGCATGGCTTCCACTGTAAGTGGGCCGGGCGAGTGAATCCGTGGCATCGCCGAATCCGGCACGCCGACGGGGATCGGTCAGCGGAAAACGGTCGATCGGCCCCGAACGGCGCCGCGAAACCGGATCAGCGGGCGGGCTCCAGCTTCGGCCTGCGCGGCTTCGGTGGTGCGGCCAACTCGCGGCGATCCGGTGCGATCAGCACCGCGGAGATCGGCACGGTCAGCGCGAGCAAGCCGATGACGAACATCGGGAACACGAAGTCGAACAGCTCGACGCCGTCGGGCACCTTCGCCGACCGGTTGACGTCGAAATGCAACGCGGCCACCGCCGTGTAGTAGGTGGCGGCCACGCCGACGCCGAACAGCAGCACCGTCGCGGCGCGGGCCAGCGGGAAGCGCAAGGTCTGGAACAGCCACAGCGTCGCCGTCGCGGTGATCACCCCGATCACGGCGGAGACGACGGCCAGCCAGGTCGTCACGCCCACCGAACCCTGGATCTCCAGTGAGCCGATGCCGAGGTAGTGCGTGACGCCGATGCCCAGGCCCAGTACCAAGCCGCCGGGCAGCAGCAGCGCGAGCCGGGGCGTGCGCCCGATGATCAGCAGTGCCGCGAAGACGGCCACGATGGACACCACCAGCGCCGCGACCAGCCTGCCCGGGTCGTAACGCATCGCGCTGCCGGGCACTTTCAGGCCCAGCATGGCCACCGAGGTGGCCAGCCACGCACCGACGCCGCCCAGCGATATCGCCGCAGAAACCAGCCACACCAACCGGAACTGGACCGAGCGCGCGCCGTGCCGTATGCAGGCGAGGCCGACCATCGCGCCGAGGACCGAAATGCCCACCGACAGCCCGACCAGCCAATAGCCGAGCGCGAACTGGTCGACGGACGTGGTGGCGGCACTACCCGCGGCCAGGACCGCGACCTCACGCATGGCGGGCCGTTCCTTCCAGTTCGCTGGCCTTCAGCTGGGCGATCGCGTACTCGGTGACCGCGGCGAGCGCCTGGCGCACCTCGATCGCGTTGCGCGCGTCGATGTCCACGATCGGGACGCCCTCGCGCACCGAGAGCGCCTCGCGCAGTTCCGCGATGGGGAAACGCGGTGCGTCGGGGAAGCGGTTGACCGCGATCAGGAACGGTAGCTTGCGCGCCTCGAAGAAGTCGACCGCGGCGAAGCTGTCCTCCAGCCGCCTGGTGTCGATCAGCACCACGGCGCCGATCGCGCCGCGGATCAGGTCGTCCCACATGAACCAGAACCGCCGCTGGCCCGGCGTGCCGAACAGGTAGAGCACCAGGTTGCCGGGCAGGATGATCCGGCCGAAATCCATGGCGACCGTGGTGGTCTCCTTCTCCGGCGTCTCGGCGAGATCATCGATGCCGTCGGAGTAGCGGGTCACCATCGCCTCGGTGCGCAGCGGAACGATTTCCGATACCGCGCCGACGAACGTGGTCTTGCCCGCGCCGAAGCCACCCGCGACGACGATCTTCGTCGAGGCGACCCGGTTCTCGAAGCCATCCGGGCCGGGGGCGTTGCCCGATCCGACATTTCCACTTGGCCCGGGGTGTCCACTGGGCCCCGGATTCCTATAGGGCGCGGAGTCCACGCAATGTCCTTTCCATCAGGGAACGGCGCTCGTCATAGCTCGCCTCTTCGGTCAGGGTCGAATGCACGCGCATGGTGCCGTCGACGACCAGGTCGCCGATCACCACACGGACCATGCCGAGCGGCCGGTCCAGATGTGCCGCGATCTCCGCGACCGACAACCGATGTGTGCCGAGTCGCAGTATCTCGGTACGGATGTCGCCGGTCGGCCAGTCGAGATGTGCAGTGTACGACAAGGTTTCGATGACCGCCTCCAACGGCAGGTCGATCGCGGGTTCGGTGCGCCCCGAGGTCAGGGCGTAGGGCCGGACGCGCGTGGTGGGTCGTGGTCCGGGACCGTATGGGTTGGACATCTCACGCTCAGACAGCGGTGCGCGCGGTGGCGGTGACCACCGAGCCCACCCGATCGACCAGCAGCGCCATCTCGTAGCCGATCCGGCCGATGTCGTGTGTCTTGTTCGCCAGCACGGCCAGATGCGAGCCGTTTCCGACGCTCATCACCAGCAGGTAGCCGCGCTGCATCTCCACGATGGACTGCATCACCTTGCCGCCGTCGAACAGCGACGCCGCGCCCATGGAAAGGCTGGCGAGTCCGGCGGTGACGGCGGAGAGCTGTTCGGCACGGTCACTGGGCAGGTGCGGACTGGTGGCCTGCAACAAGCCGTCCGCCGATACGAGCACCGCATGGGACACGCCGGGCACATCGCGGGTGAAGCGGGCGACCAGCCAGTTCAGATTCTCGTCCGTGGTGCTGTTTTTCGCGTTGGTCATGCAAGCCCTCCGTCGTTGTACTGCGCATTGGCCCGCCCGCTGCGGACCCCACTGAGATGCCTGGTCAAATTGTTGCGGATTTCTTCCGGATCGCGCGGGCCCGCGTCGTCCGCGGGCGCCAGGCCGCCGGGCACCAACTGGGCGCCCGGCCTGCGAATAGGCAGGCCGCCGACAGTGCGCGCGGTGGTGGTCGGATGGCTGGCGTCCTCGGCGGCCAGCCAGCCCGCGTCGCCAGGCGAGGACCACGAGCTTTCCGGCGATTGCGAGGTCGAGGGCTCGACCAGCCATTCCGAGACCATGCGTTGATAGATAGGGGTCGGGGAGGAGCCTGCGACCGGCTGCAGCCGGGAGGAAGTCACCGTCGCGGGTTCCGGCGCCGCCTCCTGCGGTGGCTCGACGGGCGCGGCCGGCTTCCGGATCGGCAGACCGGAGCGGGCGGTGGTCTGCGGCGCGGGCGGCTGGCTCGGCACGGTGGGTGTGGGACCGGTCGTCGGCTCGTCGTCCTTGACCTCGGTCCACAGATCGGTACGCGTGGGCTGCTGCTCGACGGCTTGCTCCCCTGCGGAGGGCGTCACCGCGGCGAACGGACCGGTGGGTGTGCGGTCGTCCGCGCGCGGCGTGAGCACCGGCCACGGCTGGGTGGCGGGCTGATCCGCCGGGTTGACCGCCCGACCGACCGGCGTGGAGACCGTGGGCTGGTCGGGAGTGTCGGCGACGCGGATGGCCGGACGGCGTTGCGGCAGGCCGGAACTCGTCACGCCGAAGCGTGCGGTGTCGCGCTGCGGCAGGCTCGGCACCGGAACCAGGTTGCGCGGCTGCGCGCCGGTGGGCGGCGTGACCAGGGAGGGCAGCTGGTGCTCGGCGGTGATATCGAGCGGCTTGCCCGCCGGATCGGTGACGTCCATCGGCGGCGCGACCAGCGCGCCGGGTAGGTGCACGCTGGCGGTGATGCCCGGCTGCTGCGCCATCGTGGACGTGCGGCGCAGGCTGACCGTGATGGTGTGACGCTTGGCCAGGCGGCCCACGACGAACAGGCCCATGCGGCGCGCGGTCTCGACGGTGACCTCGCCACCGGAGGCGAGCCGGTCGTTGGTCGTCTGCAGGTCTTCCAGGGACATGCCGAGGCCGCGGTCGGTGATCTCGATCAGGTAGCCGCCGTCCACCGCGCGCGAAACCATCACGGTGACCGGCGTGGTCGGCGGGGAGTACCGCAGCGCGTTGTCGATCAACTCGGCCAGCAGGTGCTCGATGTCGACGGCGGGCTCGCCCGCGACGATGCCATCGGGCACCGCGCCGATCTCGACGCGCTGGTAGTCCTCCACCTGGGAAACCGCGCTCCACAGCATGTCCGACAGCGGCACCGGGTGCAGCTGGCCGCGGCGCAAGGCGGTACCGGCGAGCACCAGCAGGTTGTCGCCGTTGCGGCGCATGCGGGTGGCCAGGTGGTCGAGGCGGAACAGGCTCTGCAACCGGTCGGTGTCGTCCTCGTCGTGCTCGAGGTCCTCGATCAGCGCCAGCTGCTGCTCGACCAGCGATTGGCTGCGGCGCGAGAGGGTCTCGAACATGTTCCCGATCTGCAGGCGCAGACGGGCCTGGTCGGCGGCGAGGTTTAGCGCCTGCTCGTGGATCTCGTCCACGGCGCGGGCCAGCTGGCCGATCTCGTCGGTGGAGTGCACCGCGACCGGGGTGATCTCGGGAGTGGTGCCGCCCGCGCGCACCACGGCGAGTTCGTCGGGCAGTTTGATGTGCGCGACCTCGAGCGCGTCCCGCCGCAGGCGGCGGACCGGGACGACCAGGGTACGAGCGACCGAGAGCGCCAGGGCGAGACCCGCGAGCAGCATGCCGATGACGATCGTCGTCTCGCGCAGCGCACCGGCTTGCGCCTCGGTGGTGCGCGCGGCCAAGGCGCTGTCGATGGTGTCGATCAGCTGCGCGGTGGTCTTCTCATAGGTGTCCGAGCTGATCAGCAGCGAATCGACGACGGCGGGATTGGTCGCCGGATCGGCGGCGTTCTGGCTGAAGGTGCCGAGACGCGTCTGCACCGCGTCCAGCAGCGGGCGCATGTTGCCCGCGTAGTCCGGCAGGATCTGCGCGTACTGGTAGATCATCGTGATCTCGGCGCCCGCGGCGACCAGCACGCGGGGCCGCACGCTCGGGTTGCGGCCCGCGTCCGGCGAGCCGATCAGCATGCGCTGCTGGGTGAGCACGCGCCGCGCGGTCTGCACCGAGGCCAGCTGCAGGAAGTACCGCTGGATGACCAGGTCGTCCACCGACGGCGAGAGCGCGAGCGCGTTGCCGATGCGGACCATGATCTCGTCGGACTGCTCGCCGACCATGGCGGGCGAGCCGTTGCGCAGGCTGTTGCGCATCGTGGTGCCGGTGGCGATGGCCGAGGCGAGTTCGGAGGTGACCCGGCCGCTGACCTTGGTGGTCTGCAAGGCGGCTTCCAGTTCGGCCAGTGCCTGGTCGAACTTCGTCAGCGCGGCGTCGGTCTGCGGGTCCGCGGCGTTGCCCCAGGTGGCGGTCGCGGTGACGCCGAGTTGCTCGGTGGCCGAACCGAACTTGACGATCGGCCGGATGATGATGGCTTGTTCGGTCGCCGCGTCCAACTGCGCCATGGTACGCAGTTCGTTGTTGATTCGGAGCACGGCGAAGACAGTCGCCAGCAGCACCGGAAGCACCAGCACCACGCCAACCTTGCGGGTGACCGACCAGTTCGACAGGCTGAATTGCCAGGACCGCGGTGCAGCTTCCATCCGCTTCCGTCGCCTCCGCTTCACCAGTGACCTCGGGCGCGCGTGGCTGTTCGGTATTGATTCAACCCGCAAAGAACCAACTAGAGGTCTTCTTTTTACCGCACGGAACATACCGTGCAGAGTGGTCATCGGCAATCCGGGGGAGCCGCCGCGCAAATTACCGAATATGGCTATAGAGAACGAGTTTCGCGGTGTAATGCGTAAGGGACGCGTCAACTTCTCCGCGGGGCCGTGGAAGACCCTGGTCACCCCGGGTTGACGGGGGCGACGCACCGTGGCGTGTCGTGGCTGCTCACCACGGCGTGTCGGGAGCGCCCTCTCAGTTACCTCTCAGTCGGTGCGGTCAAACTGGTGGCATGCGCATTCTGGTGGTCGATGACGATCGGGCGGTCCGGGAATCGCTGCGCCGGTCGCTCACCTTCAACGGCTACTCCGTCGATCTCGCGGTGGACGGTGTGGACGCGCTGGAGAAGGCAACTGTCCAGCGACCCGACGCGCTCGTCCTGGACGTGATGATGCCCCGGCTGGACGGGCTCGAGGTCTGCCGCCGTCTCCGGAGTACGGGCGATGATTTGCCGATATTGGTTCTCACCGCGCGGGATTCGGTATCGGAGCGGGTCGCGGGGCTCGATGCCGGGGCGGACGACTATTTGCCGAAGCCGTTCGCGCTGGAGGAACTGCTGGCCAGGTTGCGCGCGCTGTTGCGGCGCACGGCCGCGGGCCCGGGGGACGCGTCGGAGGCGATGAAGTTCGCCGACCTGTCGCTGGATCCGGTGACCCGCGAGGTGTCCCGCGGCGCCAGGCAGATCAGTCTCACTCGTACCGAGTTCTCACTGCTGGAAATGCTGATGGCGAACCAGCGCCGCGTGCTCACCCGTAGCCGCATTCTCGAGGAAGTCTGGGGCTACGATTTCCCGACCTCGGGAAACGCGCTCGAGGTCTACATCGGTTATCTGCGCCGCAAAACCGAGGCCGAGGGCGAGCCGCGGCTGATCCACACGGTGCGCGGCGTCGGCTATGTGCTGCGTGAAACGCCGCCGTAGGTCCTCGGTCATGGCACGAACACCTCCCAAGCGTCCCGCCGTCGCCGCACTCGGCCAGCGTCCGTCCGAGCCCGTGGACATGCGGCCGCCCATGCCGTTGACGCGGTCGGTCTCCCTGCGGTGGCGGGTGACGCTGCTGGCCGCCTCCGTGGTGGCGATCGCGGTGGCGGTCACCTCGATCGCGGCGTACGCGCTGGTGGCGCGCGCGTTGTACGCCGACGTGGACGCTCAGTTGCGCAGCCGGTCCACGGCGGTGATCGCCAGTAACCCGTACGGGTTCAACAACCTGAATCTGATGGTCGCCGCCGCCTTCTACGACGACACCGGCATCGCGCTGATCTATCCCGATCTGCGGCGCTGGCTGCCGCCGCAGTCCACCGATCCGCCGGTGGGGCCGCAGGAGGTGGCCGTGGCCCGCGGGGAACGCAGCTCGTCGCTGCGCACCGACGGCGATCAGCGCGTGCTCGCGGTCTATACCAACTCCGGTGCGACGCTGGTCATCTCCCAGCGCCTGGACCGCACCAGGGAGGTGCTCGACCGGCTCGCCTGGCTGTTGTTCGTCGTCGGCGGCTGCGGCGTCATACTGGCCGCCGCGGCGGGCACGGCGGTCGGCCGCACGGGCCTGCGGCCCATCGCGCGGCTGACGGCGGCCACCGAGCGCATCGCCCGCACCGACGACCTGACCCCGATCCCGGTGACCGGCGACGACGAACTGGCAAGGCTCACAGAGAGTTTCAACACGATGCTGCGCGCGCTCGCGGAGTCGCGCGACCGGCAGCGCAGGCTCGTCGCCGACGCCGGGCACGAGCTGCGCACGCCGCTCACGTCCCTGCGGACCAACATGGAACTGCTCATCGCGTCGAGCCGTCCCGGCGCTCCGCGCATCCCGGACGAGGACATGGCCGGACTGCGCGCCGACGTGATGGCGCAGATCGAGGAGTTGTCCACGCTCGTGGGCGACCTGGTCGATCTCGCGCGCGAGGACGCGCCGGAGACCGTCTACGAGCGCGTGGATCTGGGCGAGGTCGTGGAACGAGCGCTCGAGCGCGCCCGCCGTCGCCGCACCGGCATCGAGTTCCTCGCCGACCTGCGGCCGTGGTTCGTCTACGGGCACGAGGCGGGCTTGGAGCGTGCGGTGCTGAACGTGCTCGACAACGCGGCCAAGTGGAGCCCGGCGGGCGCGCAGGTGCGCATTCTGATGCGGGAGAGCGGTCCGGGGTTGCTGGAGCTGTCCATCGACGACGCCGGTCCCGGTATTCCCGCGGCGGAACGCGAGCTGGTGTTCGAGCGTTTCTATCGGGTCATGTCGTCGCGATCGATGCCGGGCTCGGGCCTCGGCCTGGCGATTGTCAAACAGGTGGTGACGAAACACGGCGGTACGATCGCCATTGATACCTCGCAACGCGGCGGCGCCGTCGTTCGCATCGTGTTGCCCGGCGAGCCGGGCGCGCCGGTGTCCGATTGACGCAATAGTGAGCGGCGGAACTCCATTTCCGTCACAATCTCGAGTTCTGTGCGGAATATTCGTCGTCGGTGAGGTATTTCGGACAATGCTCCGATTGGTTTGCGGCAGGATTTGAGACATCAACTTGCCGGTGATTCTATTTCGCACCGGCAGCTCTCGGAAAACTGAAAGCGCGGTCTCAGTCCGCTCTCAGTCGCCGCGGCCAACCTGGACGAGACGTGAGCAGAAACGAGGAGTCCATGACCGAGGATTCGAAGGATCGCCGGGAGCCGGGTGCGCCGGACGCGGGCGGGTTCGGGCCAGGGGAGGCGCACGCCCCCGGTTACGGCCCGCAGGCAGCACAGCATCCCACCGCGCAGTTCCCTCCGCAGCACCATCCGGCCGCGCCCTTCCCCGGGTATCCGGCGTCCTTCGGTCCACCGGCCGACGCCACGCAACCGCACGGCCCCTACGGCGCACCGCCCGCGCAGGCCCGGCGTCCGTTCCGCGCGGGTCTGGCCGCGGGCGCGGTCGCGCTCGCGCTGGTCAGCGGTGGTATCGGCGGTGCGGTCGGTGCGCTGGTCACGCACGGCGACGACGGTCGGGCACCGGTGACCAACGCGCTGGACGCTCCGAAGCCGAACGTGAGCAACGCCGTGAACGCTCCGGCCGGTTCCACCCAGGCGGTCGCGCAGAAGGTGCTGCCCAGCGTCGTGATGATCAAGGTGGCCAGCAGTAAGGCCGAGGGGGAGGGCTCCGGGGTGATCCTGTCCTCCGACGGCCTGATCCTGACCAACAACCACGTCGCCGCGGGCGGCGGGCCCAGCGCCAAGATGGAGGTCGTGTTCTCCGACGGCAGCAGCGCGCCCGCCACGCTGGTCGGCGCCGATCCGGTTTCCGACCTGGCCGTCATCAAGGTTTCCGGGAAGACCGGCCTCACTCCCATCGAGCTGGGTGGCTCGGCGAATCTGCAAGTCGGCCAGCCGGTCGTCGCGATCGGGTCGCCGCTCGGCCTTGCGGGCACGGTCACCACGGGCATCGTGTCGGCGCTGAACCGGCCCGTCGTGACCACCGGCGACGGAAGCGAGGCGGGCGCCGCGGTCAGCCCGGTGATCGACGCGATCCAGACCGATGCCGCGATCAACCCGGGCAACTCGGGTGGCGCGCTGGTGGACGGCAGCGGCAAGCTGATCGGCATCAACACCGCCATCGCGACGCTCGGGCCCGCCGAGACAGCGGGCGGCCAGACCGGATCGATCGGACTCGGGTTCGCGATCCCCGTCGATCAGGCGCGCCGGGTGGCCGACGAACTGATCAAGACCGGCAAGGCCACCTACGCGCAGATCGGGATCACGGTGTCGCGGCAGCAGGACCCGGCGCAGCAGGTTTCCGGCGCGAAGGTCCGCGATGTCACGGCGGACGGCCCCGCCGCGCGCGCGGGCATCCCGCCGGGGGCAGTCGTGACGAAGGTCGACGACCGCCCGATCGATTCCGGGAACGCGCTCGTCGCCGCGGTGCGCTCGCACCAACCGGGAGACAAGGTGAAAGTCACCTACACCGATGATCAAGGCAACAATGCCAAGACCGTCGAGGTGACCCTCTCCGGCGCGCCCGCGGACGGCGGCCGGTGATGCGCGCGGTGCCCGGCGGGCCTGGGCCGATGATCGATGTGAACGCCGACGTTCTCGGTGCGGCCGCCGAGTTGCTGGACGCAGGCGCTACGGTGAGCACCATGGAAATCGATGCTCCTGTGGCGGGGCGTGCTCTGGTGGTGGTCGTGGACGATCGGACGGCGCATGGAGGTGTTGACTCGCTCGGCCCGCTGGTCACCGAGCTGCTCACCGAAGCGGGTTTCCTCGTGGACGCGTCGGTGTCGGTGCAGGCCGACGAGGTCGAGATCCGCAACGCGCTCAACACGGCGGTGATCGGCGGCGTCGATCTGGTGATCTCCGTCGGCGGTACGGGCATGTCCCCGCGCGACGTGACGCCGGAGGCCACCTCGCAGGTGCTCGACCGCGAGTTGCCGGGGATCAGCGAAGCCCTTCGTTCCTCCGGCCGGGTGGCAGGCTCGCTGGACGCGGGGCTCTCCCGCGGGGTGGCCGGCGTGTCCGGAAGCACCTTGGTGGTCAACCTGCCCGGCACCCGTTCCGCCGTTCGCGACGGCATGGCGACGCTGGGCCCGCTCGCCAGCCGGGTGATCGGTGAACTCTCCGGATTGGTCGAGTAATTACCGCCTCCACGCCTTCTGAGCATCCTCGCCCGGCGGGTCGCCGGGCGAGGGATGCCGCGCGCTTGGCGGAGGTCTTCGGCGACGCGCTGCCCGACACCACCGCCGACGAGCGCGACGAGCGCGACGACGTCCGGTCCGCTGACGACTGGCTGCGCGCCCAGGTTCCCCCGCATCACGGCTGAGTCCGTTATCTACGTAGTAGCTACGTAGTCGTTTCCCCTGGCTTGCGAAACGCGCCAGTGATCATTTCTGACCGGAAATAATCCGGACGAGATCCTTACGGTCGTGTCCCGTATCCGTACGCTGGCCCTGCTGTGCCGCCAGCTCGGTTTTCCCACCGGAATCGGCTGTAGCGAACCGGTATTTATGCACGTCAAGCCATATTCGGATGTACGCAAGTGTGATGTGAGTCACCTTGAACTTTACGAAACTTTTCGTTGCGGCGGTCGTTACGAACCGTTTAATCTCCCATCGAGCCACTCACATTGGGACCCGCGGTCGTGGGTGCCGGCACGCGTGAAAGCCCGCTCGGCGGAACCCGGCTCGGTTCCGTTGCCCCCTGCCCGTTGCGCCGAAATAACAACCGGTTACACATCGGCAACAAAGGGGCGACACACTGAGCTGGGCCTGAGAGGACCACTGTCCAGCCTCGATGGTCGAGGTTGACTGTTTGAACCTGATGAGGGGAAGTATGAGCGAGAACCGCACCAAAGGTCTGCGCCGCGGTGCCCGCGTCGCGGGCGTAGGCGCTGCCGCGGCTGTTGCCATGGGCCTGCTTTCGACCGGTGCCGCCAATGCCGATACCTTCGTGCCGTTGCCGGACGGTCAGAAGGTAGGGCCCGGCGTGACGATCACCAGGAACGGAGAGCGGGCCCTGATTTCGCCGTCGCTGGCCGCCAACGGCGCAGGCCGGGTGGTCTGGGTGTCGGGCAACGCCGTCGCCGATGTCACCGAGACGCCGGAAGGCACCATCGGTCCCAACAACGGTCCGACCGGAAACCCCGGAACCAACAACTCCTCGACGCATGGTTCGTCGCAGTTGAGCACCGGTTACATCGTCGGCTGCCAGATCAGCATCGCCGATGACGCGATCTCCGCCGGTGTGTCCGGCAGCGTGAACCTCAGCGGCGCCAGCGCGGGCGGTTCGATCGGCGTCAACCTCGGTCCCGGCGAAGTGAAGTTCGTTCAGATCGACTACAAGGACATCCTCAAGGCCGGTGTCTACTCCGTCGAATACCAGGATGCCGAGATCCAGATCCAGGGCTGCGCGGGTTACGCGCAGGCGCGTTCGTACACGGTCGTCGAGATCATCGGCGATCACTACTCGAAGACCACCCTCTACGGGATGCCGTTCAGCATCGGCTGACGTCTGTCGAACCCAACGAACCATCTTCCCGCTGAAGCGGACTCAACCCTCGAGGGATACCAAACCATGATCAACCGTAAGAACCTGGCGCGGATGGCCGGCCTCGGCGCCGCTGCCACCATCGCCATGGGCCTGTTCTCCACCGGTGCGGCGAATGCCGACACCTTCGTTCCGCTGCCGGGTGGGGAGCTGACCAAGACGCTCTCCGATGGCACCGTCGTGACCATCCGTCTGGTCGGCGAATCGGCCAACATCAGTCCGTCCATGGGCGCGACGCCGTTGCACCGCAACGCGTGGGTCTCGGGCAGCGCGCAGGTCGAGCTCTCCGGCGCGGCCGGGGGCAAGATCTTCCCGGGTTACACCGTGGGTTGCCAGGTGAATATCGCTGGTGGTGGTGCCACCGGTGGTGTGGATGGCAATGTGGACT